>NZ_JAAVXH010000091.1:0-1214 GCF_012273755.1 Dickeya sp. CFBP 2040
GCTATTTATGACTTTAACTCTTAAAATTCACCATTTAAAAATCATCAATATTAATTAACCAGACATTACAATCATCAACAAAAAAAACAAACAAAAAATCCGTTTACGTTTCACACACAAAACATTAAATTAATTTCACTAAAGAAATTTTGGAAAACGAGGCAAGAATGAAGAGAAAAGTCGTGAATATAACAATGAATTTAACAGTAGCACTGACGCTTGTTCTGTCTGGATGCACAACAAACATACCTATTCAAAACAAAGATGAGAACGCTCATACAAATGAAAACATTGAAAATATGTCCTCCGTCATCGCTGGACTTAATTATTTAAAGTATCAATGCGGATATCAGCATTTAGGTACGGAAGACAACATCATCAACAGGGTTATAATTCTTGCCAGTCGGAAATGGGGCACAGCCTTTGATGCGGAAGAAAAAGATAACATTACCCGTTCCAGCCGGGAGCGTTATAACACCCTGATTGAAAGTTATCGCGACAGTAAAGGCTGCGGTGTGTTGACCAGAAGTCTTGAGGAAATTACAAGGCAGGGATTTTCCGCATAACACCCGCGTAAATACCACTATAACCCACAGGGGGTAAATAAATTCCAGAGACGCTTAACCAATGTACTTTTTAGTCTTTCATCATGCCAGCGAACATCGCAGGCAGGCATATTTCTGGGCAATACCTATAACTGAAATAATACCCCTGACGATGACGCAGGTGACATATTAAATATAGTGATTGAATATGGTGATTACGATGATCCTAAAGAAACGATTTATTAAATGGCTATGCTTACCCATTGCCATCAGCATGGCGAGTATTCCTTCATCTTATGCGCTTACCAGCGCGCAATATAAAGCACTCATATACGGTGCAGCTGCTGCGGGGGCATGGGGTTACTGGGGGGTGTTAAATTCGGTGCTGAGTTATGTCGCCAGGGGCGACCACACGATAACCGCAGCTGATGGCGCAAATGCGCTTGCAACCATCTGTGGCGCAACAGCTGCGGCCACCTTCAGATTATGGACGCCGCCCACTGACCCAGTCAGTGCGGCGAATGTTTTACTGTCCGGCGTCAAAGCGGGTGCCGTTGCAGGCACGGCAACAACTTGCCGTTGGGTCAGCAACGCATTTCTACAATTATATTTCAGCGAAGCTCAAAATAGCGCCAGAAGGCTCAGCACCACACAAAGAAATCGTCTTTC
>NZ_JAAVXH010000092.1:0-94881 GCF_012273755.1 Dickeya sp. CFBP 2040
GGAATGACACAGAATTTCTAACACTCCCTTCTGGACGCCGATATTCGCCTCACCTCACTTTAGCAGTCTGACTTTCACCGCCTTCCCTTTAATTTTCCCCTGCTGTAACTGTTTCCATACCTGACGCGCTACCGACTGCTTCACGGCCACATAGGCGTGCATCGGGTGGATCGTAATTTTACCGATATCCGCACCATCCATCCCCATGTCGCCGGTTAACGCGCCCAGAATATCGCCGGGGCGCATCTTGGCTTTTTTGCCGCCGTCGATGCATAAGGTTGCCATTACGGCTTCCAGTGGGGTGATGCGCAGCCCACTGGGCAGTGAATGCCAGCTGAGTTTCATATTCAGCATCTCTTCCAGTGCATTGGCACGCTGGGCCTCTTCCGGCGCGCAGAGGCTGATGGCCAGCCCTTGTTCGCCAGCACGAGCGGTGCGTCCGATGCGGTGAATATGTACTTCAGGGTCCCACGACAACTCGTAGTTAATGACCATCTCCAGCGCTTTGATATCAAGCCCGCGCGCGGCTACGTCGGTTGCCACCAGTACACGGCTGCTGCCGTTAGCAAAGCGCACCAGCGTCTGGTCACGGTCACGCTGTTCCATGTCGCCATGCAGCGCCAGCACGCTCTGGTTACTGCTGGTCAGGGCATCGTATACCGCCTGACAATCTTTTTTGGTATTGCAGAACACCACGCAGGAAGCGGGCTGTTCGCGGCTTAGCAATTTTTGCAGCAGATCGAGCTTGCCGCTGCGGGAAACTTCATAAAACTGCTGTTCAACCGCAGGAAGTTCATCCACCGTGTCGATTTCAATCACCTGCGGTTCGCGCTGAATACGATGACTGATGGCGGCAATGGCATCTGGCCAGGTGGCGGAAAACAGCAGCGTCTGACGCTGAGCAGGCGCGTGGGCGATAACGTCATCGATGGCATCGGCGAAACCCATATCGAGCATTCGATCAGCTTCATCCAGTACCAGCGTCTGCAAGGCATCAAGGCTGACGGTCTCCTTTTTCAGGTGATCCAGCAGTCGGCCCGGCGTGGCGACAATAATGTGAGGGGCATGGGTCAGCGAGTCGCGCTGGATACCGAACGGTACACCACCGCACAGCGTCAGTACCTTGATGTTCGGCATGTAACGCGCCAGACGGCGCAATTCATTTGCGACTTGATCAGCCAGTTCGCGGGTCGGGCACAACACCAGAGACTGAGTGTTGAACTGCCCGGCATCAAGATGCTGTAAAAGACCCAACCCGAAAGCGGCGGTTTTACCGCTGCCGGTTTTTGCCTGTGCGCGGATGTCTTTTCCTGCGAGGATCGCCGGTAACGCCGCGGCCTGAATCGGGGTCATAGTCAGATACCCCAGTTCATTAAGGGTGGTGAGTTGTTCCGCAGGAAGCGCGTTAAGTTCAGCAAATGAAGTCAATGAGGTCACAGTGAAAATTCCAGATGAAATAGGCCGACAATCATACCACCTCTTTCCCACCGCGCCGTGAGGAGTTTTCACCTCGCCGTCATTGTTCGGCTATCCCTGCTCTCTTAGTAGCTTTTGATTTTTGATTGATAAGTAAAGGAAGTACAACCCAATAAAGAGCAAGCATATACCGAGAATGAGCATGGTTTCACTGGCATTAACATATCGAGAAAGGAAAAAAGCGACAGCAGAGCCGAGTGGAATAGCAGAGTATATAATCACGTAAGAGGCTGCAATGACACTGGTTGTATCGCTTTGTTGAAAATTAGTCTGACGCTCGGTGTAAAACACTATCAGATTGATAGAACTGAGCAGCATTACTATGCACCATGCCAGATTAGCAATAAATATATTCCCAGCCAAAGGAATAATAATCAGGCAGATAGCGCAGACAATCCCAGTCACAGAGATAACATACCACTTATTAATATTATGGGAATATATAAGACGCCCTAACCTGACACCAACGATAAGACCTATAGCAGACACTGCAAAAAAAACACCTACTTTTATATCCACCAGATTAAATTTATCAATCAAATAAAAAGTAAGCACTGATTGAAACCCATGCAACGCTATATTCGAAAGAAAAAATCGAGCAAGCAGAAAATTAATGAATGGATTTTTATTATCAATTTAAATCCATTAGTGGTTTTTGCTATAACACTTTCTTTTATTTCTTTTTCTTGCTCACTAATGCGTAATATACAAATCAGAATGAAGGATAGACAATACACCATGCCGATAATAAAGAAAATATGGCTGTAATTGAAAGTGCTTAACATGGCAGAACCAATAAGAGGACCAATAGCAGGAAATAAGCTATCAACAAAGGCAACTCTACGACTTGTACTCTCAATAGTCTCCTTGTCATGAATAACATCTTTCATGACACCATGAATAAGCGTTTGAAATAATGTGAGAACGGTGCAAAATGCAAAAACAACAATAAGAAATACTGCACTGTCAAATCCGTACCTAAAATAGGACAAGCCAAATATACACAATGCAAATCCGAGAAAATTTAAAATAAGCAAACTTGTTTTCCTGGCAAGTTTTCCATCTATAAAATTGACTAATGGCGGGGAGATAACGTTCGGTGTAAATAGTAATCCATAACTAACAGTCATCATCTGTAGTGATTGTGTTTCTGCATAGAGCGCCAATGGCGCTATAAACTTGAACGCCCAATTGTTCATGGCATTGATGATGTAAGAAAAAAAGAACAGGGATGACTGGCTATGGATTAATTTAGACATTTATCTACCTATACCCTAAATAATTCGAATTGCAGAAAAGCAGCCAACGCACCTGCAACTTGACGTATGACGGGTATAAGATACGACGACGATTAATAATTGCAGGGAGGCATCACTCTGGCAAGTGCGCTTTTTGTATTATATTGAAAATTTTTTCTATTATTTATTTAAATAATAGCTTAACGATATAAAAGAACATAAAAATCAAATGGTTTACTGTTGTGTTTTTTAGACACATCCAAAACACAGCGTTCGATAAGATCGTTTTTCTGTCTCATGTGGGTTACTGACGAAGAGAACTACAGCTTCTACTCGATTTTCTGCGGCCAGGCGACACACGCTGATTGTCACGCGAGTCGCTCGCTTATCATACATTCCGCCGTTTCCTGAAGCCCCGTACTGCATACCGGCGTAATCACGGGAAACGGCCACTCACCCGTAACACCCGCCGGCTGACGGCGTCGGCCAGTACTGTACGGTTCTCCCCCACGCAACCGAGGCTGAAAGCCTGTTTGGCACGGGTTATGCCGGTGTACACCAGTTCACGGGTCAGGATCGGGCTTAAGCTATCCGGCAACAGCAATCCAGTGTGGGCGAACTCCGACCCCTGCGATTTATGCACCGTCATGGCGAATACCGTTTCCACCGCCGACAAACGCCCCGGCATTATCCAACGAATGCCGGATGAACTATCGCTGGCAGGAAACGCCACTCTGGTTACCCATGTCAGAGAATCGTCCCGCTGGCGCTGCGGCACCGTCAGGGTAATGCCGATATCACCGTTCATTAGTCGCTGGCCGTAATCATTACGGGTCACCATCACTGGTCGCCCTGGATACCAGCCCTGGCAGGCCACCAGTAACCCATCACGATACAGCAGATGCGCAATGCGCTCATTCATGCTGTCCACACCCCATGGCCCGTTACGTAGCGCGCACAGCAGTTGGAACTGGCCGAAAGCTTTCAGAATCTGCGCTGCCCAGTCATCGAACTCGCTTTGCGGTGCCGTCAGTTCTGGTTGCGTCGCAGCCATCCGCCGCAGGTAGTCGCCGTAGCCCACCGGCGCTACCGAACCGGGCTGAGGCGCGAATCGACTGGCGGCACCATTGATGACCCATTCACGCAACATACTGTTATCGTTGGTGGTGAGCGTCAGTTGTGCCAAATCGGCATACCCGTGTTGCCAGACAGCCGCCAGTGCCGCCACATCACCGGCATTCACCGCGTCAGCCAGTTGGCCGATGCCGCTGTCCGCGCCGAAGCGGTAGCTGTGGCGTAGCATGGCAATGGATTGATCCAGCGCGCTGCCGTGCGGGTCGAGCAATGTATCATCCGGCGCATCCCCTGCCACCTCACGCAGCCAGTCGCAGGTCTGCGGCAGGTAATGCCCCTGTGCGGCACGCTGGCACAGTTCACCCATCAACGCCCCGGCTTCCACCGACGCCAGCTGGTCCTTGTCGCCCAGCAGAATCAGACGGGAATGCGTCGGCATCGCTGCCAGTAGCGCCGCCATCATCTCCAGATCCACCATCGATGCTTCATCCACCACCAGCAGATCCAGCAGCAGCGGGTTATCGGCGTGATGCCGGAAATGCCGGGAGTCCGGTCGGCTGCCCAGCAGACGATGCAGGGTCACCACCTCGCCGTGGAGGTGATCGCGGATAACGTCGCCTTGTTCCAGTCCATCCAGCGTCAGGCTGGCAATCGCCCCGGAAATAGATTCGTTCAGACGCGCCGCCGCTTTGCCGGTAGGTGCTGCCAGCCGGATGCGCAGCGGTTTGCCCTGCTGTTCCAACGCCAGCGACTGCAACAGCGCCAGCAGCTTCACCACGGTGGTGGTTTTTCCGGTGCCCGGTCCGCCGGTGATGATGCTAAAAGCACTGCCTGCCGCCAGCGCACAAGCCAGTTTCTGCCAGTCGGTGGCGTGTGTTACCGCCGCGGGGAACAGCGCATCCAACCGCTGACGCAGCGCCGCAGGCGCAATCGCCGACCGCAACACCGCATGTTGTTCCAACTTCTGTGTGATGGCATGGCGCACATCCTGCTCATACTGCCAGTACCGGCGCAGATAAAGGCGCGAACCGACCAGCACCAGCGGCGTATTGCCCTCCCCCGGCGACACCAACTGCGGCTGTTGTAACGCCGCCTGCCAGGCCGACAGGGTAACGTCCGCCAGCACCTGCGCCGGGCGCACAATCTGACGGTTTTCGCTATAGTCGCCTTCCGGCGGCAACGCCAGCGAAAACCGGCTGTCGGCCAGCGTAGCCGCCAGATCAAGGCATACATGCCCGCGCCCAAGCTGATAACTAACCAGCGCCGCACCCAGCAACAGTAACGGTGGCGCCTCCGGGCATTCCTGATGCAGAAACCGCACCAGCGCCCGATCCAGTTCCCGCAGCCAGCCGCAGCCAACCCATTGATCCAGCAATTCGGTCAGTTCGTCATGATCAGTCATGTTCATGCCGTCACCTCTGATCCACCACTAAACAGGCAATCCAGCGCTTCAATCAGCTCTCGGTCTGGCCGCTCGGCATACACACCGCCGCCCGGCGCCTGACTACCGCGCAGAAACAGGTACAACGCGCCACCGACATGGCGGTCATAGTCATAATCCGGCAGGCGGGATTTGAGTAAGCGGTGCAAGGCAAACAGGTATAGCACCAGTTGCAGATCGTAACGGTGATCCAGCATGGCGTGGGCCATTCGCGGTGTGTCATAGTCGGCGGCGCTCGCCCCCAGCCAGTTGGATTTGTAGTCCAGCACGTAGTAACGCCCCTGATGTTCAAATACCAAATCGATGAACCCTTTCAACATACCGTTAAGTTGTTCGCGCACCAGCGCTGTCCGCGGCTCGCCCGCCAGCGTGGCGGCTCTAACCAGTTGATCTAATGTGGGTGTATCAACCTGATTGAGCGCAAACCAGAACTCCATTTCCACCTGATACTGCGTCAGCCCAGCCAGCGACACCGCGCTGTCAGGTTGCGCCGGCAACGCCAACGGTTGATTGAGCAGCGCCATCAGCCAGTCGGTGAGCATCGGTATCCATTGCGTCCAGCCCTGCCGGTTACAGCGCCTTGCCACCTGATCTTCCACACGAGGCCGATCCCCCGCCAGCGCCGCAAACCCCGTTTCCCCTGCCCATTCCAGCAAACCGTGCAGAAAGCTGCCCGGCACCGCTCCGCGCGGAAAACTGTACATATCACGACCGGTCGGCAACGGCGGCAGACGCTCTGCGGCTTCCTGTGGTTCACTGAAAGTTTCCTGCTGCGCGCTTTGTACTTCAGGCGTCTCGTTCGCAAACAACTCACGACGTTCGTGGTAATGCCCTTCCGGCGCCAGTTGCAACCCGGAATAGCTGGTAATGCGCCAGCGGTGGCGGCTGATATCCGGCAACGGCGGTTCCTGACCCAGCGACGGCAACGTCCGCACCGCGCGATAAATCGCCGCATCCGTTTCCGGCAACGGCGCTATCTGGCTATGCGCGCCGCACCAGGCCGACAACCGCTGCGCCAGTTGTCCCGGCTCCAGCGGCTCGCCCGCGCCGAGCAGATAACCGGGCGCGCTTTTTTCCAGCGCTTTCAGCGGCGCGATGCCAAGCCACAGCGCGTAGCGGGCGCGAGTCAACGCCACATAAAACTTACGCAAGTCCTCGCCCAGCCGCTCATGGTCAGCACGCTGCACCGCCTCGTCGCTGGCGGTCAGCTCAAGGCGCAGCTGCCCATCATCATCATGAAATTTCAGCGGCACATCGCGGTGGCTGACGGCACGAAACGCACAGGCGAACGGCAGAAACACCAGCGGATATTCCAGTCCTTTAGATTTGTGGACGGTCACTACCTTCACCAGATCGGCATCGCTTTCCAGCCGCAGTTTCAGCGTGTCGCCACCGGGATTATCCGCCTGACACTGTTCCGCCAGATAGCGGATCAGCGCGTGTTCGCCATCCAGATGCACGCTGGCTTGTTGCAACAGCTCCGAGAGGTGTAGCACATCGGTCAGCGCACGGGCGTTATCGGCAACCAGTAACCGGCGCGGCACATCGAACTCCCACATCAAGCGCCGTAACATCGGCAACACGCCTTGCTGTCGCCAGCAGTTCTGGTAGCGAACAAATTGCATTACCCGGTTTTCCCACTCCTGCTCGTCGTGGTTAAGGCGTTCAAGCGCCTGCCAGCTCATCCCCAGTAACGGGGTTGCCAGCGCGGCGCGCAACAACCGATCATTCTCCGGATCAGCACAGGCAGCCAGCCAACAGTGCAGCTCACTGGCTTGAGGACTGTCGAACACCGATTCTCTGTCCGACAGATAAACGCTGCGCACGCCGCGAGCGGACAATTGCGCCCGCACCGCCATCGCCTCACGCCCGGTATTGACCAGCACCGCCATGTCTCCCGGTCTGACCGGACGCCATGCCTGCCCTGGTACAGTAAAACCGGCCTGCCCCTGCACGCCGAGCTGTAACAACCGCACCATTTCGCGGGCGCAGCCAGCAGCCATGCGCTGACGGTATTCCGCCGACGACAGCGGCTCCTCGGTTTCCAGCATCCAGCACGTCAACGCCGCCGCTTGCGCCCCCTCCAGCACCCAGCTTTCATCACGGCCATTGGCCTGCACCGGCAGAAACGGCACCGGATTGTCACCGTCCGGCTGGCGAAACAAAAATGCACCCGCGCCGTCAGCGCGATTTTCCGCCTGCATGAACACCTGATTAACGGCATCGACCATCGCCTGCGTGGAGCGGAAGTTAGTACCCAGCGTGTAATGCCGACCGTCGGTATCGCGCCGGGCGCACAAATAGGTGTAGATATCGGCACCGCGAAACGCGTAAATCGCCTGTTTCGGGTCGCCTATCAGGATCAACCCCTGTTGCGGATCGTTGGTTGCCACCCGGTACAGGGTATCGAAAATGCGGTATTGCAATGGATCGGTGTCCTGAAATTCGTCGATCATCGCTACCGGGAACTGGCGGCGAATGCGTTGGGCCAGCCGTTCGCCGTTATCGCCGCGCAATGCGGCATCCAGCCGGGTCAACAGATCCTGAAAACCCATTTGCGCCCGGCTATCCTGCTCGTGACGAAAACGCTGACTAACCCAACGGCAGGCATGACGTAACAGTTGACTACGTGGCTCCGGTAATTCGCTTAACTGCTGCGCCAGCGTCTCCATCGCACTCAGTGCCGGGTGCTGCGGCGCGTCTTCGGGCACTTTCCAGCACTCCCGCAGCCCTTGCGGGGTCAGCCGCGTCCAGCCGGTGCCGATATCCAACGTCGTCTCATCGCTGGTGGCCCAGTGGTGCAGTTTGTCCAGCCACGGGCCGAAATAACGAGCTTGCAGCTTGCGGCCATCCGCCTTTTTCTCTGCCACCGCTGCGTTCAGCAACTCGCGCAGTTCGTCACACCACTGCGACCAGGGCGCTTTTAGCGCCGCCAGTCGGCGTGTTTTTTCTTCACGGACAGCGCTGAAAATCTGTGCTGGCAGGTCATCGATACCCATTTCATCGGCATACTCCAGCAGCGGCGTCACACTGCGGTAAAAATCGTCCGGTGATGCCCAGCTATCACGTAGTTCCAGCACATCGCGGGCATCGAGCGGGAAAAAGAAGGTGCGCCAGTAATCACGCACGACTTCCAGTAACAATTCACGCTGGTCGGTTTCCAGCGTTTGGTTAAACAGGCTGCCGCTGTCAAACGCATGTTCGCCCAGCATCCGGTTACACCAGCTGTGGATGGTGGATACCGCCGCTTCGTCCATCCATTCGGCGGCCAGTTGTAGTTTGCGCGCACAGTCCGGCCACTGTTCCGGCGGGTAACCGGTGCGAAGTTCCCGCAACAACGGATCGGCCTCTTCATCCTTGCCATCTTTGCCATCCGGCTGAAAATAGCCAGCCGCCTGCGCCAGCCGGGCGCGAATGCGGTCACGCAGCTCGCGGGTGGCGGCATCGGTAAAGGTCACCACCAGAATTTCCGGCGGGGTGAGCGGGCGGGAAAACGCCTGCTCGCTGCCGTGCCCCAGCACCAGCCGTACATACAGCATGGCGATGGTGAAGGTTTTGCCGGTGCCGGCGCTGGCTTCAATTAACCGGCTGCCGGAGAGCGGAAAGCGCAGCACATCCAGCGGAGAAGGTAATGAACGCGCCGTCATGACTGGCCTCCTGATTTCCTATTTTTCGCCGACGCCGCTTTCAGCGTCAGGTACAGCGGTGCCAGCAGTTGCTGCGTCCAGCGGGCGAACTCGCCGTTGGCCCACAACTGGTCGAAGCCTGGAAACGCGCGGGACAGATAGGCGTTAGACGCGGATTCAGCAAACTTGCGGTTAGCCGGGTCATGCTCCTCATAGCACTGGCGTGCCGCGTTACCCGCTTCACCATCCAGCGCTTGATCCGGTTCTCCGCCCGCTTCCAGCCAGCGAAATCCGGTTTTTACCGCCAGCGGCAACGGGTAACGCATTCCCTCTCGCCAGGCATCGACCAGCGCCAGCCAGTACACTTTCGCCTGCTGCGGTTCCAGCGCCGGCAGGTAAACAGTACCGTTTTTGCTGACCAGCGTACTATGCAGCGGTTGCCCATCAAGGTGCCCGGCCAGATGCGTCACCCAGAAAGGCAATAGCTTGTCGAAGCGGTAACTACGCCGTGTGGGATGGAGCAACCCGCCGCTTTCCAGCACCAGCCGACAGCGGTTGCCCTGCTCATCAACGCGCAGTTCATTCAGCCAGTCTTCCAACTGTAAATCGGGCCACGACAGCGGTTCGTCAGATACCGATTTCGGCCATTTTTCCTGTTCCTGCTGGTAACGGGTGAACAAATCCGCCATAGGCTCCGCCAAATCCTGCACCAGCACCGTGGTGAAGCCACCGGGCGCCAGTTCGCCGCGCCGGGCGATGCGTGCCAGTTGTGCCGTCAGCGCCTGCTCACGGGGAAGATGCCGACGTAACGCGGCTTTCTGTTCCTCGATCAGTTCATGTTGCAAGCGCCAGTTTTCCAGCGCATCCATGGCAAATGGTTCCTGATCCTGACTGGTGGGGTCTTCCTGTTCGAACCAGACGTTGAGCCGCAACCGGAAGAAGCTGCGCACCGGGTCACGGACAAAATCCGCCAGTTGCCGCAGCGTCAGCACGCCATCCTGCCGATAATCGTCCAGCGCGGTATCCGTAGCCGGAGTATCCTGTGGTAGCAGCCCGGCGCGCCATTCGCGGGCATAACTGAACAACGGGCTGCCGGCGGTAAAATAATCCGGGCTGAATGGCTGCAACCGGTGTTCCACCGTCAACGCGGACAACACATCCTGCCCGTCAACGGTCCGCCAGCCGTTGCTTAGATGGTCGCGCAGTTGCGCCACCAGCACCGAAGGCGGGCGTTCGCTGTTATCGTGGATGCTACGCCCCACCCAACTGATGTAAAAATGTTCACGCGCCGACAGCAGCGCCTCCAAAAACAGGTAGCGGTCGTCTTCGCGGCGGGAACGATCGCCGGGGCGGTAGTCCTGCCCCATCAGGTCGAAGTCCAGCGGCACCCGGTTACGGGGATAATCGCCGTCATTCATTCCCAGCAGACAGACATGACGAAATGGAATGGCGCGCATCGGCATCAGCGTGGCGAAGGTGACGGCACCAGCAAAAAACGGCTGGGTCAGGCTCGACTGCTCAAACAGCCCCAGCCAGTGCTCGCGCACCACCGACAGCGGTAACGCCCGCTCCAGCGCGACCGATTCGCACGCCTCCAGCCAGTTCTGTAATCCTTCGTCCAGTTGCAGCAGCATGAAGCCGTCTTCCCCCCCATCTGCGGCAAAGAACGTGCTCAACAGCGTACGTAACCGTTCACCCCATTGCACCGGTGTCGCAGGCTGACAGAGCTGCTGCCAGCTATAATCCAGCCGGTCAAGCAACAGCGCCAGTTGCCCAGCCAGCACCGCATCCAGCCCACCGATTTCATCCAGCGGTTCAATATTCCGCCAGGCACCGCCTGCACCCACCGCGTACCCCAGCAACATACGGCGCAGACCAAAAAACCAGCTATTCTGTTCCGGCGCATCAGGCAGGTTGAGGCTTTGGCGCTGACGGGCGTGTAACCCCCAGCGCACATTGGCGGCCCGAACCCAGCGCTGCAACAGCGGCAATTGTTCTTCAGCGATGGCAAAGCGCTGGCGCACCGCCGGCACCTCCAGCAAGTCCAGCACATCGCTGACCGCCACGCGTGACTGCGGCAGGTTTAACAGTTTTTCCAGCGCCGCCAGCAGCAGGTTATTCTGGCGCGGCCCGCGATCCGCCACGCTGAACGGGATGTAACGCGGGTCCTTCCGGTCGATCAACCCGAACACCGCCTGAATATGCGGCGCATAGCCGTTGATGTCCGGCACCATCACGATCACATCTCGCGGGCGCAGCGTCGGGTCAGCGGCAAATGCCGCCAGCAGTTGGTCATGCAGCACTTCCACTTCACGCTGTGGACTATGCGCAATATGAAAACGGATCGAACGATCATGCCGTGGATCGACGGCAGGCCAGCGCGCACGGCTGTCCGACAGCGGTCGCAAATCCCGAATGTCGTCCTGTAACTGATGCAGCAGACAGTCTTCGCCGTTGCTGTAAAACAGGTCGGCACGCTGAATCAGTGAGGCGTACCGCTCGCGCTGATCATATTCATCCAGCAGCCCGATGTAATCGCGCCCTTGTTTACCCCACGCCGCCAACAGCGGGTGGGCATGTTGATGCAGTTCTTCCAGCGCGATGGTCTGCGGCATACCGGGTTTACGTTGCTGGCGGACACGCTCGGCACGCAGCAGGTCCTTATCGGCAATAATATCGCCCCAGTAATGCTCGCACGGGTTATGTACGCACATGAATATCTGGGTCCAGCGCCCAATGGCCGCCAGCAGTTCCAGTGCCTGCTGTGACAACGATGAGATGCCAAAGACAATCACCCGCGAGGGTAAACCTGCGGGACGTTCGCTATCGTCCCGCTGTTTTACCTCATCCAGAAAGCGCCGGTGCAGCGCCGCTCGGCTGGTGCCGGCCAGCGCCTCGCCGGTATCCATCAGTAGCGCGCGCCACAACAGCGGTTGCCAGTGCTGTTCATCCGGCAGCGGTTCCACGCCGCGTCGGTGGCTGGTCAGCACGTCACGCCCGGCAGTCCAGTCAGCCAGCCAGTCAGCGCGATACACCTGATATTGGTCAAACAGGTCAGCCAGCCGTTCGGCCAACTGGTAATGCTTACGCAAGTCGGTATCCTGCCGCAGAAAACGCGCCAGCGTAGCGAATTCCGGTTGTGTTAGCAGCTCAGGCAACAGCCGCAACAGTCGCCATACCAGCAATGATTTCTCGAATGGCGAGGTTTCCGGCACCTGATCATGCCCCAACACCGACCGGTAAACCTGCCAGAAAAAACGCGACGGCAACTGAACATCCAGCGCAGCGGCTACGCCGCATCCACCCTCGTGGGTATCACGCGCCAGTGCCAGTTTCAGCCACTGCCCGATGCCGTTGCTCTGTACCAGAATCAGCTCGTTTTCCAACCCGGCTAGCGGATTAGACGCCATCCACGAAACCAATACATCACGTAAAGCTTCAGGATGGTTGCTGTGGATCGCCATCAAACCGGGTTGTAACCTGTTTTCGCTCATCACTATCTCTGCTCGTTGCCACAACGGTGTACCGAATAACGGTACAGTCAGCAAATATCTTAGCATTCAATAGGATTAGCGGGGATGTTACGCAGCAAATCGAGATATTTTCAGAAAATCTGTTCAGGCGGTATATCTTGTAAAACGAAACAGCAGTGAATGGCTTCAATAGCCAGACTCTCTTTTATCGATTGTCTGTGATCCACATCCTCTTTCACCATAATCAGACCATTGCATTACCCAATAGAAAATTATTAGAAAAAATAAACAATCAAGACACTTGAGACCACCAGAAACATCATTTAACACCAGTAAATCTGTCTTTAGCGGGACAGACCACCCTCATTAATCATTCAAAGCTTTTAACTATATTATTCACTTTTTCTTCCTGTTCGTTTTTATGTAATCCGATACACTCGATTCCTAATTCCCTGCCAGTCCGGCGCGTCGCGCATTGTGACTCGCCACTCACGCCGTAGCCGCCGTCAACATTGATAGACACCGTACGTCGGCACGGATTTTTATCCCAAGTCAAGGAGACTACGATGCAATACACTGGGAAGTACCTAAAGAAAACCGCGTTGATGCTGACGATGATGGCCGGTATCAGCACCTGGCAAAGCCAGGCAGCTGTCGCACCGGACACGCGTTCGCTGGATGAAATTTATCAGAGCGCATTACAGGAAGGCGGTACAGTGACCGTTTATGCTGGCGGCGACGTACAGTCACAGCAAAATGGCTTTAAGCAGGCATTTGAAAAACGTTTTCCCGGCATCAAACTGAACGTGATCGTCGATTACAGCAAGTACCACGATGCGCGTATTGACAACCAACTGGCTACCAACACCCTGATTCCAGATGTGGTGCAACTGCAAACGATACAGGATTTCCCGCGCTGGAAAAAACAGGGCGTGTTGCTGAACTACAAACCCGTGGGTTGGGACAAAATCTACCCGGAATTTCGTGATGCAGATGGCGCGTGGATTGGTGCCTATGTGATTGCCTTTAGCAACGTGGTCAACACCCAACTGCTGGATGAAAACGCCTGGCCGCGAGAAGCAAAAGATTATCTGCGCCCCGACTTGAAAGGCAACCTGATTCTGGCCTATCCCAACGACGATGACGCCGTGCTGTTCTGGTACAAACAGGTCGTGGATAAATACGGCTGGGATTTTGTTGCAAAACTGCAAGAGCAGGACCCGGTTTACGTACGCGGTACTAACGTTCCCGGCGCTCAGATAGCCACCGGCAAATACAGCGCGACCTTCTCCAGCTCCGGTGCGCTGGTCCCGGCGGCAGGCTCGGTGACCCGCTTTGTGCTGCCGAAGAGTGACCCGTTTGTCTCCTGGGCGCAGCGCGCGGCAATCTTCAAACAGGCTAAACACCCGGAAAGCGCCAAGCTGTACCTGAGCTGGCTGCTGGACCCAGAAACACAAACTCAGGTTTCACGTATGTGGTCAGTACGTACCGATGTAGCGCCACCGGCTGGCTACAAACACATCTGGGAATATCGCAATACTCGTCCACAAGCTTTTGCTGACTTCATGTCTGACCGCGCTGCGGTTGAGCGCTTCCGCGCGCAAATGAGCCTGTACGTGGGCGAAGCCAAAGGCGACCCGACTCCAGGCTGGCTCGGCCTGCACCCGGATGCACCACTGGCGAACTAATCAATAATTTAGTAGACGTCATTAATAGAGCTAACCGCCTCGGCTGGGGCGGTTAGCTCATTATTTGAAACATGGATTCAGGCGTAGCGAGAGAAAGAGAGATCGTCGTATTCAATTGCCGGTGTTTTGCCGGAAATGATATCGGCCAGCAACTGACCGGAGCCACATCCCATGGTCCAACCCAATGTACCGTGCCCGGTGTTCAGGTACAGATTGTGTAACGGCGAACGCCCCACCAGCGGCGTGCCATCCGGCGTCATGGGTCGTAATCCGGTCCAGAATGTTGCCTGTTCCACCGGTCCGCAATCCGGGTATAGATCGCGCACTACCATTTCCAGCGTAGCCCGGCGCTTCTGATTCAAGGAGAGATCAAATCCGGCGATTTCCGCCATGCCGCCGACGCGAATGCGCTGATCAAAACGGGTAATGGCGATCTTGTAGGTTTCATCCAATATGGTGGAAACCGGCGACCCAGCCTCACTGGTCAGCGGGATGGTCAGCGAATACCCCTTGAGTGGGTAGACCGGAATGCTGAACCATTTTTCCAGTAAACCGCGGGAATAAGAGCCACAAGCCATAACGTAAGCGTCGGCCACGATCTTTTCACCATCACAATACACCGCGCTGACCCGTTTCCCTTCCACCTCAAGGTGTTGTACCTCCGTATTGAAACGGAAGGTTACGCCCGCTTTTGTCGCCATCGCCGCCAACTGACGGGTAAACAGCTGGCAATCGCCAGTTTCATCATGCGGCAGGCGCAATCCGCCGGTTAATTTATGGCGTACCCCCGCCAGTGCCGGCTCAACATTAGCCAGTTGATCGGCTTCCAGTAATTCATAAGGCACACCGGCTTCTTTCAAGACCGCAATGTCACGGTAAGCGTTTTCGTACTGTTGCTGGGTACGGAACAGTTGCAACGTGCCTCCCTGACGTCCTTCATAAGCAATACCGGTTGCTGTGCGCAGTTCTTGCAGGCAATCGCGGCTGTATTCAGCCAGCCGGACCATACGGGCTTTATTAACGCGATAATGAGCGTTGTCGCAGTTCAGCAACATTTGCCACATCCAGCACAATTGCGTAGCAGTGAAATCAGGGCGAATCGCCAGGGGCGCGTGCCGTTGAAATAGCCATTTGACCGCTTTCAGCGGAATACCTGGTGCGGCCCAAGGCGCAGAATAGCCAGGGGAAATCTGACCGGCATTGGCGGCGCTGGTTTCTAAAGCTGCTTCGGCTTGCCGGTCAATGACGGTGACGTCATGTCCTGATTGCGCCAGATACCAGGCGGTACTGACGCCGATAACACCACTCCCTAAAACAACCACCTTCATTATTGCTGTTCTCCCTACTTTTCTCCGCCAATCCCGCGGAATATGCTATACAACGCCTTAAAGCCTGAAATAAAAACCTACTTTAACATGCCGCTATCAATTGTCATCTGTTGCAGATATAGCTTTTATTTATTATGAGAAAACGCACGCAGCCGCGTAGGATAACCGGATAACAACGTGCGGCCATCAGGCGTAGCCGACGGAAATACGTCATCCGACCCTCTACACAAGGACTTCATCCAAACTACCGATTTCACATCACTTTTCCCAAAATAAGCTACGATTAAATATGCCGACGCAATGAGGTGACGGCGGTTATAGTGAGGGGTGCGCTGATGGCTATATCGACTGATGAGCGGGTAATAAACCCACAACGTCTAAGTGACGGACCTGACTGGACATTCGATTTGCTGCAGGTCTATCTGGATGAAATTGACCGGGTAGCCAAACTGTACCGTTTGGATACCTATCCCCACCAAATCGAGGTAATTACCTCCGAGCAAATGATGGACGCCTATTCCAGCATCGGGATGCCTATCAACTACGCCCACTGGTCATTCGGCAAGAAATTCATCGAAACCGAACAACGCTATAAACACGGCCAGCAAGGGCTGGCATACGAAATCGTCATTAACTCCAATCCTTGTATCGCCTACCTGATGGAAGAGAACACCATGCCGATGCAGGCACTGGTGATGGCTCATGCCTGCTACGGCCATAACTCATTCTTCAAGGGTAATTATCTGTTTCGCAGTTGGACCGACGCCAGTTCAATTGTCGATTACCTGCTGTTCGCCCGTCAGTACATTGCACAATGCGAAGAACGTCACGGTGCCGATGAGGTGGAGAAACTACTCGACTCTTGCCATGCACTAATGAATTACGGTGTGGACCGCTATAAACGACCGCAGAAGATCTCGCTGGAAGAGGAAAAGTTGCGCCAGAAAAGCCGCGAAGCCTACCTGCAAAGTCAGGTAAACGAACTCTGGCGCACGCTGCCCCGCCGTGAACAGGAAACCTCGCCGGAAAAAGCCCGCCGTTTCCCAAATGAACCGCAGGAGAATCTACTCTATTTCATGGAGAAAAATGCTCCGCTGCTGGAACCGTGGCAGCGAGAGATCCTGCGTATCGTGCGTAAGATCAGCCAGTATTTTTATCCGCAAAAACAGACTCAGGTGATGAATGAAGGCTGGGCTACATTTTGGCACTACACCATCCTTAATCATCTTTATGACGAGGGCAAACTGTCTGACCGCTTTATGCTGGAATTTCTTCATAGCCATACCAATGTGGTCTACCAGCCGCCGTACAACAGCCCTTACTACAACGGTATCAATCCGTATGCGCTTGGCTTTGCCATGTTTCAGGACATCAAGCGCATCTGCCAACATCCAACGGAAGAAGACCATTATTGGTTCCCGGATATCGCCGGTAAGGACTGGCTGACAACACTGCATTTCGCCATGCAAAACTTCAAAGATGAAAGTTTCATCAGCCAATTCCTGTCACCCAAAGTGATGCGGGATTTCCGGCTATTTACTGTATTGGATGATGATCGCAACAATTATCTGGAGATCGCCGCGATCCATGATGAAAAAGGGTACCGGAAGATCCGTCAGGAGCTGTCTTCCCAGTACAACCTGAGCAATATCGAACCCAATATCCAGGTCTGGAATGTGGATTTACGCGGCAATCGTTCGCTGACTCTGCGCTATGTGCCGCAAAACCGCGCTCCGCTGGATAAAAGCAGCCACGAGGTCATGAAGCATGTTTACCGCCTGTGGGGGTTTGAGGTGACACTGGAACAGATGAATGAGGACGGCAGTGTCGAACTGATTGACCGTTGTCCGCCACGTACTACTCTATGATATTCAATCCTATTGTATACAATGGGTTAAAAAAACGGGTAGCCAAATGGGCTACCCGTTTTTCAATCTACTTACCATCAATTAACGACGGCCTTCAGCCAGATCATGGGGGATAGCATTCTGCATACTATGCCACAATGCCCCGCTTTCTTTACCATACTGACGAATAGTGTCTGGCACCTGATCATACAGGCCATCACGGCTCAGCGATTCCAGACGGCGGTAAAATGCCAGTGCTGTTTTACGCGCTTCCGTATTGGAGAAATAATAACGCCCGACCCGAATATACAACCCTTTCAGCCCATTGATAATAAGACCGTAAATCGGATTGCCGGACGCAAACGCCAGCCCGCGAAACACGTTGTAATCCAGCTCGGCGTACGCATCCGATGTATCCTGAACCGATTCGGCTAACTTAAGAATTTCTACCGATTTGGCCGGATGCAAGCGAATTGCTGTACGGATGAAAATCCCGGCGATGTTAGTACGCACCGCCAACAGGTTATCGATCAGTTGGGGAACGCTGTCATGGTCGAGCCGGGCCAGCGTTTCAAGGATATTTAACCCGGATGTCTCCCAAAAATTATTGATTTTGGTCGGTTTGCCGTGTTGAATCGTGAGCCATCCATCACGGGACAAGCGCTGTAGCACCTCGCGTAGCGTGGTACGCGTAACCCCGATCAATTCAGACAACTCCCGCTCAGCGGGCAGAATAGAACCCGGAGGGAAACGATTATTCCATATACTTTCAATAATATATTCTTCCGCGAATCCCGCCGGACTTTGCGCCTTTATAACCATAAGTTTATATTCCGTAGCGATGTTTACCAGTGAAAGTCAACATCATCATACCAAACGAACCCTACATCACATAGCATAGCAGGACCTGAAAGTCTCAATTCGACATAAAAACTGTGATTAAAGGCAATTACCCGTAAACAAACTCGGATATCTACCGTGATTTACGATAATTTTCTTCCAACACCCATCAAATTGTTAAATTAAATTAGCGCTAAAGAAAAAACGAACACCGCAGGATTACCCCACTATCGTATTTCTTTTTAGACAGCGTTGCTGGCACTAAGTCGGATTAGCGCAGGTTACCGTTCTATTATTTCTAATCATCAATCCGCTCTGTTCTTGCCGTCCACTTTCATTACTCATGATCGTCCGCAAACACAGAGTCTGTCCCTGAGTGAAGTCCTGAATGTTACCTGCAGTAGCCCTATGGCTTATCAGCGCTGGCGGCTATTTTCACTGGCATGACCAGTACAGATCAAGTATGGCATGAAGTCGCTCATAAGTAACGTAGTTAGCCTGATGCATATCGCATTTACCTCGTTACAGATCAGTTATAAAACTGATAAGGCACACAGCGGACTCATCATTGATCAATACCGTCATGTTCCCACATAAATCGTGTATAGTAAGGGGCGGATTTTGCCATGAAACTGGCGATAACTCGTAGAGAGCGTTAAAAACAACAGGGTATTTTTGGCACAGCAGAATCTCCGTTCAAATGCCGATGCAGACGCAGTGCGCGGTACAGGCGCTAGCCGCGCCACCGTGAGAAACGTCAGTTCAACCGGGCAGAGATTCAATGAGGGCGGTGAGCACGGTTATCACTGCCCATACTATCGTTTTTAGCATGGAATATTTTTTATGTTGCGATTTTTGAACCGTTGCTCCCGTGGTCGGAGTGCTTGGCTTTTGATGGCGTTCACGGCACTGGTTTTCGAACTGGTTGCGCTTTATTTCCAGTACGTCATGATGTTGAAACCCTGCGTACTATGCATTTACCAACGAGCCGCACTCTACGGCGTAATGATGGCCGGACTGGTAGGTGCCGTCGCCCCTGGCACACTGCTACGCTATCCGGCGATTGGATTATGGATTTACAGTGCCTGGGAAGGCTTGTCACTGGCCATCAAACACACCAATATTCAGTTGCACCCATCGCCATTTGTTACCTGCGATTTTTTTGTCAGTTTCCCATCCTGGTTGCCGCTGGATAAGTGGCTACCAGTTGTTTTTACCGCCACCGGCGATTGCGCCGAGCGCCAGTGGCATTTCCTTAATCTGGAAATGCCGCAGTGGATGATCGTGATTTTCGGTGCCTATCTGCTGGTTGCAGCACTGGTACTGATTGCCCAACCTTTCCGCCCCAAACGCCGCGATCTGTTTGGTCGCTAAACGCGTACGATACCGGGTCGGATGGTAACCGGCCCGGTTGATTGTTACCTACAGCACAGTTCTGGATAACGACAGGCTGAGTGAATGCGAAAAGCCATGTCACTCGATGACATGCCTTGGTCCAGTGAATTGATATAACATCATTAATATCAATAACTATCGCGCCCACTCCGGTTTGTTTAAGATGTGATCCTGCCAGTCCACCACATCGCTTTCACGCACGGCGATATATCGTACCGAGATTCTCTGTTGGTGCATCGCCGTTTTGGAACCCGCCAGCAACGGATGCCAGGGCTGCAATCCTTTACCCTCATGTATCAACCGATAAGCGCAGGTTTCCGGTAACCAGTCGAATGACAACAAATTTTCTCGCGTCAGCTTGATGCAATCCGGCTCATATTCGAACCGGCGCGCATAATTACGGCATTGGCAACTTTTAATGTTCAGTTGATTACAGGCCACATTGGTGAAATAAAGTTCATCCGTGTCTTCATCAATCAACTTATGCAGGCAGCAACGACCACAGCCGTCACAAAGCGCTTCCCACTCGTCGTCCGACATTTGATCGAGGGTTTGGGTTTCCCAAAAGGGTTGTAGAGTCATAACTGCAGTTCCGATGATAAACAGGATGTACGGCTGCGTATTGTAAAGTGGGGAGATGTCAGATACCACCCGCAGCGATGCCACGGGTGGTAAAGAATTAAATAACGTGGGTCGTCAGCGTGCGATCATTAAGCGTAATGGTTAGCGCATCGCCCGGTTGCAACGGCCCCACCCCTTGTGGTGTACCAGTCAGGATGATGTCGCCAGCGCGCAGGGTAAAAAAGCGGCTCATGTAGGCGATCAATGGCAGAATCGGCGTAATCATATCTCGCGTATTGCCTTGCTGGCGTACTTCACCATTGATGTTGATACCCAGTTCAGCCTGCTGTGGATCGCCAAACTCAGCCACCGGAATAAACCCGGATACCGGACAGGAACCATCAAAGCCCTTGGCTTTTTCCCACGGCTGCCCGGCTTTCTTGAACCCGGCCTGCAAATCGCGCAACGTTAGATCCAACGCCACGCCATAACCGGCAATCGCTCTGGCAACCCGCTCTTCATTAGCCTGTTTGAGCGGCGTGCCGATCAACACCGCCAGCTCAACCTCGTAATGTACCGAACCCAGTTCTTTAGGAATGGCCACCGGCTGGCGCAAATCGCACAGCGCGGTTTCAGGCTTGATGAACAGGACCGGTTCCGCCGGTTTGGCGCTACCCATTTCACGGATATGCTCGGAATAGTTACTACCGACACACACCACCTTATTGGCAGGAAAATCCAGTAATGCGCCCTGCCAGTCTCTGTGTTGATACATGTACCTTCTCCTGACTTTCTGTTAGCGGATGGTGCCTGTCCGCCATAGCAAACGGGACATAGCCACCTCATCATACCGGTATCATCATCAAAAAAGTAAGTGCGATTAATGCGCAACAGCACCTGAAATTTATCATGACTTCACGCGATATTTTACAAACGCAATCAATACACTAGGTCAGGAGAGCGATGGCATGGGATGAATAAAAATACGGTTATTTGCCCACCACAGAAAATACACCTGTATATAAATCAGTATTAAAGAGAATAACATCAGCATAACTAAAGTATTTCCCGGCTTATTGCCGATACCCTGTATTAAAAAACAGCAGCTGATTCCCGAAGTCGCCTTGAACATTATATAAAAAATAATTCGGGCATTATTTTTTTATACTTGCCTGTAGCTCATCCAATAAATTTTCCGGCGGCGGCGGCAATTGCAGGTAAAAACCCTGTTCACTAATCAACTGTTTTACTTTATCAATATCAGCCGATGCCAGTTTTTTGCTGCCATCAAGCGGTAATAACATTACCAGATGCGGCAAACCAAAACTTTTCATCAGCTCGGCGGGGACGCGGGAAAAGTCGTCTTTTTTTTCGACATAAAGATAGGTTTGATCGCGTTTGGAACTTCTGTAGATCACACAATACATGTTTTTTACTCTTAACTAAGATAATGGTGTCTTGCCTGTATTTTCATGTGACTATAACATGCTCGAAGCGCTCTGGAATATCATGCCTTAATGCTACTCTGGGGATTTAAAGATGCTGAAACTGAGTCAGGACAGATGTCACAAACGCCAATTGAGTTGAAAGGCAGCAACTTTACCTTATCCGTTGTTCACCTGCATGATGCACAGCCCGATATTATTCAACAGGCCTTGCAGGAAAAGATCGAACAGGCACCGGCGTTTCTCAAAAACGCGCCGGTCGTCGTTAATGTATCGGCACTACCCGTTGACGCTGAATGGATTAAGCTTCAGCAGGCCATTACCGCCGCCGGTCTGATAGTTGTAGGGGTGAGTGGATGTAATGATGAACAACTCAGGCGCGTCATCGCCAAAGCAGGGCTGCCGCTGTTGCGTGAAGGCAAAGAACGGCGGACAGCTCAGCCGCCCGCACCGGTTGTCGCACCAGTAAAAACCAGAGTAATCAATACCCCCGTCCGTTCCGGACAGCAAATTTATGCCCGCGACTGTGATCTTATCGTCACCAGTCATGTCAGCGCAGGCGCTGAAGTGATTGCCGACGGCAATATTCATATTTACGGCATGATGCGCGGCCGTGCGCTGGCAGGAGTCTCTGGCGATATCAACAGCCAGATCTTCTGCACCCAGTTGGCCGCCGAATTGGTGTCGATCGCCGGGCGTTATTGGCTCAGCGATCAGATACCGGAAAATTATTTCGGGAAGGCGGCGCGCCTGAAACTCAGTCCGCCTGACCATATTCTGACTATACAACCTCTAGACTAGGCCCTTGGAAGGAATTATTTATGGCACGCATCATTGTTGTTACTTCAGGTAAAGGGGGCGTTGGCAAGACCACTTCAAGCGCGGCCATTGCTACCGGTTTAGCCCAAAAAGGCAAGAAGACGGTTGTCATCGACTTTGACATCGGTCTGCGTAACCTCGACCTGATCATGGGATGTGAACGCCGGGTCGTGTATGACTTTGTGAATGTCATCCAAAACGACGCGACCCTCAATCAGGCGCTGATTAAAGATAAGCGTACCGAAAACCTGTACATTCTGCCGGCATCACAGACCAGAGATAAAGATGCCCTCACCCGTGAAGGCGTGGATAAAGTGCTCCAGGATCTGGCGGATATGGAGTTCGATTTTATTATCTGTGATTCCCCAGCCGGTATTGAAACCGGTGCGTTAATGGCGCTTTACTTCGCCGACGAAGCCATCATCACCACCAACCCGGAAGTGTCATCGGTACGGGATTCCGACCGAATTTTAGGGATCTTGTCCTCCAAATCACGCCGTGCCGAGCAAGGTCTGGAGCCAATCAAAGAACACCTGTTGCTCACGCGCTATAATCCGGGCCGCGTCAGCCGCGGCGACATGCTGAGCATGGAAGATGTACTGGAGATTCTGCGTATTCCGCTGATCGGCGTGATTCCGGAAGACCAGTCAGTATTACGTGCGTCTAACCAGGGCGAACCCGTCATTCTGGACAAAGAGGCTGATGCGGGTAAAGCCTATGCGGATACCGTGGATCGTTTGTTGGGAGAAAATCGGCCTTACCGTTTTATTGAGGAAGAGAAGAAAGGCTTCCTGAAACGACTATTTGGGGGATAAATCATGGCGTTACTCGATTTCTTTTTGTCCCGCAAAAAAACGACAGCCAATATTGCCAAGGAACGGCTGCAGATTATTGTCGCGGAGCGACGCCGTGGGGACAGCGAACCGCATTACCTGCCACAGTTGAAGCGAGACATTCTGGAAGTCATCTGCAAATACGTACAGATCGACCCGGAAATGGTAACGGTGCAGTTAGAGCAGAAAGGCGATGACATTTCGGTGCTGGAATTGAACGTGACTCTGCCGGAAACCGACGAGCCTACACCGCCCCCTGCCGATAAGTAATCACCGTTTTCCCGGTATCTGAAGGAAACGATTTAAGCTGCCGCCCTTGTCTGCAAGGGCGGTAAATCCGATGTTAGTAATGCGCCAGAATGTCTTTCAGATCTTGCCCAAACAGGCGACTACGCCAGCCGGTTATCATTTCAGGTTCATGTTCAGACGATACCAGTTTCCAGTGCCAGTTCAGCAACCGGTTAATCTGCCGCCGGGATGCCAGTAACTCAGCAGATAACCCGCGCTGCTCCGCGCACTGCTGTACCAAGGCCTTGATGTCACGAAATGCTTTCTTATAGCCGGGATAGTCAATCAGATTGACCACAGGTGGCGGAGAATCCGCCTCACTCAGCGATGCAGTTTCCGCCACCATCGCCAGCAGCATCTTGCCGTGGTAACGAATTTCCGGTCCGCTTAGCCCCAGCGAATCCAGCTCACCTAATGAACCGGGCAGGTAACGAGCCACCTGCAACAGGTTCTCCTCCCGGACAATAAAATTAACCGCACTGTCACGCTCACGCGCCTTATGCAACCGCCATGCCGCCAGTTTTTGCAGACAAGCCAGATGGCGTCCTCTTAATTGCCAGGCATTGCCGATCTCCCGATATGCCAATTCCGGCGCCAGCACCTCCTGACGACGCTGGCACAGTAACCGGCACTCATCTTGTGCAGCCTCCAGCCAGCCCGCAGCACGAGTTTCGTCCACTAATGTTCTGGCTACCGGCAGCAGATAAAACACGTCTGCCGCGGCGTACTGGCACTGCTTTTCACTGAGCGGACGCGCCAGCCAGTCGGTGCGGGATTCGCTTTTATCCAGCGCCACCTGCTGATAATCCGCTACCAGCGCCGCAAAACCATAGGATAACGGCTTGCCCAGAAACGCTGCCAGAATCTGGGTATCGATAAATGGCGACGGCAGGCAGCCCAACGCATTCAGAAACACTTCCAGATCTTCGCTGCCGGCATGTAGAAACTTGGTCACCTGCGGATTCTGCAGCAGCGCACGAAGCGGCGCCCAGTCACGGATCGCCAGCGGATCGATCAGCGACAGATTGTCGCCGTCATACAACTGAATCAGCCCCAGTTGCGGGTAATAGGTACGAGTACGGACAAATTCGGTGTCCAGCGCCACCTCAGACACCGCGCACGCCTGTGCGCACACCGCTGATAATCCTTCATCGGTAGTAATCAACTGATAATTCAAAACGGTATTCTCTTGGTTGCGCCCCAATGCGCTCAACGGCGATCAGGGCATAAAACATCATTTATGGCGGACCATCGGCATTACGCGGGTCAACCGGTCCATCAGGGCAGGCAATGGCTTGACGCGAAAGGCGATGTTGTCCTGTGGTGCTCAGCAGGCAGGCTCCACCATACCCGGCATCCCACCCACAGGCAACCATCAGGCGGCTGACTGCTCATTGCGCAGCTCACGCCGGAGGATTTTCCCCACGTTCGATTTCGGTAACTCACTGCGAAACTCAAACAATCGTGGCACCTTGTACCCCGTGAGATTGCGACGGCAATGGTTGATCAGTTCTTCCACCGTCAGCGATGGATCACGACACACCACGAAGACTTTCACCGCTTCCCCTGAGGTGGCACTGGACACACCAACCGCCGCCGCTTCGGATACTTTTGGATGTCGTACCACCACTTCCTCGATCTCATTGGGATAAACATTAAAGCCGGACACCAGAATCATGTCCTTTTTACGATCAACGATTTTCAGGAACCCTTGTTCATCTGCCGTGACAATATCACCGGTTGCCAGCCATCCCTCTTTCAGCACGTCGTGCGTCGCGGCGGGCTGCTGCCAGTAACCGGACATCACCTGCGGACCACGCACCCACAGCTCACCGGCTTCGCCAGGCGCCGCATCCTGACCGTCATCATTGATGATTCGCACATCGGTAGACGGCACCGGCAAGCCAATGCTGCCGCTGTAATGTTGCAAATCATAAGGGTTTCCCGCTACCAGCGGCGCGCTTTCGGTCAATCCATAACCTTCCAACAAATGAATGCCAGTCAATTTTTCCCAGCGCTCAGCCACCACCTGTTGTACCGATGCCCCACCGCCCACCGACAAGTGCAGGGTGGAAAAATCCAGTCGGCTAAACGCCTCATTGTTGAGCAAGGCGTTAAACAGCGTGTTTACCCCAGTAATAGCGGTAAACGGATAGTGGGACAACTCTTTGATCATGCCGGGAATATCGCGTGGGTTGGTGATCAGCAGGTTTTTCCCGCCAATTTCGACAAACAACAGGCAATTCACCGTCAGCGCAAAAATGTGATAAAGCGGCAGCGCCGTTACCACCAGTTCTTGTCCTTCTTTCAGCACCGGGCCATACGCCGCCTTAGACTGCATCAGGTTAGCCTGCATGTTACGGTGGGTCAGCATAGCGCCTTTGGCGATACCGGTAGTACCACCGGTGTATTGCAGAAAAGCCAGATCCTGATTGCTCACTTCTGGCTTCACATACGGCATCCGTCTGCCCTGTTGCAATATCTGACGAAACGAAATGGCATCCGGCAGATAATACGTCGGCACCAGTCGTTTAACGTACTTGACTACGAAGTTGACCAGCGTGCCTTTGGCCGGCGCCAGTTGATCGCCCATGCGGGTCAGGATCACATGTTTTACCGGAGTGTTATACACCACCTTTTCCAGCGTATGGGCAAAGTTGGAAACGATGACAATCGCCGAGGCACCGCAATCTTTGAGCTGGTGCTCCAGTTCACGCGGTGTATATAGCGGATTGACGTTAACCACCACCAGCCCAGCCCGCAAAACGCCGAATAGCGCAATGGGGTACTGCAACAGGTTAGGCATCATCAACGCGACGCGCTCCCCCTTTTTCAGTTTCAACTGATGCTGCAGGTAAGCGGCGAAAGCGCGGCTACGCTCCTCCAACTGACGGAAGGTCATGACCTCGCCCATGTTGATAAATGCGGGCTGGTCGGCATAACGCGACACCGCGTGTTCAAACAACTCGATTAGCGAAGTGTAGCGATCTGGGTCAATGTCCGCAGGGACATCCACCGGGTAACGCGCTAACCATATTTTTTCCAAAACGTCACTCCAGAGATATTTTTTAAGTGGCATAGTCAATCCCAACCTGAGTGATATGTAACAATATTTTAACTCATATTAATAACGGTGAAGTTAACAATGTTCAGGTTGAGAAGACGATCACTTAATTTCAACGTATTGCTATTACTGCAAAAAACCATACTGCAAAAAAATAAGGCGACCCTGGTCGCCTCTGTTCACTGCCCGGCTATAGCTGGACTGATAACGCGTGTTACTCCGTGACAACCGACTCTACCTGCGCTGGCGCATAGCCGTCATTCCAACTGGGTCCCCATCCGGGTCCCCACATATGACGGTAGTGGCGATCCCACCAGGGATCGTAAGCCCGCGGTGGTAACATCACCTGCTGTACGACTCGCCAGCGTTTGTAACCCTGAATGCCTACCACCACATACTGATATGGCCGTTCACCAATTTTACCCTGTTCAGTGCCGGTAATCGGACCTACCACCGTGATCAGTTGATTTTTGAACTCTACCGGTTCCAGAAAACCGTTCACGTAGGCTACCAGACGTCCTTCGGAAGGTTCGTTTAGCCGCGGGCGGCCCGCATTATCCAGCGGCAACGCAACAATCTCCAGCCGGGTACGATTGGCCTCGTTGCGAATATCCGCAATCCGACCACCAAAGCGTGATTCCTGCCCTACGTACAGATTGGGCGCATTCATCACCCGAATCAGGTCCATCTGCGGCGTTGCCGAGGTGCCACGGATTTCATCCGGCACAGTGACGCAGCCAGATAACAAGCTCAGGCTGAGCAACAACAGGCCGCACCATCCACTCCGGCGTAGCCATAATCTTCCTGGCATCGACGTTTGGTTTCCGAAAATTTGGATTCTCATCACATACACCCTGCTTGCCGTCGTCAATTTATGACCGATGTCTAAATTAGACTGTAGCTAATGCGATAAGTTGCTGTTATTCGCGGCCAGGTAATTTTTTCCACGCCACGTTGTTGCGCAGATAACGGGGTTCAGCCTGCTCCACGCTCACCGCACCGCCCGATGTCCATAACTGCCAGGCCAGCGGCAACATGTCTTGCGCCTGCGGTAAGAGAACATCGGTACGATTCAGGGCAATACCGGGATGGTCGATCAGATCCGGGTAGGTTTGCCAGCCGGTTCCCGCGCTGGCCCAGTCGCCACTCAGCGACGCCGCCAGTGACTGTGTCTGGACTGGCGCCAACACGGCTTCACTCGTTTCGCCTTGCCAGTTGCCCTGCTGATCACGCTCATAACTTGCCCAGTAGACTTCGCCCATGCGGGCATCAATGGCAGTCAGCACGCGGCTGGCACCGCTCAGGCGGTACGCTCCCTGTGCCAGCGTCGCCAGCGTCGATACGCCAAGCATCGGCAAACCCGCGCCCAACGCCAAACCTTGCGCGATGCCGATGCCAATACGCACGCCGGTGAAGCTGCCCGGCCCACGTCCGAATGCCAGCGCATCCAGTTGACTGAGCGCCATGCCATGATCGGCCAGCAGTTGCTGAACCATCGGCAATACCCGCTGAGTATGTTCACGGGGGCAAATCTCAAACAGGAAATGGATTTCACCATCATTCCAGAGTGCAACAGAACAGGCTTCTGTTGCGGTATCAAGCGCTAAAATTCGCGTAGACATGCCAACCTCAGGCAGGGAGAGAATATTTCAACGGCGCGCATCATAACAGCCAGCGCCGGTGAGCGTCACGGTTTGCGCGTCAGAAAATCGATAGCGTGCCGCAAATCCCGCGTTCTTGGTGCCGGCGGCAGGCTGGTAAGAAACACTTCGCCATAAGGCCGCGTCACCAGGCGATTATCGCAAATCACCAACACGCCGCGATCCGACACATCGCGGATCAAGCGGCCAACACCTTGCTTGAGCGTGATCACCGCATCGGGCAGTTGCACCTCGTCGAACGGGTCACCGCCGCGCACCCGACAATCCTCCATGCGAGCCTTAAGCAGTGGGTCCTCCGGGGAAGTAAACGGCAGCTTGTCGATAATCACGCATGACAGCGCATCGCCCCGCACATCCACCCCTTCCCAGAAGCTGCCGGTCGCCACCAACAGTGCGTTCCCTGCCGCCAGAAACTGCGCCAGCAACTGCGGCTTACTGGTTTCACCCTGAACCAGCACCGGCAACGTCAGCGAGGCGCGGAATTCGACGGCCAGCTCACGCATCATCTGGTGCGAGGTACACAGCATAAAGCAGCGCCCCTGATTAGCCTCGACCAAAGGACGCAACAGGCGCGCCAGTTGTCTGGCGGCACCGGGCCGGTTGGTTTCCGGCAGGTAACGCGGCACGCACAGCAGCGCCTGACGTGCGTAATCGAATGGGCTTGGCAACAATAACGTTCGAGCCTGCTCCAACCCCAACCGATCAATAAAATGCGTGAGCTGATCGTTTACCGACAGCGTGGCCGAGGTGAATACCCAGCAGGCCGGTTTCTCTTTCATCACCTCACGGAAACGGTCTGCAACCGACAGCGGCGTCAGCGCCAGCACGAAATGACGCGAGGTACATTCGTACCAATAGCTGTAACCGGGTTGCTGCACGTCCCGCAGCCGCTTCAAGCGTGCCCGATATAAGGTCGCCCGTTCAAACGCCGCATCCAGCAACGCGGAACGCCCCAGCGACAGCTTAGCGACATCACAACACAGCTCCAGCGCGTCATCCAACAACGTCAGCGACCGTTTCAAGGTATTATCCGTGACAATGTCACGTAAATTACCGCGAAACCCTGGGTCGCCCAGCGCCAGCCGAAAATCCTGGGTGCTCTGGCTCAAACGATCCGCGCTTTTCTGTAGCTGGCTGACATCACGCACTTCGGTGCGATAAGCAATCACAATATCTTTAGCAAGATCCAGCAACTGGCGGCTGGAGAGCTGCAGGCCGAAATACTGGCTGGCGATGTCCGGAATCTGGTGAGCTTCGTCAAATATCACCACATCGCTGTCGGGGATCAGTTCGGCAAACCCACTCTCCTTCACCACCATATCCGCCAGATAAAGATGGTGATTCACCACCACCACATCGGCATCCATCGCCCGTCGGCGCGCCTTCACCACAAAACACGCCTTGTAGTGCGGGCAGTCGCTGCCAAGACAGTTATCATTGGTACTGGTCACCAGCGGCCATACCGCGCTGTCTTCAGCCACATCGCCGCACTGGCTGATGTCGCCATCTTCGGTTTCAGAACACCAGCTGCGCAGCCGTACCAGTTCACGTAGCACCTCGCGGCCAAGATCGCCGCCCGCCAGCGATTGCTGTTCCAACCGTTCAATGCACAGATAATTGGCACGCCCTTTCAACAGCGCCAGCTTACCCTGAAAATTCAGCGCATTGGCGACAGTCGGCAAATCGCGGCTGTACAGTTGATCCTGCAACGCGCGCGAACCGGTAGAGACAATCACTTTTTTGCCGGAACGCAGTGCAGGCGCCAGATACGCATAGGTTTTGCCAGTACCGGTGCCCGCCTCTACGACCAACGGTTTTTTGGCGCTGATCGCCTCCAGCACAGCGGTTGCCATCTGCCGTTGCGGTTCACGTGGCTGGAAACCCTGAATCGCTCGCGCCAGTACGCCATCGGTTGCAAAATCATCGATTGAGCTATCTGCCGCCACGCTGTCCCTCTTGTCTGACAATGCCGTCACCCTGATTCAGCCGGAATTAAGGTGGCTGATTATGCCAAGCCTGCGCGCACGACACCACTTCGGCTCGTTTCTGTTATTCCAATCAGGGGATCAACTGTTTAAAGGAACTGTGCTAGTCTCTGCGGTTTTAGCGCCTTCGTTGACAGGCGCAGACTGCCACGAGGAGCCTGATTTCATGTCCATTACCCGTATCAATCCCGACGCACGCTGGTCCGACGCGGTTATCTACAACAACACGCTGTACTACACCAGTGTGCCGGAAAATCTGGATGACGATGCCCAGGCCCAGACCGAAAACGCACTGGCATCGCTGGATGCTATCCTGCAACAGGCGGGCACCGATAAAAGCCGTCTGTTGGACGTGACCATTTTTCTGGCTGACAAAGCCGACTTCGCCGCCATGAACGCCGCCTGGGATGCCTGGGTAGTGGCCGGCAGCGCGCCGGTACGCTGCACCGTGGAAGCCAGACTGATGAACCCGAAATTCAAAGTGGAAATCAAGGCAATCGCTGCCGTGGAGTAACACGCACGGGCGGCGATGTTCGCGCCGCCCGAAAGCGATTATTCTTGCGTAGCATCGTCATCGTCAAAACGCGCCACCACCCGTGCACCCTGATGATTGTGGCGCAGTTCTTCCGCCACCTGTGCGATAGCCTCGCCACTGCTCATACCTTCCGCCATCAGGTGTTGTATTCTTTCCACCGCTTGTTGCTGCTGCTCATGAGTCAGCGCCGGGATACCTGCAAACATCATTCTTCTCCTAAAAACCTTTTTTATGCCGACTACGCCCGCGAACCGCCACGGTTTGTGATACGCTTGCACAGACGCTATTGCTATGCATAACGCCGGTTCAGCGTACGGCTGCCGGTATCAACACCACCGAGAAACCATGCCAATATCGCTATGCCGACACCAATAGTCTATCACGCACTACCGTATCAACCGGATGCGCTGTTACGCCTTTTTAGCGCCCTGTCGCACCAGCCCTGGGCGATGTTGCTCCATTCCGGGTTTGCCGATCATCCCCATAACCGGTTTGACATTCTGGTGGCGGAACCACGTCTGACCTTGCAAACCATTGGCGAGCTGACCACTATCCAACAAGGCGATACCCAACAGACATCCACAGAAGATCCGTTCCTGTTGCTGCAGCAGCAGATCGATGCGCTGGCACTGGATGTGCCGCCACACCCGGATTACCCGTTTCAGGGAGGCGCGCTGGGGCTGTTCGGTTACGATCTGGGGCGGCGGGTGGAACAACTGCCTTCTACCGCAGACCGCGATATCGACCAGCCCGACATGGCGGTGGGTATTTACGACTGGGCGTTGATTGCCGACCATCAGCAACAGCGCCTGACCCTGATTGCCCACAGAGACATCGATGCCAGGCTGTCATGGCTGGACGGCTTGTCCCCCGCCGATCCGGGCGTATTTTGCCTGACCAGCGACTGGCAGGCCAACATGAGCCGTGCGCAATACGGCGAAAAATTCCGCCGTATTCGGGAATATCTCCACGCCGGCGACTGCTATCAGGTCAATCTGGCCCAACGCTTTCAGGCTGGTTATCAGGGCGATGAATGGCAAGCGTTCCTGACGCTTTCCGCCGGCAACCGGGCGCCGTTTTCCGCGTTTCTGCGCTTGCCGAGCAGCGCGGTGCTCAGTATTTCGCCGGAACGTTTCCTGTGGCTGCACGATGACCACATTCAGACAAGGCCGATCAAAGGCACGCTACCACGACTGCCGGATGCTGACGCGGATGCGCGTCAGGCACAGCAGTTGGCTAATTCCGAAAAAGATCGCGCCGAAAACCTGATGATTGTTGACCTGCTGCGTAACGATATAGGTCGAGTCGCGGTGCCGGGCAGCGTGTGTGTTCCTGAACTGTTTGTGGTGGAGCCATTCCCGGCGGTGCACCATCTGGTCAGCACTATTGAAGCGCAATTACCCGCGCAGCAACACGCTACAGACCTGCTGCGCGCCTGTTTCCCTGGCGGCTCTATCACCGGTGCGCCCAAAGTGCGGGCGATGGAGATCATCGAAGAACTGGAACCGCATCGCCGCAACGCGTATTGCGGCAGCATCGGCTATCTCAGCGTCTGCGGCACCATGGACACCAATATCACCATTCGTACGCTGATTGCCGCCAATGGCACGCTTTCCTGCTGGGCTGGCGGCGGAATTGTGGCCGATAGCGAAGAACAGGCGGAATATCAGGAAACGTTCGACAAGTTGGGCCGTATTTTGCCGTTATTAACCTTATCGACCACGGATTAAACAGAGCTGACAACATGACTGACACTACGCTGTTGCCTCTCCTGACTCCCATTACCCCATCACCCCCTTATGATCTGGATGCGTTTATTACCCGCTTTCAGTTGCAGATCGCACCCACCCTGCCCGCCACGCACCACCATCGGCAGGCCGCGGTACTGGTGCCGATTATTCGCCGCCCCGACCCTTGCCTGCTGTTGACTCGTCGTTCATCGCGTTTGCGTAAACATGCCGGCCAGGTAGCCTTCCCCGGCGGTGCGGCTGACCCTGAGGATCTGTCGCTTATCGCCACCGCATTACGCGAGGCACAAGAAGAAGTGGCGATTCCTCCAGCATCGGTCCAGATCCTGGGAACGTTACCGGCTTTCGACAGCACCAGCGGTTATCAGGTCACCCCGGTGGTCGGCCTGCTGCCGGAGAACACACCTTTTCATCCCAACGCCGACGAAGTCGCAGAACTGTTTGAAATGCCGCTGCGGGACGCCTTCGCCCTACAGCGCTACCATTCGCTGGATATTGAGCGTCGCCGCCAGCGTCATCGCGTCTATCTTTCCTGGTATCAGCAGCAATTTGTCTGGGGGCTGACCGCTGCAATCATTCGTCAGTTGGCACTGCACGTAGCAATACCGTAACCGGCGTAATCACCACGCCAGACACGGTATCCGCCATAAGTTATTTTTTGGTACAACATAATTTTATTTCATGTGAAAATCCCGATACGACAGCATAGTGTCCACTACAATAGCGCGATCTATCGAGTTTTATTCTGGAATGGGCGATGTCATCGGCGATAACGCCGGGTAGACGCGGTTTGAAGCGCAATGCTCATCCGACCCCTAATATACGACAGGCAGCGCCCTGAAAGGAGTTTCAGCGTGATAAGCGTATTCGACATGTTCAAAATCGGCATTGGTCCCTCCAGCTCTCATACGGTCGGACCGATGAAAGCCGGTAAGCAATTTGTCGATGAACTACAGCAGCGTGATCTGTTATCCCGCACGGATCGGGTGAGCGTGGAGGTCTACGGCTCTTTGGCGCTGACCGGCAAAGGCCACCATACCGATATCGCAATTATCCTTGGGCTGGCGGGCAACCAGCCCGATACGGTAGATATCGACGCCATCCCAACGTTTATCCGCGACGTGGAACAAACCGAACGCTTATCGCTGGCAGGCTCACATGACGTTACTTTTCCCCGCGAAGGCGGCATGATTTTCCGCGGCGAGAACCTGCCGCTGCACGAAAACGGCATGACGCTGACCGCCTTTGCCGGTGATCTTGCGTTATTTCGCCAAACCTATTACTCCATCGGCGGCGGGTTTATCGTTGATGAAGCACATTTTGGTCAGTCTCAGGAATCCAGTTTCACCGTACCGCATCCTTACCGTTCCGCGCGGGAAATTCTGGAACACTGCAAACAAAGCGGCCTGTCAATTTCCGGCATGATGATGCGCAACGAACTGGCGCTGCATAGCCGCCAGGAGATCGAAGACTATTTCGCCGCCGTCTGGCAGACCATGCGCACCTGTATGGATCGCGGTATGAACACCGAGGGCGTGCTGCCCGGTCCGCTGCGTGTGCCGCGCCGCGCCGCCGCCCTGCGCCGTATGCTGGTATCTTCGGACAAACTGTCCAACGATCCGATGAACGTCGTAGACTGGGTCAATATGTTCGCGCTGGCGGTTAATGAAGAAAACGCTGCCGGTGGCCGGGTTGTGACCGCGCCGACTAACGGCGCGTGCGGCATCGTGCCAGCGGTGTTGGCCTATTACGATCATTTCATCGAACCGGTTGGCCCTGGCATCTACCTGCGTTATTTCATGGCGGCAGGGGCGATTGGGTCGCTATATAAGATGAACGCCTCCATTTCCGGGGCGGAAGTCGGTTGTCAGGGCGAAGTGGGCGTAGCCTGTTCAATGGCAGCGGCTGGTCTGGCCGAATTGCTGGGTGCCAGCCCGGAGCAAGTGTGCGTGGCCGCCGAGATCGGCATGGAGCATAATCTGGGCCTGACCTGTGACCCGGTAGCCGGTCAGGTGCAGGTGCCTTGTATCGAGCGTAACGCCATCGCGGCGGTTAAAGCCATCAACGCCACCCGCATGGCGGTGCGCCGTACCACCGAAGCCCGCGTATCGCTCGACAAGGTGATTGAAACCATGTACGAAACCGGGAAAGACATGAACGCCAAATACCGCGAAACGTCCCGCGGCGGTTTGGCCATCAAAGTGCAGTGCGACTAATGCAATTCACGACTATACCCTAAGTAATTCGAGTTGCAGGACAACACGCTCGCGCGTTGAACAACGCAACGCGTTGGCCCGTTAGGGCAAGGCTCATATGAGCCTTGTAACGCAGCCAACGCACCTGCAACTTGAAGTATGAAATATGAAGTATGACGGGTATAAACGATAAAAAAACCGACATTCTTGTGAGGTGATTGCAATCAGGTGATGGTAAAGACATTCCATCAACCTCTTATCACCAAGCCCGCCAGCTATGGCGGGCTTGGTATAACATTACAGGTCGTGTTCTGTGGTCGCTGGCGGAATACGGACCACGCGAACCAGCTCAATACGATAGTCCGTCACTTCCACAATCAGGAAACGTAACCGGTGCAACTCCAGCGAGTCCCCTACTTTGGGGAATTCATCGCTGTGTGCCAGCAGCAGGCCCGCCAGCGAAGTATAATCCTCTTTGGGATCGACCAGATCCTGCACATTGAGCACCTGCTGCAACGAATGCAGATCGGTGCCGCCTCGCACCAGCCAACCATCACCATCTTCGATAATATCCAGCGTTTCATCTTCATCTGGAAACTCACCAGCAATCGCTTCCAGAACATCCAACGGTGTTACCAGCCCCTGCACTACACCAAACTCGTTGGTTACCATCACCAGACTACCTTTCGCACGACGCAACACCGGCAACAGGTTGATGACATCCAGCGTTTCCGGCACCACAATCGACGGGTTAGCGGCAGCAAACTGCTCCACATCGGTGTGTTCATCCAACGCCACCAGCAGGTCTTTAGCACGCACCACGCCGACCAGTTCATCCAGCGAGCCGCGGCATACCGGGAACAGGCTGTGCGGGGTATCCAGCAGTTGCAGACGGATATCGTCCACCGAACGTTCACTATCTACCCAGGAAATATCGGTACGCGGCGTCATAACACTACGCAGGGAGCGGGAAGCCAACGTCAGCACGCCGCTTATCATATAGCGTTCCTCTTCAGCAAACGTTTCTTCCGGTTGCTGTTGCGGTTGCTCCTCATGGTCGTCATGTGTGGTTTTTCGTGACCCCATCAGGCGCAGGATCGCTTCGGCGGTGCGCTCACGCATCGGCAAGTGCGACTGATGTTTAACGAAGTTATGCCGGGCAATTTGATTGAACAGCTCGATCACAATCGAGAAGCCAATTGCCGCATACAGGTAACCTTTCGGGATATGGAAGCCAAATCCTTCCGCCACCAGACTCAACCCGATCATCAGCAGGAAGCTAAGACACAGCACGACTACCGTCTGATGAGCGTTAACAAAGCGGGTTAATGGCTTAGATGCCAGTAACATCATACCCATGGCGATCACCACGGCGGTCATCATCACGCCCAGGTGGTTTACCATGCCCACGGCAGTAATCACGGCATCGAGTGAGAATACCGCATCCAGAATAACAATCTGTACCACCACAGCCCAGAAGCTAGCCTGTGTGCGGTTGGCATTAGCGTCATGTGGCCGGTTTTCCAACCGCTCATGCAGTTCCATCGTGGCTTTGAACAGCAAGAACACCCCTCCAGCCAGCAAGATCAAATCTCGACCGGAAAAGCTAAACTGCCCGATATGAAACAGCGGTTGCGTTAACGTCACCATCCAGGAAATCAGCGATAACAGGCCAAGCCGCATCAGCAAGGCCAGCGACAGGCCGATGATGCGCGCTTTGTCACGCTGCCTGGCCGGTAGTTTGTCCGCCAGAATCGCAATGAACACCAGGTTGTCGATACCCAAAACAATCTCAAGCACTACCAACGTCAGTAAGCCTGCCCAGATTGAGGGATCCAGCAGAAATTCCATGTCAGACTCCAGAAAATGAACGAGCAAATGACATCAATGCCATAGCATTGTGCAGTGAAAATAAAAAGGAGATGTCAGTACCAGGCTGAATGTGGCCCGAATGGCCCATGATATGAAAAACACCACCGGCTTGCGGCGGAGTATAAAGAATGAATCGTCGGTGACAGTCCATAGGAAGGGCGCTTGCCCGTAACTCCTCTGTAATTAAAGGGAGAATAACTTTAACAGAGTTAATGCCATTTTCCACAACGATTTTCTTTATTACTCCGCATCCCCCCGCGAAATGGGTGGTATCGCTGATGATACAGACATGTCTTAGGGTATCGCGCCGCCGATTATCGACCGGTATCACATAATTTATTCCTTCGACCCCTAAAATAAATCCTGCTGATATCAGGCTGGCCTGAATCGATTCATAACCCAGCATGATGGGTGCCTCCGGTGCTTTTCGACCCATATATCGGGCAAGAAACAGTATTACGACCATACTGAATATCGTTCGCAGATAAACACGACCGATTTATCCAGATTCTCAGATAGATTTCACTCTCAACGAAAACAGTGATTCATGAAAGGAGGGAGCAAGTGAGTATTGCCATCATGCTATGCACTCACGGCGCCACTGCCGGTCCGCTGTTAAATACAGCTGAAATGATTCTTGGTGAACAGAGTAACGTTGGCTGGATTGATTTTGTTCCCGGTGAAAACGCCGAGATCCTGATGGAAAAATATCAGGCGAAACTGGCCGAGCTGGACACCTCGCAAGGTGTGCTTTTTCTGGTGGACACCTGGGGAGGCAGCCCGTTTAACGCCGCCAGCCGTCTGGTGAATGACAAGAAAAATCACGAAGTGGTTGCCGGGGTCAATATTCCGATGCTGGCTGAAACCTTTATGGCACGCGATGACAATCCTGAATTCGACGAGTTGGTTGCGATTGCCGTCGAAGCCGGTCGCGCTGGCGTCAAAGCGCTGAAAGCGCCTGCCCCAGAAAAAGCGCCTCATCCCGCCCCTGTCAGCGCCAAACCGACTGCGATGCAACGCGCTGGCGAGCACATGAAAATCGGACTGGCGCGCATCGATGATCGGCTGATTCATGGGCAGGTCGCCACCCGCTGGACCAAGGAAACCAACGTCAGCCGCATCATTGTGGTCAGTGACGAGGTGGCGGCGGACAACGTGCGAAAAACCCTGCTGACGCAGGTCGCCCCACCCGGCGTCTCGGCGCATGTGGTCGATGTTGCTAAAGCCGTCAGGGTTTACGACAACCCCAAATACGCCTCTGACCGCGTCATGCTGCTGTTTACCAACCCAACCGATGTACTGCGACTGGTAGAAAACGGCGTCAGGATCACGTCGGTCAACATCGGCGGCATGGCTTACCATCAGGGCAAAACCCAGGTCAATAATGCGGTATCAATTGACGACAAGGATATTGAGGCGTTCAACAAGCTCCACGAGCGCGGTATTGAGCTGGAAGTCCGCAAAGTATCGACCGATACCAAGCTCAATATGATGGACTTGATCACTAAGGTAGCGCGTTAGTTCATCCGCCACCGCGGATCGCGCAATGACGTTATTTTTCGGATCACTATTCTTACAGGAGAAGTACCATGGAGATCACCACGTTTCAAATCGTGCTGATATTTATCGTGGCCTGTATTTCAGGTATGGGTTCCATTCTTGACGAATTCCAGTTTCACCGGCCCTTGGTGGCCTGTACCTTCATCGGACTGGTGCTGGGCGATCTTAAAACCGGGATCATTATCGGCGGTACGCTGGAAATGATCGCACTAGGCTGGATGAACATCGGGGCGGCGGTTGCGCCCGATGCGGCGCTGGCTTCCATCATCTCCACCATTCTGGTTATCGCCGGTGGGCAAAGCGTCGGAGCCGGGATCGCGCTGGCTATCCCGCTGGCCGCCGCAGGTCAGGTATTGACCATTATTGTGCGCACCATCACCGTCGCTTTCCAACATGCCGCCGACAGTGCAGCTGACCGTGGCAGCCTGTCCGCCATCAGTTGGATTCACGTTTCCGCGCTGCTGTTGCAAGCCATGCGCATCGCCATTCCGGCAGTGATTGTTGCCATTTCAGTCGGAACTGAAGCGGTACACGGCCTGCTCGCTTCCATCCCCGAAGTGGTCACCACTGGGCTGAATATCGCCGGCGGCATGATTGTGGTCGTCGGTTACGCGATGGTCATCAACATGATGCGTGCCGGTTACCTGATGCCATTCTTCTATTTGGGCTTTGTCACCGCCGCCTTCACGAATTTCAATCTGGTAGCGCTGGGCGTCATTGGTGTTGTAATGGCGGTGCTGTATATCCAGCTCAACCCCAAATACAACAAGGCCCAAGGCGTGGCTGCCACATCGTCGCACAACGATCTTGATAACGAACTGGATTAACAGGAGAGCAAGAAATGGTGGATACCACAAAGAAACTCACTCCCAGCGATATTCGCGCGGTGTTCCTGCGCTCAAACCTGTTCCAGGGATCGTGGAATTTCGAACGAATGCAGGCTCTGGGATTCTGTTTTTCCATGGTGCCGGTGATCCGTCGCCTTTACCCGGAAAATTCGGAACAGCGCAAGCAGGCGATCAAACGTCATCTGGAATTTTTCAACACTCAGCCGTTTGTTGCAGCTCCGGTATTGGGCGTAACAATGGCGATGGAAGAACAGCGCGCCAACGGCGCACCGATAGATGACGGGGCGATCAACGGCCTGAAAGTCGGGCTGATGGGACCGCTGGCAGGTGTTGGCGACCCCATATTCTGGGGCACCGCGCGCCCGGTCTTCGCCGCGCTCGGCGCTGGCATCGCCATGAGTGGCAGCCTGCTTGGGCCAATTTTGTTTTTCGTCCTGTTTAATCTGGTGCGCTTACTGGTGCGTTATTACGGTGTTGCCTATGGCTATCGCAAAGGCGCGGATATCGTAAGCGACATGGGCGGCGGCCTGCTGCAAAAAATGACAGAAGGCGCCTCAATTCTGGGGTTATTCGTGATGGGTGCGCTGGTCAACAAATGGACTCACGTTAACATCCCACTGGTGGTATCACGCGTAACCGGACAGGACGGACATACCACCGTCACCACCGTGCAATCGATCCTTGACCAGTTAATGCCTGGCCTGGTACCGCTGTTGTTGACGTTTGGCTGTATGTGGCTGTTGCGACGCAAAGTTAATGCGCTGTGGCTTATCGTCGGCTTTTTCGTTATTGGCATCATCGGCTACTGGGTTGGGCTGCTGGGGCTATAATGTTACTGGCTGGGGCAACCCGGCCATTCTCCATTCCGTTCGATGCACGGCATTTCATCACCCTAACCCGCTTTTTGATCTTGTATTCAGCTACCACCGGAGTTGCCTATGACTTTCACCGATGTCGTTCTGATGGTATCCATTGCATTGACCCTGTTGTACGCCATTTACGATGAATTCATCATGGAGCATCAGCACGGACAAACCCGACTTAAGGTGCCATTACGGCGCAAACACCGTCTGGATGCACTGATCTTCATCGTACTGGTAATTATACTCGTCTACAAAAACGTCATTACTCATGGCTCATCTTTCACCACACTGCTGCTTTTTTCACTAATACTGATGGCGATATATCTGACCATGATTCGCTATCCCAAATTACTCTTCAAAGATCAGGGATTCTTTTATGCCAATACCTATATTCCTTATTACCGTATTAAAAGCATGAATTTATCGGAAGACGCTATTTTGGTGATAGAACTTGAAAAAAGACAGCTATTTATTGCCGTCAATGAATTGGATGATTTGGAGAGAATATATAACTTCATGATTGAAAATCAGTAATATAGAGAAAATCTATTCTATGGATAAATAATAATTTAACAATTCGGATTTCGTAAATAAAATATGCTGTTATTTTGACCACACGCTTATTGGCTTAATTTTCGTCAACTGTTTCCCATTTACGGCAGATGAAAATAATTATCAATTCCACTGGAAGACCTATATTATTTATTGTTGTTTACTGCAGGAATAATATGATATTGTTGCGCCGTCCTTGGGGAGTAGCTGATTCCTGATGTCTTACATTCAGGAATGCCCGTATCAACATACTCGTTCTTCACTGAACGTGGTGCGGGCGGCCAGGTTGGCAAGCGAGACCATAGACACGTGATCCGTCGTCTGGTTGGGGGTGGGTTGCGTGGATATGGAGAACTGCCCAGCCGAGGCTATTACATATGAATTTATCCGCTACTCTCATCCTTGCTTTTGGCATGTCTATGGACGCGTTTGCTGCGTCTATCGGTAAAGGTGCCGCCCTGCATAATCCTCGCTTTCGTGAAGCGATTCGAACCGGTTTGATCTTCGGTGTAATTGAAGCATTAACGCCATTAATCGGCTGGGCGCTGGGGTTTTATGCCAGCCGTTTTATTCTTGCCTGGGACCACTGGGTCGCCTTCAGTCTACTGTTGATTTTAGGCGGCCGCATGATTATCCAAGGGATAAAAGGCGAAGACAGCTGTAACTGTGAAAAAATATCCAAACACAGCTTGTTTATTCTGGTCTGCACGGCGGTTGCCACCAGTCTTGATGCCATGGCTATTGGTGTCGGTTTAGCGTTCCTACAGGTAAATATCTTTCACACTGCCATGGCCATCGGCTGCGCCACCATGATTATGGTAACGCTTGGCATGATGATTGGCCGTTATGTTGGCCCCATCCTCGGCAAACGAGCCGAAATTTTGGGTGGTGTGGTGCTAATAGGCATCGGTTGCAACATTCTTTACGACCACTTGCTCGGCCTGGCCTGACCAATATTCACAACAGGCAGCGTAAGCGTAGCTGCCCGTTGTTGATCAGCCTTCGCGCCGATGAAAACGAATCAGAAAATCGGTTTCACAATCAAACTGCGATTCTGCCATCAACCCGTCACGCACTTCCGGCGTCGCACGCCATGCAAACGGCGTCATCTGTAGCAGACTGGCGGCATCGCTTCCCGACATCGACATCTGATACTGCAACCGCTCCACCGTTTCTAATACAAACCCCGGAAACACCTCGTCTACGTCAGGGTGTGGCCTGACTTCCTGATACACCCGCGCCTTGAGCGACAGTAAATGATTCGGCCCTGGAGACACTGTCATCAGCCCTCCCCCTGGCTGAATAACCCGCGCAAGCTCGTCACCATTACAGGGCGCATAGATTTTCAATACCGCAGCCAGAGAACAGTTCTGAAAAGGCAACCGTTGACTGGACGCCACACAAAACATCACCTGAGCATAACGTTTCGCCGCTCGCTGTATCGCCGCTCTGGATACATCCAACCCATAAACCGGCATTCCCTGTGGGGCTAGTTTGTCCGCCAGCGCAGCCGTGTAATACCCTTCACCACATCCGATATCCAGTAGCGCCCCCGGTTGTCCGCTCAAGCTGGCCGCCAGTTGCTCCGCAACCCTATCCCGCAACGGCTGATAGTGTCCATTATCAAGAAACGCCCTGCGAGCCTGCATCATTTCAGCGCTGTCCCCCGGTTGTCTGGAGCGCTTGAACTGCACCGGCAACAAATTGACGTACCCTTCCCGCGCGCAATCAAAGTGGTGTCGTCCACAGGACCAACGACCAGATTCGGCATTCAAGGGCTGATGACATAAGGGGCATTGATACGGTACTGAAGATTTTTGCATAGCATTCTTGATGATGAGAAAAACAAAAAACCCGCACAAGGCGGGTTTTATGGCATGAGCTGAAAATTACAGTGCAACAACATTCACTGCAGAAGGACCTTTCTGGCCATCCTGAATTTCAAACTCAACATTCTGGCCTTCAGCTAATGTTTTAAAGCCGTTGCCCTGAATTGCAGAGAAGTGTACGAACACGTCTTTGCTGCCATCAGCAGGAGTAATGAAACCGAAGCCTTTAGACTCGTTGAACCACTTAACCTGACCTTTAATCTTTGCCATTTCAAAGTTTCCTTTAATAGTTTAAACCGCACTGAGGCGTTATACAGAAAAACCAAAGTCGTTACTGCTTGAGGCACTAAAATAAGGATCGGCAGAGAAGTGGTATTCAACGCTAACGTTTGTACTCAAGACTTCTTTACTGAAAATGCCATTCATATACAGAACTGTACCTCGTTTTACCCAGATGCGTTATTACATACTATGTAATCGTTGGCAAGGCATTTTTTGCCAGCCATGACATGTCGCACAAATTAGCGCTTTTAATGTATCATTAATATCCACTCTACAATATCGCGGGATATTGACACCTCAACGCATTCTCTGCGGCACATCCGACCATTTGATTATGTGCACAGCATTTCAATTACGCAAGCCAGTATGATCGACTGATTGTCAGCCGCACTTGTCATCACAAAATAATATTACCCGTAAATCACAGGATGCATTGACTGTCCAGCCACTGCTTATCAAAAATGTGATTAAGGTTTTCTTTTTTTGTACTTTAACAATAAGAAAAGCCTTTTATGACAAGGTGGTACACATCGTCTATTTCTAATCGTGACTATCCACTTATATAATAATGATGAAACATAGCAAGTATTCCCGTTCAAAACCCAGCACATTTTCGTAAGAAAAATGATTTGCCGATGATTTTTCTTCGCCTTATTGTGGATTTATTTCTGCTTTTTTAGCGGCTAAAAAAATGTTTATACCCGACATTGGCCTGATTGGTTTACCTGCTTATTTCCTGATTATTCAAGAATGCTACTGAATTATATTCTTTCTCGCCGTATACACCAATGACATTTATCTGTTGTGTTTTACCTAACGCAAAATTAATCTGAATCAAATGCTGACACATTCATACAAAATAAAACCACCACTCTGCGTCAAATCCAACGTTGCCGTTGCTCACACTACAGGATTGCATCATTTTTTTAACATCTATCGTGACAACCCTGACTGAGCGCGTTATTGTGTCCCTGCCGCCATCGTCTAATCACATCATACCGGCGGATTCACATTTTTCTGAGGGAAGCGCACAAACCTGACCGCCATTGTGGCGGCAGCCTGATTTCTCTCATTTCCGGTAGCCATATAGCACAGCAAGAGCTGTGCGCCAGATTCAGTTTTTACACTGCATAAATCGCTAACGTAATGATATATCGGCAACATCAACGGGAGGTGACCTATGTGGCAGACGATTGGGCAACTGCTGGAAGAACATCTCGGCCCCGGCGATATTCTGGAGAGGAAGGAATTACCCGGTGGTGAAGTACATTCCGCCTGGCATCTGCGTTACGGTCAGCATGATGTTTTCGTTAAGTGTGATGCACGTGAGCTACTGACCAAATTTCGAGCAGAAGCTGAACAACTGGAACTGTTGGCGCGCAGTAACACGGTGCAGGTACCGGCAGTCTACGGTGTCGGCAGCAATCGTGACTACAGTTTCCTGCTGCTGGAATACCTCCGTGCCAAACCCGCCTCTGCGCACGATGCCTGGTGCCTGGGGCAACAACTGGCACTGCTGCATCAATGGAGCGATCAACCTCAATTTGGCCTCGATTTCGACAATGATCTCTCTACCACACCGCAACCCAATGCCTGGCAGCGTCGCTGGTCCAGCTTTTTTGCAGAACAGCGTATTGGCTGGCAGTTGCAACTGGCTGCAGAAAAAGGGCTGCATTTTGGTGATATCGATACACTGATTGCTCAGGTGGAAAAACGACTCTCCGGCCACCAGCCCCAGCCGTCATTACTGCACGGCGATCTGTGGTCCAACAATTGTCTTAATACCGATCACGGCTATTATCTGTTCGACCCGGCCTGCTACTGGGGCGACCGGGAATGCGATTTGGCGATGCTACCGCTACACGCCGAATTGCCACCGCAAATTTACGACGGTTACCAGAGTGTCTGGCCGCTGGAAAAGGATTTTATTGAACGCCAGCCTATTTACCAAATTTACTCTCTGCTTAACCGAGCTAATCTGTTTGGCGGCAAGCACGTGGTTACTGCCCAGCAGGCGATAGAAAATCAATTACTGTAATACACGGAGTGAAAAACCGATGCCGGGGCACTGCCCCGGCGAGCCGTCAGGCCAGAATACCCACGACCTTCAGCGTCAGGTAGCCAATCACAGCAACGACAACCGGCAGGATATACAGCGGAAAAAATTGCACCAGAATCGTGTGACGAGGTAATTCCACCCGCGATTCCAGTTCTTCTCTGCTCTTGCCTTCATCGCCTTTGGCTTTTTCCAGAATCAACTGATCTTCCAGCCCTTCACGAATGTGCTTAACCTGACGAGACAGACGGGAGCCTGACACCTGTAGCGCCAGACCAACGAATATCAACAGGTAGATCAGCCAGAACATGACGGTAGCTGCTGACAACAGCCGACTAAAATCAGGCACCGGCGAGTTGTACCAAAAAATGTTCAGAAACGGGGTATTAAAGCGCAGCACTTCCACCACCAGATGCAGGAAGTCCTGCATCACGCCATTAATACCCGGCTTTTTCTCGGTAAAAGCATGAACGAGATTAGCCAGCGAGATAATGGTCGAGAACAAAGCAGGAAGAAAGACGACCCACCCCGTAATACGCTTAATCACGGCAAAAAGGCCAGCCTGTTGATACGTCATGTGTTCCCCTTGTGCGTGACGTCACGCCCAGTGCCACGGTGAGCAAAAAAATGTAGACCCATAAAACCCGTTAGCAGGGTACTTCAGGTTTTAACAGAGTCAACTTTTCTTTAGCCACAGCCGCGAACCGGTGGCAGCGTGCAATGTCTGACGGATAAAAGACAAAGTATATAAAAGGCAAAGTAAAAGGAGGAGTTTTGGCAAAGCGCCGACAATATCGCCGGCACCTTATAAATAGAAGAGATCAGAGGAAATCTGCACGTTTCGGCGAGAACGTGTCGATCAATACACTGCCTTCTTCCAGCGATACGACACCGTGCATTTCATTCTTCACCGCCATATAGGCATCGCCGGTTTTCAGAATACGTTTCTCACCTTCAATCACTACTTCGAAGCTGCCTGCCGCCACATAGGCTATCTGGTCATGGATATCATGTTTGTGCGGTGTACCGATGGCACCTTTGGCAAAATGAACGCATACCATCATCAGCTCATCGCTCCAGGTGATGATTTTACGTTTAATGCCGCCACCCAGCTCTTCCCACGGCGTTTCGTCGTCAATAAAGTACCTTCTCATGGTTTCTCCTTACAGTAGTACGGCGTGCCTCCCTTGAATAATCAAGGTAGCACAAAGGATAAATACCGCTATTCTAGTAACATCAGCATCAGATGAAACATAAAATAAGCAAAACCATGATGCCTCTCAAGAAATAAATAAAACATTATTTCATTTTTATTGAATTCACATCTCAACCACACTATTATCGCGTCACAACACGAAAGAACCGGGCAAAAAGGCTCAGGTGACGTTGTCACTGCCACGCAAGGTTATCTGTTCCGCCCGGCGCTTTCCTGTCAGGTTCATGGCCTGATTTCTACTTGAAATCGAGGAATAGCCATGCCAATCCGTCGGAGCCTCCACGGCGATCACGTCCGCCAGCTTGATACCGCTGGCCTGCGATGCGAGTTTCTGATCGGATGCGTGTTTGATGCAGACGCCTGCACCATGACGCAAAACCACATTGATAAGATTACTGAACGAGCAGGCGGTAATTTCACCAGGCTGATCGATTCATTCGGGCGTAAGTACCACTGGTTACGCCTTTATCTGGGGATAGTTGGCGATAATCAGGTTTTCTCAGACATGGCTAATGTCAAGGTTAGTGAACGAACAGTACTAACGGCGGCTGGCCTGAAAGATTTCATGTTGCGGGAGAGCGGCACGTAAGCAAATCCGATGGCGTAATGGGGATGAGCGAAAATAGCCAATCAACCACAACCTAAAATGTGATGGGTATAACCGGTATTCCCCAGTAACAAGCTCACGACAAACTATGTCGCTTACAGAGAGATCAACGCTATGATTCTAGATTCATTCAATTTACAAGGCAAAGTGGCACTGATCACCGGTTGCGATACCGGCCTGGGTCAGGGTATGGCTGTCGGTCTGGCTGAAGCCGGCTGTGACATCGTCGGCGTCAACATTGTTGAACCGAAAGAAACCATCGAAAAAGTCACTGCCACAGGCCGTCGTTTCCTCAGCCTGACCGCTGACATGAGCGATATCTCCGGTCATGCGGCGCTGGTGGAAAAAGCCGTTGCCGAGTTAGGTAAAGTGGACATTCTGATCAACAACGCCGGTATTATCCGTCGTGAAGACGCCATCGAGTTCAGCGAGAAAAACTGGGACGATGTGATGAACCTGAACATCAAGAGCGTATTCTTCATGTCACAGACCGTTGCCCGTCAGTTCATCAAGCAAGGTCATGGCGGTAAAATTATCAATATCGCTTCGATGTTGTCCTTCCAGGGTGGTATCCGCGTGCCTTCCTACACTGCTTCCAAAAGCGCGGTCATGGGTATTACCCGTCTGATGGCCAATGAATGGGCGCAACACAACATCAACGTCAACGCTATTGCACCCGGCTACATGGCAACCAATAACACCCAGCAGTTGCGTGCCGATCAAGACCGTAGCAAAGAAATTCTGGATCGTATCCCGGCTGGCCGTTGGGGTCTGCCGCAAGATCTGCAAGGCCCGGCAGTCTTCCTGGCCTCCAGTGCATCTGATTATATCAATGGTTATACCATCGCCGTTGACGGTGGCTGGCTGGCTCGTTAATTTTCCCAAAAAAATTCTTTCATGGTCAAAGGCACAACACCAAGTTGTGCCTTTTTTTGTAAATCAAAAAGTTAAAAAGTTTCGCCACCAGCAATAGTTTCCAAATTCTTCATAAAAAAATTTCAAAACAACGTTCCGACTTTGATCACACTTTCACTATTGAGCACATGACGAAGATATAATCCGAGCAATATAATCAATCAAAACAATGTTTCTATTTATAAAGAACTGTGTCCTCAGGTTCTACAAGAAGGTAGTCCATGAGTATTTTTACTGATTTAAACACCAGCAGAAAATGGCAAATCGACCAGTGGCTAGTAGCGATTAGCAGCCATATTGAAAAGATTCAGCAATACGGCCATAGCGCCATCCATCCAACACCGCTATTGGCTGATGGATTTGAGATAAAAACACGGTCGCCCGTTGTCTGGCAATTTCCTGATGGTCATAACGCTCCCATTTCCAATTTTGCCAGTCAGCAAAATTGGCTGAAGCTATTGGTTTCCATGAGTACCGTCACAGAAATGGAAAAATATCGCCAGTCTGCATTTTCTCAGAGCGACTATTTTCTGAGTCGCTTTGTCGATGAAAATAGCGGGCTTTTTTATTGGGGCGGTCACCGGTTTATTAATCTCGATACGCTGGACAGCGAAGGGCCGGAATCTAAATCATTGGTACATGAATTAAAACACCATCTGCCTTATTACGATTTTCTTTATCAGGTTAATCCGGAAAAAATCCGTCATTTTATTCAGGGATTCTGGAATGCACATGTAGAAAACTGGGACTGTCTCGATCTGGGGCGTCACGGCGATTATGCCAAACAACGCGACCCAAACGTATTTCTGCATTCTCGCCACGATGTGGTAAACCCCGCTACATGGCCAGAACTGCCGTTAACCAAAGGGCTAACCTTCGTTAATGCAGGTACCGACCTGATTTACGCCGCTTTTGCTTATGCTCGCCATAGCGGTGATATGCACGCAGCAGCCTGGGGTAAGCATCTTTATCGACAATATGTACTGGCACGTAACCCGGAAACCGGTATGCCAGCTTACCAGTTCAGTTCGCCATTGCAGCGCCAGCCGGTGCCGGCTGACGATAACCAAACCCAATCCTGGTTCGGTGATCGCGCGCAGCGGCAGTTCGGTCCGGAATTCGGCGCCATTGCCCGTGAGGCTAACGTGCTGTTCCGCGACATGCGTCCGCTGTTGATCGATAACCCGCTGGCGATGCTCGATATTCTGCACCACCAACCAGACGATGAAATCCTGACATCGGTCATCGCTGGTCTGAAAAATTACTACCAATATGCGTACGATGTTGACAGCAACAGCCTGCGTCCAATGTGGAATAACGGCCAGGACATGACCGGTTACCGCTTCAAACGCGATGGTTATTACGGTAAAGCGGGTACCGTTCTTAAACCGTTCCCATTGGAAGGCGATTACTTGCTGCCGCTGGCGCGCGCCTGGCGACTGAGCGACGATGACGACCTGTACATGCTGATCGTCACCATGTTGTCACGCCTGGAAAGACAAGGCATTCATCAATCCACCTCTCCTTTTCTGCTGCTGGCAATTACCGAACTGGCGCAGGCGACACAATCAGCGCAATGGGCAGAATATGCCTGGCAAATGGCGGAAATTTTATTTAAACGCCATTTCCATCACGGTTTATTCGTTCGCTCTGAACATCATCGTTATGTACGACTTGACGATCCCTTTCCTGCCATTTTACTGACACTCATCGCCGCCTGCAGAAATACGTGGACGGAAATCCCCGCCATCCTGACGCAAGGGGGATATATCCATGGTGACTATCGTATTAATGGAGAAAGCCGGGTTATTTACGACACAGAATTTATTTACCCACAACAATTAATACACTGATTTTCTTTTACAGATTCATCATTACTAACGCAGGTAGGCATTATGAACGAAAACAGAATGCTGGGGTTAGCTTATATCTCGCCCTATATAATAGGGTTGATAGTTTTCACCGCCTTTCCCTTTATTTCATCGTTTGTACTCAGTTTTACTGAGTATGATTTAATGAGTCCGCCCACATTCACCGGCCTGGAAAATTATCACCGGATGCTTATGGAGGACGATCTTTTCTGGAAATCCATGGGCGTCACCTTTGCTTATGTCTTCTTAACTATCCCGCTGAAACTCATTTTCGCACTGCTTATCGCATTCGTGCTGAATTTCAAGTTACGCGGAATTGGCTTTTTCCGCACCGCCTATTACGTACCGTCTATTCTCGGCAGCAGCGTCGCTATCGCCGTGTTGTGGCGCGCCCTGTTCGCCATCGATGGTCTGTTGAACAGCTTTATCGGCGTTTTTGGCGTCGATCCGGTTAACTGGCTCGGCGAGCCGGCACTGGCGCTGATGTCGGTAACCCTGCTGCGTGTCTGGCAGTTTGGTTCCGCCATGGTGATCTTTCTGGCTGCACTGCAAAACGTGCCGCAATCCCAGTATGAAGCGGCGATGATCGACGGTGCCTCGAAATGGCAGATGTTCCTGAAAGTGACCGTGCCGCTGATTACACCGGTTATCTTCTTCAACTTCATTATGCAAACGACACAGGCGTTTCAGGAGTTCACCGCCCCCTACGTCATTACCGGCGGTGGCCCCACCCACTACACCTATCTGTTCTCGCTCTATATCTATGATACGGCCTTCAAATATTTTGATATGGGGTACGGCGCAGCGCTGGCGTGGGTGCTGTTCCTGGTGGTAGCCGTATTCGCCGCTATCTCCTTCAAATCGTCTAAATACTGGGTGTTCTACTCCGCCGATAAAGGAGGAAAAAATGGCTGATATTCATTCTCCACTGTCTGCGCAGGATATCGCAGCGGCAGAAGTTCGCCGTACGCTGCGCCGTGAAAAAATCAGCGCAGGCATCCGTTACACCATTTTGTTGGCTGTCGGCATCCTGATGCTCTACCCGCTGGCGTGGATGTTCTCGGCATCGTTCAAACCGAACCATGAGATCTTCACCACGCTGAGTCTGTGGCCAACACACATCACCTGGGATGGTTTTATCAACGGCTGGAAAACCGGCACCGAATACAACTTCGGTCACTACATGGTCAATACCTTCAAATATGTGATCCCGAAGGTCGTGCTGACGGTGATTTCCTCCACTATCGTGGCTTACGGTTTCGCCCGGTTTGAGATTCCGTGGAAGAACTTCTGGTTCGCCACCCTGATAGCCACCATGTTGCTGCCAAGCACCGTGCTACTGATTCCGCAGTACATCATGTTCCGTGAAATGGGAATGCTGAACAGCTACCTGCCGCTGTATGTACCGGTTGCGTTCGCCACTCAAGGGTTCTTCGTGTTCATGTTGATTCAGTTCCTGCGCGGCGTACCGCGTGATATGGAAGAAGCCGCGCAGATAGATGGTTGCAACTCCTGGCAGGTGCTGTGGTACGTAGTGGTGCCGATTCTGAAACCGGCCATTATTTCGGTCGCCCTGTTCCAGTTTATGTGGTCAATGAACGATTTTATCGGCCCACTGATTTACGTTTACAGCGTGGACAAATACCCCATTGCGCTGGCTTTGAAAATGTCTATCGACGTGACAGAAGGCGCACCATGGAACGAAATTCTGGCAATGGCGAGTATTTCCATTCTGCCGTCCATCATCATTTTCTTCATGGCTCAGCGCTACTTCGTTCAGGGCGTTACCAGCAGCGGAATTAAAGGTTAATTGAGGATTTATCATGGCTGAAGTCATTTTCAACAAACTGGAAAAAGTCTACTCCAACGGTTTCAAAGCCGTTCACGGTATCAACCTGACGATCAAAGACGGCGAATTCATGGTGATTGTAGGACCATCAGGCTGTGCGAAATCCACAACCTTGCGCATGTTGGCTGGGCTGGAAACCATCAGCGGCGGTGAAGTTCGCATCGGTGACAAAATAGTCAATAATCTGGCGCCGAAAGATCGCGGTATTGCCATGGTGTTCCAGAATTATGCCCTCTACCCGCACATGACGGTTCGAGAAAACCTGGCCTTCGGCCTGAAGCTCAGCAAGATGCCGAAAGACAAGATCGACGAACAGGTTAATGAAGCCGCTAAGATTCTGGAACTGGAAGAGTTGATGGACCGCCTGCCACGCCAGTTGTCCGGCGGTCAGGCACAGCGTGTGGCGGTCGGTCGCGCCATCGTGAAAAAGCCGGATGTCTTCCTGTTCGACGAACCGCTTTCCAACCTGGACGCCAAGCTGCGCGCCTCAATGCGTATCCGTATTTCGGATCTGCATAAGCAATTGAAAAAGAGCGGCCACCCCGCTACCAGCGTCTACGTGACGCACGATCAGACTGAAGCCATGACCATGGGCGACCGTATCTGCGTCATGAAACTGGGTCACATCATGCAGGTGGATACGCCGGATAACCTGTACCACTTCCCGAAGAATATGTTTGTCGCCGGTTTTATCGGTGCGCCGGAAATGAACATCAAATCGGGCAAATTGCTGGAAGATAACGGCCAGATCTCGTTGCAGGTAGGCCACTATACCATGAGCCTTAGCCAATCGCGGCAAGACAAAGTACGCGACTACGTGGGTAAAGACATCTGCTTCGGTGTTCGTCCGGAATATGTCACGGTATCGGAAACGCCTTTCGACGGCGGTCATTTCCAGGGTGAGCTGGTGCGTGCTGAGAACATGGGCCACGAATTCTTTATGTACATCAAGGTCGATGGTTTTGAACTGACCAGCCGTATGCCGTCAGACGAAGCGAGGATGATTATTAGCAATGGTCTGAATCGTCAGGTGTATTTCAGATTTGATATGGATAAATGCCATATTTTCGATGCAAAAACAGAACAAAATATCTCTCTTTAACAGGAGTATAACCGATGAAAAAAGTCATCCTACGAACATTGATTGCCTCTTCTCTGGCTCTGATAGCACACCAGTCTTTCGCCGCTGATCAGGTTGATCTACGCATGTCATGGTGGGGTGGCAATGGCCGCCACCAGGTGACGTTGAAAGCGATTGATGAATTCCAGAAAAAATATCCGGACATCAAAGTAAAAGCAGAATACACCGGTTGGGATGGTCATCTGTCGCGCCTGACTACCCAGATCGCTGGCAACACCGAGCCAGACGTCATGCAAACCAACTGGAACTGGTTACCGATTTTCTCCCGCACCGGTGATGGCTTCTACGATCTGAACAAGGTGAAAGACGTGTTGGATCTGTCGCAGTTTGATGCGAAAGAACTGCAAGCCACCACGGTAGACGGCAAACTGAACGGAATTCCGATCTCCGTGACAGCCCGTGTATTTTATTACAACACCGAAACCTGGAAGAAATCCGGCTTATCCGCACCGAAAAACTGGGATGAGTTGCTGAACGCCGGCAAAGTGTTCAAGGAAAAATTGGGCGATCAATTCTACCCGCTGGTACTGGAACATCAGGACTCACTGGCATTGTTGAACTCTTACATGGTGCAGAAATATGGCATCCCGGCGGTGGATGAAAAAAACAAGAAGTTCTCCTATACCGATGCACAATGGATAGAATTCTTCGAGATGTACAAAAAGCTGGTTGATGCCCACGTTATGCCGTCGGCGAAATACTATGCGTCATTCGGCAAGAGCAACATGTATGAAATGAAACCGTGGATTACCGGTGACTGGGGCGGCACCTACATGTGGAACTCCACTATCACCAAATATTCAGACAACCTGCAACCACCTGCCAAACTGGAACTGGGTGCTTACCCGATGTTGCCAGGCGCCAAAGAAGCGGGGTTGTTCTTCAAACCGGCTCAGATGTTGTCCATCGGCAAATCCAGCAAGCACCCGAAAGAAGCCGCCATGCTGATCAACTACCTGTTGAACAGCAAGGAAGGCATTCAGGCGCTGGGTCTGGAGCGTGGTGTACCATTGAGTAAAGCCGCTGTTGCACAGTTACGCGCCGACGGCATCATCAAGGATAGCGATCCATCGGTAGCGGGCCTGAATCTGGCCTTGTCTTTGCCGCATGACACCAAAACCTCGCCTTATTTTGACGACCCGCAGATTGTCGCCCTGTTTGGCGATGCTATTCAGTATATCGATTACGGTCAAAAATCGGTGGAAGAAACGGCCAAATATTTCCAACGCCAGGCTGAGCGTATTCTGAAACGCGCCATGAAAGAATAATTACGGATTATTTCTTTTAAGCCCCGACGCCTTCGTTGGGGCTTTTTTATTAAAAACATGTCGCAGTCAGTAAAGAAAAATTTTTTGAATCAATCGGATAAAAAATAACTGGTTACAGCGTCACACCTTTCGTCATTCACGACAATCTTTTATACTGTATAAAATGACAGTTTTTGAGATGTTTCATGACCGCGGAAGGACACCTCCTGTTTGCCGTAGCCAGCGCAATCTTCGCCAAAAAAGCAGAATTATCGCCCGCTCTGGCAACAGGCGACTGGTGGCACATCATCCCCGCCGCTATGCTGACTGCCCTGTTACCCGACATCGACCACCCGAAGTCTATCCTGGGCCAGCGCCTGAAATGGATTTCCGTACCGATTGCCAGGCTGTGCGGTCATCGCGGTTTCACGCACAGTTTGCTGGCGATATTTATCGGTATCTATATCATCCGCACCCGACTACCGGCAGGTTGGCCATTACCGGGCGATGTCTATCACGCCATGATCGTCGGCTATTTGAGCCACATTGTTGCCGATATGCTGACCACCGCAGGTGTGCCGCTGTTATGGCCTTGTCGCTGGCGTTTTCGTCTGCCCATCCTTAATAGCGACAAAGGGAACCAACTGGAGCGACTGCTATGCCTGGGGTTGATTCTGTTTATGCTCTGGCAACCGCAACAACCGCTCGAATCCTGGCATTATGGCGAACCAGCACGGTGGCTACAGCAGATCAACCAGCAGTTGCACCAGCTACTGACTCGTTGACTCAACACCTGCCGGAGTTATTCCATTTCGCTCTAACAATGTGCTTCATCTCTATATAACTGCGATATAGCAGACCTGTTATGCTACGACTACGCTGGTCACGTTTCTTTATTAACCGTGGCGGCCATGGTCATTAAAAAAGGAGTCGTGGGATGAATATTCCCCTGATAATAAATGTAGTTGTGTTTGCTGTACTGCTTTTCACACTAGGGTATGGCGGTAATAAAAGCTGGAGCCTGTCCAGAAAAGTGCTGCTGGGTCTGCTTACCGGCGTTCTGTTCGGTCTGGTATTACATCTGATTTATGGCGATGACAATCCTGTCGTCAAACAATCTATCTCCTGGTTCAACATCGTCGGCAATGGCTATGTGCAACTGCTACAGATGATTGTAATGCCGCTGGTATTTGTATCCATTCTCAACTCAGTCGCCCGACTGCATAACGCCTCATCACTGGGGAAAATCAGTCTGCTTGCGCTTGGCACCTTGCTGTTTACTACGCTTATCGCCGCCTTAATCGGTATCTTTGTGACCAATCTGTTTGGGCTTACCGCATCAGGGTTGATACAGGGTGCACAGGAAACCGCCCGGTTATCTGCAATTCAAAGTAGTTATGTCGGCAAAGTTGCAGACCTGAACGTACCACAGCTGCTGCTGTCGTTTATCCCTAAAAATCCGTTTGCCGACCTGACCGGTGCTAACCCAACCTCGATCATCAGCGTAGTGATTTTCGCCGCGTTTCTCGGCATTGCCGCCCTTCAGTTGCTGAAGGACGATGCGGTAAAAGGCGAGCGTGTATTAACGGCTATTGATACGCTGCAATCCTGGGTGATGAAGCTGGTTCGTCTGGTCATGCGTCTCACGCCTTATGGCGTTATGGCGCTGATGACCAAAATGGTCGCCAGTTCCAACCTGCAGGACATCCTCAAACTCGGCAGCTTTGTCGTGGCGTCCTACCTTGGTTTGGCATTAATGTTTGGCGTTCATGCCCTGTTGCTGGCGCTGGCTGGCGTAAACCCGGCCCGTTTCTATCGCAAGGTCTGGCCAGTGCTGAGTTTTGCCTTCACCAGCCGCTCCAGCGCCGCTACCATTCCGCTGAATATCGAAGCCCAGACACGCCGTATCGGCGTGCCGGAATCCATCGCCAGCTTTGCCGCCTCCTTTGGCACTACCATCGGCCAGAACGGCTGCGCCGGATTGTACCCCGCGATGCTGGCGGTCATGGTTGCGCCAACGGTAGGCATCAATCCGTGGGACCCGATGTGGATTGCCACTCTGGCAGGTATTGTGACCCTCAGCTCAGCCGGTGTGGCGGGTGTTGGTGGTGGTGCCACCTTCGCCGCGTTGATTGTCCTGCCGGCCATGGGTTTGCCGGTGACGCTGGTCGCGTTGCTGATTTCAATTGAACCGCTCATTGATATGGGCCGCACTGCACTCAATGTCAGCGGCTCGATGACAGCCGGCACCCTTACCAGCCAGTGGTTAAAACAGACCGATAAAGCAGTGTTCAACCGGGATGATGATGCGGCGTTAACGCATCGTTAGTTCCCTTATCAGTCATAAAAAATGCCGGAGCAGTTTCCCACTCCGGCATTTCTATTTTCAGTCAGAATTTTGGATTGGTGTCGTATTCCTGACAACTCTGGAATCCCTTGTTCAACACATGACCTGTTTCATCAAAGCTGACGAAGTAGTACTGAATCTTACCGTCATGAGTGCCTAACACATAGGTATTACAGGTTCCCCGTGCATGAAGCATTGTGGCTTGCGTCGATGCGGGTCCGGCAATCCGATTCACTTCCTGCTGGCTCATGCCTTTTTTCACATCCTTCACTACAGGTTTAGTGAAGAAATTCTCTGCACGATCATAAACCATACACCCGGAAAGCAGCAGTGCACTTGCAGCGATACACATGAATAAACGTTTTTTCTTCATGCTATTACCTCATTCGCTATCGGTGTTGCTAAGACTAGACAGCCGCAACGGTTTTTTCAAATCAATGGTTGTCATTCAACAGACTACTCGTTGACGAAAAAGCCCCCCGGTGTGATGTAAAACCACCGGCTTCTTATTGTTCTTTTGTTCCATCGGAATTAACGTTACTCTCTGGCGATGTGAACAATTGTTCTGGCACATCAATAAGTTCAGGGGGTGGAGATGTCATTACAAAGAGAAATCATTCAGGCGCTAGGGGTGAAAAGCACCATCGATCCGGCGCAGGAAGTTCGGGTGAGTGTTGATTTTTTAAAGAATTATCTGAAAGCACACCCATTCGTCAAAAGCCTGGTTCTGGGACTCAGTGGCGGGCAGGATTCAACGCTGACGGGCAAACTATGCCAGACAGCGATCACCGAATTGCGCCAGGAAACAGGCAAAGCCGAGTACCGGTTCATCGCAGTGCGTTTGCCGTATGGCGTACAGGCTGATGAACAAGACTGTCAGGACGCCATCCAATTTATCCAGCCGGATCAGGTGCTAACTGTTAACATCAAACCGGCGGTGGATGCCAGTGAAGCGACGCTGCGCGCCATCGGCATTGAATTGTCTGACTTCGTTAAGGGCAATGAAAAAGCACGCGAGCGCATGAAAGCCCAGTACAGTATCGCAGGCATGAACGCCGGTCTGGTTGTAGGTACCGATCACGCAGCAGAAGCCGTCACCGGCTTTTTCACCAAATACGGTGATGGCGGTACTGACATCAATCCGATTTTCCGCCTCAACAAACGACAGGGAAAAGCCTTGCTCAGCCTGCTGGGTTGCCCATCTCACCTTTACACCAAGGCACCAACAGCAGACCTGGAGGATGATCGCCCCTCTCTGCCGGATGAGGTCGCGCTGGGTATCACCTACGAAAAAATCGACGATTATCTGGAAGGCAAACAGCTTGATCCCATCGATGCCGCCATTATCGAAAGCTGGTATCGTAAAACCGAGCACAAACGCCGACCGCCTATTACCGTCTTTGACGATTTCTGGCGGTAATCTTTTGCGTTGATAACCGTGTTGCAGCTTTAATCCCTGTTATAGCTTTAATCCCTTCAGACAGATGCCATCCGGCATCTGTCTGTTTTCCCATAACGCCATAGCCAATAATCATTGATGATACTCATAACCCCTTATCGCGCCACACTGGCCGGACTGCTGGCGATCATACTCTGGAGTACCTCGGTTGGTCTGATTCGCAGCCTGACTGAAGCACTGGGCGCGTTAGGCGGCGCTGCTATGATTTATACCACCAGCGCGCTCTGCCTGCTGCTGGTCGGACATCGTCCCACCTTTCGTTCCCATGCCAGGATTTACCTGCTGCTCGGCGGTGCTTTGTTTGTCAGCTACGAAATTTGCTTCTCGTTGTCGATTGGGCTGGCACAAAACCGAATGCAGGCGATGGAGCTGGGGATGATCAATTATCTGTGGCCCTGCCTGACTATTCTGTTCTCACTCTTTATTAACCAACAAAAAAGCCGGTTGTGGTTGTGGCCAGGCCTTGCCTTATCGATAACCGGGATTCTATGGATTCTGAAAGGCAATGGCGACTGGACGCCTGCACAGATGTGGCAAAACATCAGTGCCAATCCGCTGGCCTATAGCATGGCGCTGATCGCCGCGCTGGTCTGGGCACTTTACTGCAATATCTCACGCCGTTTCGGCAATGGAAAAAGCGGCATACTGTTGTTTTTCATCACCACTGCCGCCGTATTGTGGGGACAATATCTGCTCAGTGATGCTCCGGTTTTCGCCTTTTCGGCACGAACCCTGCTGGAGTTGTTGTTCATCGGTGGCTCAACCGCGCTGGCCTATGCCGCGTGGGATACGGGTATTCAGCGCGGTAACATGACGTTACTGGCCACAGCGTCTTACTTTACGCCAGTACTGACGACACTGATGGCCGCAATCTGGCTGCAAACTCCCCCTACACTCGCTTTCTGGCAAGGTGTAGTCATGGTAACACTGGGGTCACTGTTGTCCTGGTTGGCCACACGTTAAGCTGCTTCAGGACAAGGTTTTCACATTAAATTGCATATATCATGCGATTTAAAAATCGTCATGGGAGTGCCACGATGTCCTCTTCCTCCGGCAAACGGATTCACCGGGAAAGCCTTACCATTCAGGCAATGATCACATTGTATGAACGGGCATTTCCAGCCCCTGCTGATGATGCGGATTATTATGTCAGGCTACAGGATTACGCATTGAACCGGCTGCAAAAGTGCTATTACGGAGACAGCAAACCAGCCTGCAAGCAGTGCCAGATCCATTGCTATCAGCCCGCCAAGCGGGAAGCCATCAAAGCCGTTATGCGCTGGGCTGGTCCCAGAATGCTGCTGTACCATCCGATATTGGCTATCCGACACCTGCTGGATGATCGCAAACCCGTGCCTGCCGTGCCGCAACGTCCGTGCGCAAGAAAAATGGCAGAACCGTCCACTCCACTTTCAGACGATTCCATAAAAGAAAAAGGCCGCTAATGCGGCCTTTTTTGTCAAATCACGACACTTTGGGTGAGGCGTTCTCCACCCGACTCTTCAATTTCTGCCCTGGACGGAACGTGACAACCCGGCGAGCGGTAATCGGAATATCCTGGCCGGTTTTTGGGTTGCGCCCTGGGCGCTGGTTTTTGTCTCGCAAATCAAAATTGCCAAACCCCGACAACTTGACCTGTTCACCATTTTCCAGAGCGCGTCGAACTTCTTCGAAAAACAACTCGACGAGCTCTTTGGCATCCCGTTTGCTGAGCCCAAGCTTTTCAAACAGGTATTCAGACATTTCAGCTTTAGTAAGCGCCATAGGTTAATCCCTCAAGGATGCTTGGAATCGCTGTTTTAGTGCTGCTACGCATTGCGCAACGGTAGCAGCAATTTCCTCTTCTGCCAGTGTACGAGCGGTATCCTGCAATACCAGACTAATAGCCAGACTCTTATATCCTTCAGCTACGCCCTTGCCCCGGTACACGTCAAATAAGTTTACGCCAACTAGCTGATTTGCGCCAACTTTCTTGCATTCAGCCAAAACGTCGCCCGCAGGCACGCTTTCAGCCACCACGACAGCAATATCACGGCGATTCGCCGGGAAACGGGAAATATCTGCGGCCTCAGGCACCACGCGCTCAGCAACCTTGTCCCACAGTACTTCAAACACTACGGTACGCCCATTCAGGTCCAGTTTGCGCTCCAATTCCGGGTGAATCACACCGATATAGCCGATGCGCTCATCTGCCAGATAAATGGCCGCAGCTTGTCCTGGATGCAGCGCGGAATGACTTTCAGCCCGAAACTCAAGCGCAGACAGTTTCCCGGTCAATGCCAATACAGCTTCCAAATCGCCTTTTAAATCATAGAAGTCAACCGTCTGGCGCGCCAGATCCCAATGTTCTTCGTAGCGAGTTCCCGTAATCACCCCCGCCAGCATGGTTTCCTGACGCACGCCTAAATCGGCATTCTGATCCGGAACAAAGCGCAGACCGCTCTCAAACAAGCGCAGGCGGCTTTGCTGACGATTCTGGTTGTATACCACAGCCCCCAACAACCCACTCCACAGAGACAGGCGCATAGCGGACATTTCTACCGAAATCGGGCTCGGCAGAATCAACGCCTCTTCACCGGGATGAATCAGCGACTGAATTTTAGGGTCAACGAAGCTGTATGTGATCGCTTCCTGAAAACCGCGATCCACCAGCAGCGTTTTCACACGTTTAAGTGTGAGGTCTGCTTCGCGATGTTGCGTCATCTTCAGCGGCGCATGAGTAGGAATATTCGGAATGTTGTTGTAGCCGTAAACACGGGCGACCTCTTCCACCAAATCTTCCTCGATAGCCATATCGAAACGCCAGCTCGGCGCCAGCGCCTGCCAGCCATCGGCGGTTTTGGTTACCTGGCACCCCAGGCGATTAAGAATATCGCTGACTTTATCGTCGGAAATCACATGACCGATCAACCGATCCAGCTTGTCACGGCGTAACGCGATTGTTGCACGGGCCGGCAAATCTTTCTCACTGGTCACGTCCACTACCGGGCCGGCATCACCGCCGCAAATATCCAGTAACAGGCGGGTTGCACGTTCAATCGCCAGATGCTGCAATGCCGGGTCAACGCCACGTTCATAACGATGCGATGCATCAGTGTGCAAACCGTAGCGGCGTGCACGCCCGGTGATCGACAGCGGATTAAAATAAGCACATTCCAGCAGTACATCCTGCGTTTCACCATTCACACCAGAATGTTCGCCGCCGAAGATGCCGCCCATAGCCAGTGCTTTCTGATGATCGGCAATCACCAACGTATCGGCACTCAGGGTCGCGTCAGTACCGTCCAGCAGGCGCAGGGTTTCCCCCTCCTTCGCCATGCGCACCACAACGCCACCTTCAAGACGGCTGAGATCAAACGCGTGCATCGGCTGTCCCAGCTCCAACAACACGTAGTTGGTCACATCCACTACAGGATCGATGGAGCGAATGCCGCAGCGACGCAGTTTTTCGCGCATCCACAGCGGCGTAGCCGCCTTGACGTTGATACCCTTAACCACCCGGCCCAGATAGCGTGGGCACGCTTCGCTCGCTTCCACCTGAATCGGGAAACGGTCGGCAATAGTCGCAGCCACTGGTTCAATCGCCGGTGCGGTCAACACCAGTTCATTCAGTACCGCAACGTCACGAGCGACACCCAAAATGCCGAGGCAATCAGCACGGTTCGGCGTCACGCTGATCTCAATGGTATTGTCATCGAGTTTCAGGTATTCGCGGATATCAGTGCCTAACGGTGCATCGGACGGTAATTCGATAATCCCGCTGTGATCGTCGGAAATGCCCAGTTCGGAGAAAGAGCACAACATCCCTTCAGACGGTTCACCACGCAACTTAGCCGCCTTGATCTTGAAATCGCCCGGCAAAACCGCCCCTACAGTCGCCACCGCGACTTTAAGTCCCTGCCGGCAATTAGGCGCGCCGCAGACGATATCCAGCAATCGTTCACCGCCCACGTTGACTTTAGTCACACGCAATTTATCCGCATTCGGATGCTGTGCGCACTCCACTACTTCCCCGACGACCACACCATGGAACGCGCCAGCTACCGGTTCAACGCCATCCACTTCCAGGCCTGCCATGGTAATTTGTTCAGATAAGGCATCGCTGCTGATAGCTGGGTTAACCCATTCCCGTAACCAGAGTTCACTGAATTTCATCTTGATATTCCTGCCTTATTTAAACTGTTTGAGGAAGCGTAAATCGTTTTCGAAGAAGGCGCGTAAATCCGTCACGCCGTAGCGCAGCATGGTCAGGCGTTCCATCCCCATACCGAACGCAAAACCGGAATACACTTCCGGGTCGATGCCGACATTACGCAACACGTTTGGATGCACCATGCCGCATCCCAGCACTTCAAGCCATTTGCCGTTTTTACCCATCACATCCACTTCAGCTGAGGGTTCAGTAAACGGGAAGTAGGACGGGCGGAAACGCACCTGCAAATCTTCCTCAAAGAAATTGCGCAGGAAATCGTGCAACGTTCCCTTTAAGTTGGTGAAGCTGATGTTTTTATCCACGATCAGCCCTTCCATCTGATGGAACATCGGGGTATGCGTCTGATCATAATCGTTACGGTAAACACGTCCTGGCGCGATGATGCGAATCGGCGGCGGCTGTTTTTTCATGGTGCGAATCTGCACACCGGAAGTCTGCGTACGCAGCAAGCGGGCAGCATCGAACCAGAAGGTGTCATGATCGGCACGCGCCGGATGGTGGCCCGGAATATTCAGCGCATCGAAGTTATGGTAGTCGTCTTCGATTTCCGGACCTGACGCTACGGCAAAGCCCAGTTCGCCAAAGAAGGATTCAATGCGCTCGATAGTACGAGTAATCGGATGCAGACCACCATTCTCCATGGTTCTACCCGGCAATGAGACATCAATGGTTTCTGCTGCCAGTCGAGCATTCAGTTCAGCACTTTCCAGCGTCTGCTTACGCGCATTCAGGGCATCCTGTACTTCCTGTTTCGCCTGATTGATAACCGCCCCAGCGGCAGGACGTTCTTCAGCAGGCAGCTCGCGCAGCGAGGTCATCTGAAGGGTTAAGTGACCTTTTTTGCCCAGAAACTCAACGCGCACATTTTCCAGTGCGGCGACGTCTCCAGCCTGTTCTATGGCTGCTCTGGCTTTAGCAACCAGTTCTGCGAGATGTTGCATTGCATTCCTCTTCTTCTGCCTGTATGGCCGACAATCATGATTGGAAAGATACGATTTTCAGTACGCCAAACGTTACTAGATCTATGGATTCAGATATCTGAACCAATAAAAAAGCCTCCACAGAGGAGGCTTAGGCGCTACTTTTCGTTTCTGTTCTTACGCGCAAAGCCCCCGAATTTCAGGCGCTAAAGTAAAAAAAGAAACGGAAAATAGCAGAATTCATACTTGCGTTACCTTATTTGTCGTCGTCGTTGCCTGGCTAACCTGTTGACAATATACCAATTTCGCTCATTCTGAAAGCTTTTCATCCGCGATTGAGGAACATTATCCGCTATCAACTGGCATCAGAGACGAAAAGAGGGAGACAAGCTCCCTCTCTCATCTGACTTACGCCAGAGCTGATTTCGCTTTTTCAACCAGCGCGCTGAACGCTACTTTGTCGAATACGGCGATGTCAGCCAGAATCTTACGGTCAATTTCAACAGAGGCTTTTTTCAGGCCATTGATGAATTTGCTGTAAGACAAGCCATTCTGGCGGGCTGCTGCATTGATACGTGCAATCCACAGCTGGCGGAACTGACGCTTACGCTGACGACGGTCACGGTAAGCGTACTGACCAGCTTTGATTACTGCCTGGAAGGCAACACGATAAACGCGCGAACGGGCACCGTAGTAACCTTTCGCTTGTTTCAGGATCTTTTTGTGACGTGCACGAGCAACCACACCACGTTTTACGCGAGCCATATGCTCTCTCCTAAAGTCTTAATTCTGAGTTAAAAAAAGTTACTTATGCGTAAGGCAGACATGCTGCAACCAGGCCCAGATCGCCTTTGGAAACCATGGCTTTTGGACGCAGGTGACGTTTACGTTTAGTCGCTTTTTTGGTCAGAATATGACGCAGGTTAGCATGCTTACGCTTGAAACCACCGCTGGCGGTTTTCTTGAAGCGTTTAGCGGCGCCACGTACAGTTTTAATCTTTGGCATTGTTATTTCCACTTCGCATTGTTAAACAATGAATCAGATAAGGCGAACAAAAACCGCGCTACGCGAAGGCAGCGCGGAGTGTGTTACTTGAATGCCTTACTGTTTCTTCTTCGGTGCCAGCACCATAATCATCTGACGCCCTTCGATCTTGGTAGGGAACGACTCGACGACAGACAATTCATTCAGATCATCACGAATGCGATTAAGCATTTCGATGCCGATCTGCTGGTGAGCCATTTCACGACCACGGAAACGCAGTGTGATTTTGGCTTTGTCACCATCTTCCAGAAAGCGAATCAGGTTGCGTAGTTTGACCTGATAGTCGCCATCATCGGTACCAGGCCGGAATTTAATTTCCTTGACCTGAATAACTTTTTGTTTCTTTTTCTGCTCTTTAGTAGCCTTACTCTTCTCATAGAGGAACTTGCCGTAATCCATGATTCGGCAAACCGGCGGCTCGGCGTTCGGGCTGATTTCAACTAAATCAACACCTGCTTCCTCAGCTTTCTCTAACGCTTCATTCAGGCTGACAATACCGATCTGTTCGCCATCAACGCCCGTCAGACGTACCTCTTGTGCGCGAATTTCTCTGTTGATGCGATTAGGACGCGCCGGTTGAACTCGTTTTCCGCCTTTAATACCTTATTCCTCCAACTGATGAAGACTACGGCTGCGAATTTCTTCCTGCAGCTTCGTGATTACTTCACTGACGTCCATGCTTCCCAAGTCCTTGCCGCGGCGGGTACGAACAGCTACTTTGCCAGCCTCTACCTCTTTATCGCCACAAACAAGCATATAGGGAACACGCCGTAAAGTGTGCTCGCGGATTTTAAAGCCTATCTTCTCATTTCTCAAGTCCGCTTTAACGCGAATGCCCGCATCCTGCAATTTTCTTGTCAATTCGCTGACATAATCAGACTGACTATCAGTGATATTCATCACCACCGCCTGTACCGGTGCCAACCAGGTTGGGAAGAAACCGGCAAACTCTTCGGTCAAAATCCCGATAAAGCGCTCCATCGACCCAAGTATCGCCCGGTGAATCATGACGGGGACCTGACGCTCGTTGTTCTCGCCGACATAGGATGCACTCAAACGGCCTGGCAACGAGAAGTCCAACTGTACCGTGCCGCACTGCCAGGCGCGATCCAGACAATCATGCAACGTAAATTCGATTTTCGGCCCGTAGAACGCCCCCTCACCCGGTTGATACTCAAACGGAATAGCGTTTTCAGTCAATGCAGCAGCAAGGTCTTCTTCAGCCCGGTCCCACATGTCATCGCTGCCGATACGTTTTTCAGGACGCGTGGACAGTTTCACCACGATCTTCTCGAAACCGAAGGTGCTGTACATGTCGTACACCATCTTGATGCAGCTGTTTACCTCATCACGCACCTGCTCTTCGGTACAGAAGATATGGGCGTCATCCTGCGTAAAGCCGCGTACACGCATCAGACCGTGCAGGGAACCTGACGGTTCATTGCGGTGGCAGCTACCGAATTCCGCCATACGCAATGGCAGGTCGCGGTAAGATTTCAGCCCCTGATTGAAGATCTGCACATGTCCTGGGCAGTTCATCGGTTTGACGCAATATTCACGGTTCTCAGATGACGTCGTGAACATGGCCTCTTTATAGTTTTCCCAGTGCCCGGTTTTTTCCCACAGCACGCGGTCCATCATGAACGGACCTTTGACTTCCTGATACTGGTACTCTTTGAGCTTCATGCGTACAAAAGCTTCCAGCTCGCGGAAAATCGTCCAGCCATCGTTGTGCCAGAACACCATACCCGGCGCTTCTTCCTGCATATGATACAGGTCTAGTTGCTTACCGATTTTACGATGATCGCGCTTGGCGGCTTCTTCAAGGCGTTGCAGATAGGCGCTCAGCTGTTTTTTATCTGCCCAGGCAGTGCCATAAATACGCTGCAGCATTTTGTTTTTGCTGTCACCGCGCCAGTAGGCACCGGAGGTCTTTTGCAGTTTAAAATGATGGCAGAAACGCATGTTAGGTACGTGCGGACCACGGCACATATCGATATATTCTTCGTGATGGTACAACCCAGGGCGATCATCATGGCTGATATTTTCATCAAGAATCGCCACTTTGTAGCTTTCGCCACGTGCCGTAAACGTATCACGCGCTTCCTGCCAGCTGACTTTTTTCTTGATAACGTCGTAATCTTTGCTCGCCAGCTCATGCATCCGCTTTTCAAGCAGTTCCAAATCTTCCTGCGTCAGGGTGCGATCCAGATCGACGTCATAATAGAAACCGTTGTCGATCACCGGACCAATCGCCATTTTGGTATCCGGCCACAATTGCTTGATAGCATGTCCCAGCAAATGTGCGCAGGAATGGCGAATAATTTCCATCCCTTCTTCATCTTTGGCAGTGATGATTGACAGTTGCGCATCAGATTCAATGACATCGACAGCGTCAACCAACTCACCATTAACCCGACCGGCGATACACGCTTTCGCCAGGCCAGGCCCGATATCCAGTGCGACATCAAGAGGAGAAACGGCGTGGTCATAATGACGCTGGCTGCCGTCAGGAAGCGTAATAACAGGCATGTAAATTCCCTTATTTGCAGTGGTGAGCCACACGAAAGCCCACGTGCAAACGATAATTGCGTTTGATTTAGATGGTCGGAGGAAAAGGATTTAACCCACAATTGTTAAATCAATCCCATCCTGTTGCAGGCATCATGGCGACAGTCATCGTGCAATTCAGCAAGATGAGCCACGCTAACCTGACGGCGTAGAGTAGCACCATGCTCCGGGGGATGCCACCCATCAGGCCAAAACAGGCGGCAGAAATACAAGCGGCGAACACCGTAGGTAAGATATGGGATAGTCTATTAATCTGCGCTCTTCGACAGAAATACCAGGATACATGGATCAGTTACCGCTCAGGGATCATGTCTTTAAACAACACATCAACTTCGCTTTCTTTGGTTTCCGTCGGTACGGGTTGCTCAAGCAGAGGTTCGGCTTGCTGGATCGGCTCTGTCACCGGCACCAAAGATTGCAATAACGCAATTTGCTGTTTCTGTTGTTCAACAATTTCATGCAGCAGCATGATCTGTTCATTGGCCCTCACACTGGCGCGATTGATAAAAAACCACACCAGAATCACCAGCAGCACAATGAGTGCGACAAAAACCACTTCCAGCATGTCTGAAGCAAAACTACTCATGTCTAAAACCTGTTACGTAACCTGACTCAGGCGCGCATTCTAGCACTGTGCCACCAGACAATTCGACAGTCATACCGCAATTCATCGTCTGGATGCCGGGTTTAGCTCATAAAAAAGCCTGTCGCCGAGACAGGCTAATAGCCGGAATGCGGCCAAAATATTCCAATTTCAGAATGGGTAATCGTGATATCCCATTTGATCAGAAATATTGCGTGCCGCCGTATGCAGCATGGCTACATACTCATGCTTATTTTCTTCCGAGAAACGGATCGTCGGGAAAGAAATACTCAGGCCGGCGATCACCACACCGAAACGATCAAATACCGGAACAGCGATACAACGCAAGCCTTCTTCCTGCTCTTCGTTGTCTTCGCCATATCCCTGCTGGCACACCAGGTCAAGCAGGGGCAATAACTCTTCCGTATTTCCGATAGTGTGTATAGTACTACGCTTGAATTCCACATGAGACAGAATTTCTTTGACCTCTTCACGGTCACGCCAGGCTAACAGCACTTTGCCAATTGCCGTGCTGTGTAGCGGATTCCGGCGACCAATACGGGAATACATACGCAGGTTATACATAGAGTCGATTTTATGGATATAGACGATACTGTCTTCATCCAACGCACCGAGATGAATGGTTTCACGCGTTAACGCCGACAATTCCCGCATCTGAATATCTGCACTGCGGATAAGATCAACGTTTTGCAGCGCTTTAGCACCCAATTCAAACAATTTCAGCGTCAGCGAGTATTTCTCTGATTCACCTTCCTGGGCAACATACCCCAGAGATTTCATCGTCTGCAGGAAACGATAAACCGTACTTTTAGACATCATCACACGCTGTGAAAGTTCCGTAATGCCAATTTCACGCTCTTCGCCCAATGCCTGTAAAATACCAAAAACCTTTAAGACTGATGACACGGAATCGGGTTGTTTATCTAAATCTGCAATAGCCATTTTTGTGGTCACCCTACTCAGTATTTTTGTTTTAAAAAAAATAGAACACTTGTTTTAGTATAAAGGGAACGCTTTGAATATGGCAATCAAGCATTACTACAACTGAAAACACGATCAAATATTAACCACGGCAACAATGGAGCTGCCCGGTTAATAATTATTCTATACCCGTCATACTTCAAGTTGCAGGGGCGTTGCCCAACACGCTAGCGTGTTGTTCTGCAACTCGAATTATTTGGGGTATAAAAGTGAAAAAACCGCACCTTTGACAGGCACGGTTGCAGGACTGTTATTGCCAAACCGAATCAGGTACCTTTGCCAGATACAATGCGGGTTTGCCATCGACGTCAGACGTAAACAGGATATGTTTATCATCCGGCGTGAACGATGGATGCGGATGCGTAACCTGGCGGTCGCCTTCCAAAACTTCCCAGGAGGTGTTGTGTTGCGCAACCTGGAAATGTTTCCCTGTTTTCATGTTGAACACATACAGGAAAGGATCGTTTTCAATCTTGTAACCACCGTCATCTTTTACATCCACCGGCGCATTACAGCCATCCCCGACCATCAGCGTACCATCATAATTACTCATCAAGTGAGAACACGGCGGCATTTCCGTTAGTTGACGATTTTCCAACGAGACAGGATCAACACTGCAAATAAACCGATTGGTGCTACCTTTCAGATAAGAAACATAGGCCAGCGCAGAACCATTCGGTACCCAGAACTCATGGGTACAGCTTTCACCTGGTGCATGGTCTTTCACCTTACGCATATTGGAGCCGTCTTCATTGATAAACCACATGCGAGCATCAACCAGATCATGCGGCCCTTCATGACAAAAAGCCACGGTATTATCATCGCCGGGACGATAAATGGGGTGACCCAGCCATTGTTTTTCCTGCAGAATAGTGGTGGCTTCGCCGGTTTTCAGATCGATGCGAATCAAACGGCAACATGGGTTAGTAAAATAGAATTCCTGGAATTTTTTCCAGTCTGTCAGTGGCTTCCAGTCCTCTTTCTTAATCTCAATACCAACCATCTTGGTACAATCAGAGTTAGCAACCCAGGTACCGTACCCAACCCAATCATCCGGCACCTGATAAATATTGGTTTCCTCCAGTGTGTTCAGGTCAACGCGCATCAGATTACGAACATTCTTCACATAGTAAAGCGCATCGTCATCCGGAGATAGAAAGCCACCAAACGTGTTATCGCCGGCCCCTTCGGTCAACTGCGTCGCCTGCTGGGTCTTAAGGTCCAATAAATAATAGTTCCACGGCCCATCAAAGGCGCCACCAAACAGCAGTTTGCTGCCATCGTTGGAAAAACACTTCTGATAGAAGTAGTTGCGGTGGCAGATGACATCAGGCGGAGTGAGACGCACCACTTCGGTGCCAGTGACTGAATCCTGGTAAGTATGGAACGTAAAAGAAAGCTTTTTACCTTTGGCCATCTGTAAATCCTTAGCGCTTATCGTGAAAAATCAGACGACTCAGGATGAAAGATACCGGTCATCCCGATCAATCGCCTTATTATACTGGCATTGTAGAAACAACGTTTCATTTTTCCGTGATCGTGATTTTATTTTATAAAACATTCTTTCTTTTTTTACTGGCAGCAGCAAAATATCAGATTATCCACGAGAAAAAACAAAGGCCCCGCAGGGCCTTTGCAACTAACGTAGTCATATGATTATTTGAGGTACTCGCCTGCACGCAACGCTTCAATACGTTTATCCAGCGGCGGATGCGACAGAAACAATTCGCTGAGGGACTTGGATTTACCGTTAATGCAGAATGCCATCATGCTGCTTGCTTCCTGCGGTTCATAACTGGTTTTCAGTCGCTGTAATGCAGCAATCATCTTCTCACGGCCAACCAGCTTCGCCGAACCGGCATCAGCATGGAACTCACGATAACGCGAAAACCACATGGTGATAATACTGGCGAGGATACCAAACACCAACTCCAGTACCATAGAAACTGCCATATAAATCAGTGGATTGCCATTACTGCTCTCTTCGCTATCATCACGATTACCGGAAAGAAAGCTGGTAACAATTTGTGCGATAATACGGGAAATAAAGATTACAAAGGTGTTCACCACTCCCTGCACCAACGTCATCGTGACCATGTCACCGTTAGCAATATGACTGATTTCGTGAGCAATAACCGCTTCTGCCTCATCCCGGCTCATGTTCTGCAACAGACCGGTACTGACTGCAACCAACGAACTGTCACGACGAGCGCCTGTCGCGAACGCATTAATATCCGGCGCATGATAGATAGCGACCTGCGGCATAGCGATTCCCACCTGCTGAGACTGAGCGCGCACTGTCTCCAGCAGCCAGTGTTCGGTTTCATTACGCGGCTGTTCAATCACCTCACCACCGACTGAACGCAGCGCCATCCATTTAGACATCAATAGCGAAATTATCGATCCGCCGAACCCAAACACGCCAGCCATGATAATCAAGCCCGCCATGCTGTTGTGCTGAACTCCCGTCAGACTGAGCACCAGTCCGAATACCACCATCACCGCCAGGTTGGTGAGCAGGAAAAGCGCAATACGCATCATATGATTCAGATATCCTCTATTATTCAGCAAAAGCAACAAAAGTATTTGCAACACTCACATCGTATGGGTTGCGCTGCCATTTTCAAGCATCCATAACCCTTTCGTTACCAAATTAACACAACTTTACACTTTTATGGTGAGTATTCTGAATGAAAGATGAAACAAGGAACGCAGCACCATCAATGAAAACAGGCGTTCCGCCAGCATCACAGCGGCAGGGAATCTAATGACATGGCGTAGGAAACAAGGAAAATGACTGGCATATTCGCAGATAAAAATGTAATTAAATATAAAGTTTAATATTTGAGATATCCGTCACAACATTATCAGACGGGTGTGATAAATGCCAAAAAACCTCCCGGTTAATGGCATACTCGTTTATTGCTTTTCGCCACAGCACGCACTGATAACTCAAAAATATTGCGATATCTATTCGCATTTACCCTGCTGAAACCATGCCAGTTACATCGTAATGTAGCCATCAAACCAGAGGCGTATCCTCCAGATCTAACAATTTCTCAAACTCTGCTGCCGGCATAGGCCGACCAAACAGATACCCTTGCGCCTGCTCGCATCCTTTGTTGAGCAACCTTTCACACTGTTCTTGTGTTTCGACGCCTTCGGCAATCACATCCAGACCAAAACTTTTACCCAGATAAAGGATAGCGCGGACAATCGCCGCATCGGGCGCTGACTCACACATAGCTCGCACGAAAGTCTGGTCAATTTTAAGCCGCGTGACCGGATAATGTTTCAACATACTCAGCGATGCATATCCCGTCCCATAGTCGTCAAAAGCAATGCCAATACCACTGCTCCGCAAATCATTGAGCGGCTTCATCATATTTTCATCATGCCGCAGTATGATGTTTTCCGTAATTTCCAGCTCCAGTGAACCAGGCTTAAGGCCGGTTTGTGTCAGAATGTCTTTGATTTTCTGCGCCAACATGCCTGAGCGAAACTGAGCTGCAAATAAATTGATACTGATACGGAAATTCTCAGCACCAGACCGACACCACTCAGAAGCTTGTTGACAGGCAGACCGTACGACCCAGTCGCCAATACGCTCCGCCCAAGGGCCACGTTCCAGTGCCGCCATAAATGCCGCCGGACCTAATAATCCTTTATAAGGATGACGCCAGCGCAGCAAGGCCTCAGCCCCCACGACCTTACTATCAATCAGGCTGACTTGAGGCTGATAAAACACCTCGAATTCTTCTTGTTCATACGCCCGAATAAACTCCAGTTGGAAAGCATGACGGGCCTGAAATACTTCTCTCAGTTCACGAGTAAAAAAGCGATAACAGTTACGCCCATCGGCTTTCGCTTGATACAACGCCAGATCAGCACTGGTAAGCAAATCCTGCACAGTAGTCCCATGAGCCGGATAAATGACCAACCCAATGCTGGCACTGGTGTTGATTTGCTTATCATCGACCGGTACGGCTTGCGAAATATCATAAATGATTTTTTCCGCTAGTTTTGCCACCTGCTGTTCGTCACTCTGGTTAGGCAACAGGATAGCAAATTCATCGCCCCCCATGCGGGCAACCAGATCGCCGGTATGAACATTATCCTGTAATCGTCTGGCAACGCTGGATAAAATCTCGTCACCACTGGAGTGGCCGAGACTATCGTTAATATCCTTGAAGCCATCCAGATCAATAATCATGATGGAGGCTGGTTCACCATTTTTCAGCACCAGATCCAACGTGGATGTTAGCAATGTTCGATTAGCCAGCCCTGTCAGCGGATCACGGTGCGCTTGCAGGAATAACCGTTCCTCGTAACGTTTTCTTTCAGTGATATCACGCAGAATAATGCCATAGCGCGTCTGGTTGTTGTCATGCCACATTGACACTGTCAGCTCGGTTGGAATCAGCGTGCCGGGCAAGGCACGCGTATCCAATTCAATTGAACTGCCTTTAAATATGGCGGTTTTATCTGTCGCCAGATGGTGCAACTGCACGACAAACATATCTGGAACGATAATGCTGATGTGCTCGCCGATAATCTGATCGCGACCATATTCCAGCATTTTTTCTGCCGACTCATTCCAAAAGGTAATCGTCCCTCTGTCATTAACGCAGAGAATGGCATCCGGTGATGATTCAGCAATGTTCTCAAAGCGCGCCTGACTGGCCCGGCGAGCTAGATCCAAACGCCGCATTTCCAACTTGTCCATCACCAGCGCGGCAAAATCCTGCAAATTGTGCGCATCACGAGCACTAAGAGAGGCGCGGGGTTTATTATCGACAATGCACAGCACGCCGATAGGAAGGCCGCCTGGCGTACGCAATGGGATACCAGCGTAAAAACGGATGTGCGGGTCACCGGTAACCAATGGATTATCTTTGAAGCGGGGATCTTTGCGCGTATCGGGGATCACCATGATCCGTTTCTTGAGAATCGCATGTGCACAGAAGGATTCATCTCTGGACGTTTCACATATCGTCATGCCAATGCTGGCCGCAAACAACTGTCGCTCTTCCTCTATCAGAGAAATCCATACGATAGGAACGTTAAAAACGTTAGCTGCCAGATTGATCAAATTGTCAAAACCAGGATCAGACAGCGGTTTACTGATGCCGTACTCTCTTAACGCCGCAAGTCGGCTATCTTCATCTTTATTTGCTGGGGCTCGACTCATGGGGTTCCCCTCACATTATCCATTGTTTTTTCTATCAGAAAAAATTGTAGCCTGTTGTCGCGACGGTGATACCGTAACTTTTCACGCAAAAAAAATCATCGACGAATAAAATCCATCGATATCTTTCGATTAAATTTAAAACGATAACTGGCTACTATCCCTCTTTAGCTCTCTCTTCCCACTCCAGGAAGCGCATCTTTCATGCAAATTATCGGGCAGCATCAACAGAATAGCAAAATGCGGACAAGGAGGAAGACCCTTCGCCAAGATTTTCTGAGATTCTCGGTATTGAATAAAAACAGACACAAACACAAGTGGTTAATTATCTTAATAGATCGTTATTCCCAATCATCAATGCAAACTTGATAACTTATTACTATAAAATGTTATTGCTTGTGACTTTCTATAACCGACATATCACCAGATAATTTTCTATAAATTGGTTAAATGAAGAAAAAAAACTTTTCCTTTAAGAAAATTGACGGGTGAAACTAAAACAACAATTAACTTATCAGCGTTATATCAAGTACTAACCTTAATTCTTATACGGTGATGAAACGAGCAAAAAAAGTAAGCCGCCTATTTATTCACTGATGTTATAACAGGCAAAAACTGGGTTTGTGTGCAGAAAACACATTAAAAATAGAAGAGAAAGTAAAGGAATAAGTACAAAATCGATATTACAGAAGTGAGAGAAACAAGTACAGAAAGTGACAATTTGCTGCCAGGCAGCACGTCATAAGATAACCTCACGGAAGCCAAGCCGCCGTGAGGTTTGATTCGATGTCACCATCGATTACATATTGTCGATGATGTCCTGAGCAAACTCGCTACATTTGCGCAGCGTAGCACCTTCCAGCAGACGTTCGAGGTCATAGGTGACGGTCTTGTTCTTAATTGCACCTTCCATGCCTTTCACGATCAGATCAGCGGCTTCAAACCATTGCAGGTGGCGCAGCATCATCTCAGCAGAGAGAATCACAGAACCAGGGTTTACTTTATCCTGACCGGCATACTTCGGTGCCGTACCGTGAGTAGCTTCAAACAGCGCACATTCATCACCAATGTTGGCGCCTGGCGCAATACCGATCCCGCCAACCTGGGCCGCCAGTGCATCAGAAATATAGTCGCCGTTGAGGTTCATACAAGCGATAACATCGTATTCAGCCGGACGCAGCAGAATCTGCTGCAGGAAGGCGTCGGCAATCACATCCTTAATAACGATGTCTTTACCGGTTTTCGGGTTCTTGATTTTCACCCATGGCCCACCGTCGATCAGTTCACCGCCGAATTCGTCACGCGCCAACTGGTAGCCCCAGTCTTTGAACGCGCCTTCGGTAAACTTCATGATGTTGCCTTTGTGTACCAGTGTCACGGAATCACGATCATTAACGATAGCGTATTCGAACGCCGCACGAACCAGACGCTTGGTTCCTTCTTCGGAACAAGGCTTCACACCGATACCACACTGCTGAGGGAAACGGATTTTTTTCACACCCATTTCATCTTGCAGGAACTTGATCACTTTGTCCGCTTCCGGCGTACCGGCTTTCCACTCGATACCAGCATAAATATCTTCGGCGTTTTCACGGAAGATGACCATGTCGGTCAGTTCCGGTTGCTTAACCGGACTCGGCGTACCGTCATAATAACGAACCGGACGCAGACAAACGTACAGGTCCAGTTGCTGACGCAGCGCCACGTTCAGAGAACGGATACCTCCGCCCACTGGCGTGGTCAGCGGTCCTTTGATGGCAACACGGTATTCGCGGATCAGCTCCAGCGTTTCATCCGGCAACCAGACATCTTGACCATACACCTGGGTAGATTTCTCACCGGTGTAAATTTCCATCCAGGAAATTTTGCGCTTACCCTGATAGGCTTTGTTTACTGCGGCATTGACAACGTTAATCATGGCTGGCGTAACATCGACACCAATACCGTCACCCTCGATAAACGGAATAATCGGATTATCCGGCACAACCAGTTTGCCCTGAGCGTCAACCGTAATCTTCTGCCCTTCTGCCGGTACAACTACTTTACTTTCCATTAACTTCTCCTTCGAGCTTCGAGCGCTATTTTTGTTAATGACTTGTAAGATGCGTGTCAATACTACTTGAATATTTAGCCTGAGCCAATCACAAACCATTTCGAGTATAATGGTTTTGTCATCCACAGCCAGTAATATGATGAATAAATTCCCTGTTAAAAATCACAAACTTAAACGTTTCAGCTCTCGGTCTGAAAAAAATAAGACCAAAACGCGTATTGTTTTGTTCAATAAGCCTTTCGATGTCCTTTCTCAGTTTACCGACGAGGGCGGTCGCGCCACGCTGAAAAACTATGTTCCTTTCCACGATATCTATTCAGCCGGGCGGCTTGACAGAGACAGCGAAGGTCTGATGATCCTGACCAATGACGGTAAGCTACAGGCACGCCTGACACAACCCGGCAAGAAAACACCCAAAATCTACTACGCTCAGGTTGAGGGTATTCCTGATGAAGAAGCACTGTGCGCCTTTCGTACCGGACTGATATTGAACGACGGTCCGACGTTGCCAGCCGGCGTAGAGCAAGTGGAAGAACCAGTCTGGTTGTGGCCGCGTCAGCCACCAATCCGCGAGCGTAAGAATATTCCGGTCAGTTGGCTAAAAATCACGCTGTATGAAGGGCGCAACCGTCAGGTAAGACGGATGACGGCGCATATCGGCTATCCGACGCTGCGTTTAATTCGTTACAGTATAGCCAACCAGACTCTTGATGGGTTGCACTCCGGCGAATGGAAGGAGATTGACCATGTTTAAACCACATGTGACCGTGGCCTGCATCGTGCAGGCGGAAGGCTATTTTCTGGTCGTTGAAGAAGAAATTAATCAGCGACGACTATGGAATCAGCCTGCCGGTCATCTTGAAGCGGACGAAACGCTGATTCAGGCGGCACAGCGTGAACTGTTCGAAGAAACCGGCATTCACGCCACACCACAAAGCTTTCTGCAACTGCACCAATGGATCGCACCGGATAACACCCCTTTCCTGCGTTTTAGTTTCACCATCGACCTGCCAGAACGGTTGCCCACCACGCCACACGACAGCGACATCGCCTGCTGTCACTGGCTGAAACCGGAAGAAATTCTGCAAGCATCGTGTTTACGTTCACCACTGGTCGCAGCCAGTCTGACGTGTTATCAACGCGGCCAGCGCTATCCACTGAGCCTGCTGGAAGCGTTTAACTGGCCATTTCCCAACCAAGCCTGATGCTGCCTGGCACGCTGTTTCTCAGGCGGCGTGTCGTTTTTTCCCGAAAAAGCGATTTATGGCTACCCCCATTCAGGATGACCGTGCGATCAAGAGAAATGTGCGATCAAGAGAAATGTGTTAACCTGTTGCGCCTGTTTTTCGCTTTAACGCTTTACACCACATCATCAAGTTCGCGAGACGTCCATGTCAGATAACAGCCAGAAAAAAGTCATTGTCGGTATGTCCGGCGGTGTTGACTCATCGGTATCCGCCTACCTGCTGCAACAGCAGGGATATCAGGTTGAAGGCCTGTTCATGAAGAATTGGGAGGAGGATGACGATACAGAGTATTGCTCCGCCGCTACCGATTTGGCTGATGCGCAGGCTGTCTGCGACAAGTTGGGTATAGCACTGCACACCGTTAATTTTGCTGCCGAATATTGGGACAATGTTTTTGAACACTTTCTGGCGGAATACCGCGCTGGCCGCACGCCCAACCCGGATATTCTGTGCAACAAAGAAATCAAATTCAAAGCGTTTCTGGAATTTGCTGCCGAAGATTTGGGTGCGGATTATATTGCCACCGGCCATTACGTACGTCGTCAGGATGTGGATGGCAAAAGCCGCCTGCTGCGCGGTCTGGATAGCAACAAGGACCAGAGCTATTTCCTTTACACGCTGAGTCACCAGCAGTTGGCGCAGAGTCTGTTCCCGGTCGGCGAACTGGAAAAACCACAGGTACGGAAAATTGCTGAACAATTGGATCTGGCTACCGCCCGGAAAAAAGACTCTACCGGCATCTGTTTCATCGGCGAGCGCAAATTCCGCGACTTTCTGGCGCGCTACTTGCCTGCACAGCCTGGCCCTATCCTGTCAGCCGACGATGGCAAAGTTATGGGCGAACATCAGGGGCTGATGTACCACACATTAGGGCAGCGCAAGGGGCTGGGTATTGGCGGAGTTAAAGAAGGCGGTGACGACCCGTGGTACGTGGTCGATAAAGATGTCGCCAGCAACGTGCTGTATGTCGCACAAGGGCATGAACACCCGCGCCTGATGTCTGTCGGGTTGATCGCTCAACAGTTGCACTGGGTCAACCGCGAGCCACTGACCGAACCGCAGCGTTGCACAGTCAAAACCCGTTATCGTCAGGCTGATATTCCCTGCCTTGTTACACCACTTGACGCTGATCGCATTGAAGTCCGTTTTGACGAACCGGTTGCGGCCGTCACACCGGGTCAATCCGCCGTATTCTATCAGGGTGAAATCTGCCTTGGCGGCGGCATCATCGAAGAGCGCCTTTGCGCCTCATAATCGCCCAATCAAACTAACCAACGGGAACCCTGGTGGTTCCCTTTGTTGTTTCCGGGTTCGCCCCTCAAAACAAGCCAATCACACTATGCGCTGTGTCAAATAAAACACAGTATGGGCACCATTTCCGTTGTCGTGACACTAAACTTTGCATTATCGAACGATCAGGTAAGACGATTTTCAACCTGTGCGGGATTTTACTGGGTTGACGCTGGGTTCATCCTGATTTTTATGGCATGATCACCGCCTTTTTTAGGTTGAGCGAGTGCTTTAGGTGGAGTAATTGCAAACGTGGGCGATATCCACCGACTTTTATTTTTGCTCTGGGGCTGAACCGAAAATACAAACGGTACAACGTGCTCCGGTTTTATTCCGGATTCCCACACCAGCCAGATGATGTTGACAGGAGTAATTGTGGCTAAAAATTATCATGACATTACGCTGGCAATGGCAGGAATCTGCCAGTCTGCTCATTTGGTGCAGCAATTGGCACATCAGGGCAGTTGCAATGCCGATGCGTTAAAAACGTCACTGAAGAGCATCATGAATATTAACCCGTCCAGTACGTTGGATGTGTTTGACAACACGGAATGCCACCTAAAAATCGGCCTGGAAACCCTGCTGGGCATTCTTAACTCCTCACGCGAAGGGCTAGGTGCTGAGCTATCCCGCTACACGTTCAGCCTGATGGTGCTGGAGCGCCGTCTGAACAACAACCGCGATGCGCTGAATGAACTGGGCAATCGCATCAAGCAGTTGGATCGACAACTGGAACATTACGATCTGTTGTCGGATACCTTTATCAATGTGCTGGCGGGCATTTACGTGGATGTCATCAGCAAACTCGGCCCGCGCATTCAGGTAACTGGCGCACAGGACGTGCTGAAAAACCCACAGATTCAAGCCAAGGTACGAGCCGTGTTGCTCGCCGGGATTCGTGCGGCGGTGCTTTGGCAGCAGGTAGGCGGTAGTCGGCTGCAATTGATGTTTTCCCGCAATAAGCTGATACGCCACGCACAAGAGATGCTGTCCCGATGCCGCAGTTGATCCGAATGGGCACACTTACTGATTGAAGACAGCAGCTTATTCCGGTTAGGCCGCCGTCATGCGATACTGTTGATGATGATGCTATTTGTCATGCGCCAGGCTGACGGTAATCAATCTATTATTTTTTATTTGAAAACAATCCCAGGAGTTGCTTGCGATGGAATTATCCTCACTGACCGCCGTTTCCCCCATTGACGGACGCTACGGCGATAAAGTCAGCATGTTGCGCACGATTTTCAGCGAGTACGGTCTGCTGAAATTCCGTGTGCAGGTTGAAGTACGTTGGCTGCAAAAACTGGCGGCCTGTGCAGAAATCAGGGAAGTTCCTGCATTTGATACCGACGCAAACGCTTTCCTTGACAATATTGTCGCCGAATTCAGCGAAGAAGACGCCGCGCGCATTAAAACTATCGAACGCACCACCAACCACGACGTCAAAGCGGTGGAATATTTCCTGAAGGAAAAAGTGGCATCGGTTCCGGCACTGCACGCTGTGAGCGAATTTATCCATTTCGCCTGCACCTCTGAGGATATCAACAACCTGTCCCATGCCCTGATGCTGGATGCCGCCTGCCGCGATGTGCTGTTGCCGTTCTGGCGTAACATTATCGATGCCATCAAACAGCTGGCACAGCAGTACCGCGATATTCCGCTGCTGTCCCGCACTCACGGTCAGCCAGCCACACCGTCCACCATCGGTAAAGAATTTGCGAATGTCGTCTACCGTATGGAACGCCAGTTCCGTCAACTGCAACAGGTGGAAATTCTCGGCAAAATCAACGGTGCCGTAGGGAACTATAACGCCCATATGGTGGCTTATCCGGCGGTTGACTGGCACCAGTTCAGCGAAAGTTTTGTAACCTCGCTGGGCATTAAGTGGAACCCTTACACCACACAGATCGAACCCCACGATTACATTGCCGAACTGTTCGACTGTGTCGCCCGTTTCAACACCATTCTGCTCGACTTTGACCGTGATATATGGGGGTACATTGCCCTTAACCACTTCAAACAGAAAACCATCGCTGGCGAAATCGGTTCTTCTACCATGCCGCACAAAGTTAACCCGATCGACTTCGAAAACTCCGAAGGCAATCTGGGGCTGGCTAACGCGGTGATGAGCCACCTCGCCAGCAAATTGCCGGTATCCCGCTGGCAGCGTGACCTGACCGATTCCACGGTGCTGCGTAATCTGGGCGTAGGCGTAGGTTATGCCGTCATCGCTTATCAGGCTTCCCTCAAAGGCATCAGCAAGCTGGAAGTTAACCATGACCATCTGCTGGATGAGCTGGATCACAACTGGGAAGTGCTGGCCGAGCCGATTCAGACGGTGATGCGCCGTTATGGCATTGAAAAACCCTACGAGAAACTCAAAGAACTGACCCGTGGCAAGCGTGTAGATGCTGAAGGTATGCAGGCATTTATCGACGGGCTGGCACTGCCGGACGACGAAAAAACACGCCTCAAAGCGCTCACCCCGGCTAATTACATCGGTCATGCGGTAAAACTGGTTGACGAACTCTGACTACGCTGTGGGCGGCATCAGTGCCGCCCGACTTATTTCCTGCCTCATTGTTTAGCCTCAGTTGAAAACAACTGTGGATAATGCTGATACACCCGCCATAAATAGGATAATTCTGCTTTTGACTATCCCGAATTGCGGTAAGTGTGCAGGCACGCACAACAAGCTCTGTACAACATGTTGGCCGTTCACTACGTTTGGATAGCTCACGAAGTTTGGGTAGCTCACGAAACGTTTAATAGCTCTCATCAGGAAAATGACCGAGGAAAACGTCATGCGCATTCTTGTCGTTGAAGATAATGTTCTATTGCGTCATCACCTAAATGTCCAGTTGAATGAAATGGGGCATCAGGTTGATGCGGCAGCGGATGCGAAAGAAGCGGATTATTTCCTTCAGGAACATGCGCCGGACATCGCCATTATCGATCTGGGTCTGCCGGTGGAAGATGGCACCAGTCTGATTCGCCGCTGGCGCACACATCAGATCAAACTACCGATTCTGGTGCTCACCGCCAGAGAAAGCTGGCAGGAAAAAGTGGCGGTACTGGAAGCCGGAGCCGATGATTACGTCACCAAACCGTTTCACATCGAGGAAGTGGTAGCGCGGATGCAGGCACTGATGCGCCGCAACAGCGGCCTGGCTTCACAAATCATCAGTCTGCCGCCCTTTGAGGTAGACCTGTCGCGCCGGGAATTGTTAGTACATGGCGAATCGGTCAGGCTGACCGCATTTGAATATACCATCATCGAAACGCTGATCCGCAACAACGGCAAGGTGGTCAGCAAGGAGTCGCTGATGCTGCAACTGTATCCAGACGCCGAATTGCGAGAAAGCCATACTATTGACGTACTCATGGGACGACTGCGTAAGAAACTGCAGTCCGCCGACTCCCACGATGTCATCACCACCGTTCGCGGGCAGGGCTATCGCTTCGATATCTAACCATTCTGGGCGGCCTTTTGACTCTGGACAACATGTTGAGAAAATCTCCTTTTTCGCTGCGTTTTCGCTTTCTTATCGCAACCGCTGCGGTGGTGCTGGCGTTAACGCTCTCCTACGGCATTGTTGCCGTGGTGGGATACAGCTTCAGTTTCGACAAAACGTCGTTCCGCCTGCTGCGCGGTGAAAGCAACCTGTTCTACAGTCTGGCGCAATGGCACGACAATCAGCTCACCATCGCCACGCCGCCTGAAATCGACATTAATTACCCCACGCTGGTGTTTATCTACGATCAGTACGGCAAGCTACTATGGCGGGAACGTGCCGTTCCGGAAATGGAATCGCAGATCAAACCTGAATGGCTGGAAAAAACCGACTATCACGAGCTGGATGCCGACTCCAACACCAGTAATGCGGTATTGCAAGGCAGCGATCCGCAAATGCTGGATAAATTGCACGCCTACAGCTCAGAAGATAAAACACCGTTCACCCATTCGATTGCCGTTAATGTTTACCCGGCGTCTGAGCGTCTGCCCAAGATGGTGATCGTAGTGGTGGACCGCGTGCCGCAGGAATTGCAACAATCGGATATGGTATGGGAATGGTTCCGCTACGTGTTTATCGCTCACCTGCTACTGGTCTTGCCGCTGTTGTGGCTGGCGGCGCACTGGAGCCTGAGGCCAATCAAGCATCTGGTGCATCAAATAAGCGAGCTGGAGCACGGCTCTCGCGAGCATCTGGACGAAAATCCGCCGCAGGAACTGACCAGTCTGGTGCGTAACCTCAACACGCTACTGAACAATGAGCGCAAGCGCTATCACAAATACCGCACCACCCTCACCGACCTGACCCACAGCCTGAAAACGCCGTTGGCCGTATTACAAACTACGCTGCGCTCGCTGCGTACCGGCAAAGAGCTAACCATTGAGCAAGCCGAGCCGATCATGCTGACGCAAATCAGCCGCATCTCGCAACAAATCGGCTATTACCTGCACCGCGCCAGCATGAGAACCGAACACCTGACCATCACGCGGGAAGTTCATTCCGTTCCAGCACAACTGGACGCGCTTTGTTCAGCGCTGAACAAAGTGTACCAACGTAAAGGCGTGGTGCTGACCATGGATATCGCCCCGGAACTGACCTTCATTGGCGAAAAAAACGATTTCATGGAAGTGATGGGGAATATTCTCGACAACGCCTGTAAATACTGTCTGGAATTCGTAGAAATCAGCGCTCGTTATTCCGGTCAAAAATTGCATCTGGTGATTGAAGATGACGGTCCCGGTATTCCCGACAGTAAACGGGAGGTCATTTTCCAGCGCGGGCAACGGGCGGACACATTGCGCCCCGGTCAGGGCATAGGGCTATCGGTTGCGGCAGAAATCATCGAGCAATATCAGGGAGAAATCCTGATTGGCGCCAGCCAGCTCGGCGGGGCCAAAGTGGAAGCGATTTTCGGCCAACAGCACCTTGGTTAGCCATACACAACACCGCCAATTATCGTCTGCCGTCGATTGAGTTAGCCAGAACTTTTCAGCCTGCCGTCTCATCTGTGAATGAATGGCGAACACTATCGCGGCGACTTCGTTATACTTGCCGATAGCTCCCTGTTACTGGAAATGCGTTATGAACTACCAACTTAATCTCGACTGGCAAAATTTCCTGACACACCACTGGCAAAAACAACCGGTCATCATCAAAAGTGGTTTCCATCATTTTATCGACCCCATTACCCCGGACGAACTGGCCGGGCTTGCGATAGAAAACGAAGTAGACAGCCGACTGGTCAGCCATCAGGATGGCCGCTGGGATGTCAGTCACGGTCCGTTCGAGCGCTATGACCATCTGGGAGAAAGCAACTGGTCTTTGCTGGTGCAGGCGGTCGATCACTGGCATGAACCTTGCGCCGCACTGATGCGCCCTTTCCGTCAGTTGCCCGACTGGCGCATTGACGACCTGATGATTTCTTTCTCGGTGCCGGGCGGCGGCGTCGGCCCGCATCTTGATCAGTACGATGTCTTCATCATTCAGGGCACTGGCCGCCGCCGCTGGCGCGTCGGTGACAAAGTGCCAATGAAGCAGCACTGCCCACACCCTGACCTGCTACAGGTGGCCCCGTTTGACGCCATTATCGATGAAGAACTGGAGCCGGGCGATATCCTCTACATTCCGCCCAGTTTTCCGCATGAAGGCTACTCGCTGGAAAATTCGCTCAACTACTCGGTCGGCTTTCGTGCGCCCAGCGCCCGTGAGCTGGTCAGCGGCTTTGCCGATTATGTGTTATCCCGTGAGTTAGGCGGCCAGCGCTACAGCGATCCAGACATTCCCACGCGTACCCACCCGGCAGACGTGCTGCCGCAGGAACTGGATAAGCTTCAGAACATGATGCTGGATCTGGTGCAGCATAAAGATGCCTTCCGTCAGTGGTTCGGAGAATTTGTTTCCCAATCGCGTCATGAACTGGATCTGGCGCCGCCGGAGCCGCCTTATCAGCCGGGCGAGGTATACGATCTGATCCAGCAGGGCGAAGCGTTGCGCCGTCTTGGCGGATTGCGGGTGTTACGTATCGGCGAAGAGTGTTTCGTTAACGGCGAGCGTCTGAGCGGCCACCAGCCGCAAGCGATAGCCGCACTGGCACAATATGACGTACTGACTGCCGAATGCCTTGGCGATGCGCTGGATGACCCCTCATTCCTCGCCCAATTGACTGCACTGGTGAACAGCGGTTACTGGTATTTTGTCGACTGATTATCACTGTTACCGCCGCTTAAAACACAGAAGACGCCTGCTGGCGTCTTCTGTGTTATTGCTGTGATATTGCCTTCTGTGAATTGCCTTCTGTAATATTGTCGGCAGCCCACCAACGCCATCAGGCTTTAACCGAAACGTTCTCACTGCTGGTCTGCCGGGTTTTGGCCCGTAATGCGGTCAACTCGGCGATACGCATGATCACCGCAACAGCGCTTTCCATCCCTTCCAGCGTCACAAACTCGTGTTTACCATGCGCATTGTAGCCACCAGTGAACAGATTGGGACACGGCAGCCCCCGGAAGGACAGCTGCGCGCCATCAGTACCACCGCGAATCGGCTGCATCAACGGCGTGATGCCGCAATCATGCATCGCCTGCTGTGCCAGCGCGATAATATGCGGATACTGCTCCACCTGCTCGCGCATGTTGTAGTAGCTGTCAGTCATCGTGACTTCGATATAACAATCCGGATGCAGCCCTTTCCCCACCGTCTCAGCAATATCCAGCAGGGTTTTCTTACGCCGTTCAAAGCCATCACGCTCAAAATCCCGGATGCTGTAGTGCAGTTCAGCCCGCTCCACGCTCCCTTTCATACTGTGCAGGTGGTAAAAGCCCTGATAGCCTTCGGTCTGTTCCGGTGTCTCATCGACCGGTACGCGTTGATGAAACCGCGTCGCCAGCGACAACGCATTAACCATTACCCCTTTGGCATAACCGGGATGCACATTGTTGCCGATAATCTTCACCACCGCCGACGCCGCATTGAAGTTTTCGTACTCCAGTTCACCCACACCGCCGCCATCTACCGTGTAAGCCCATTCAGCGCGGAATGCTTCAACATCAAAATGTTGTGCACCCTTACCGACTTCCTCATCCGGCGTAAAGGCAATGCGAATCTCGCCGTGTGGGATCTGGCGCTTTTTCAGCCGCACCAGCGCAGTCATGATCTCCGCGATTCCCGCTTTGTCATCCGCGCCCAGCAGCGTTTTGCCGTCGGTCGTAATCAGCGTGTGCCCCAACAGATGATGTAGCACCGGGAACATCACCGGTGACAGCACTTCGTCACCCATGCCTAAAGCAATATCACCGCCACGGTAATTTTCCACAATCTGCGGGTTGACATGCTTACCGCTGAAATCCGGCGCGGTATCCATATGGGCGATAAATCCAACCACCGGCACCGGCCAGGCCACATTGGCCGGTAACGTCGCCACCACACAGCCGTGCTTACTGATAGATACCTGCTCAAGCCCCAGCTCAGTTAATTCCTGTCGCAATGCCTGCGCCAGTTTCAATTGCCCTTCTGTGCTCGGCACCTGCCGTACACCCGGCTTGGACTGGGTATCAAACGCAACATAATTCAGAAAACGATCAAGCAATTTTTCCATCATCACCCCCTCCGATGGATTACAAATTTCATTATGTAGAGGGTGTCAGTGCCACATATTGCGTCAGGTCAGTTTTTATTGGCTTTCCACCTGACACAACCACCTCAGGCCGCCCATCATTCAGGGCCGCGAACCTGCAATCATGCCAGACGCGCAATCAATGAAAGCCAGTCACAGCTTAGCAACTCACCAACACAGAGACTGACGACAACCGTCGCCACAAGACAGGAACCTGGGCCGACGGCTCGATATCCGTCGGCCTGCGAAAGTTACAACCACTCGTAATATTGACCAAGACTCTTATCGCAGCCGCAGCAGCCACCGCATTTTGGTGCCGCTTCACCGCTGTGAAAGCGGATTTTGCCTTTTTGCACCCACACCTCCAGCATTCCTTCCACCACACCCGGCTCTGCCTGAAAAGCGGTGCTGATGTCTTGCAGCGACACCTTTTTTCTTTCGCGGACAAAATCCCGCAATTCGAGTAGCGTCATCATCTCTCCCCGGCGGGTGTAGGCCCGCCTGACTGCTTATTCCACTTCCCCTACCGGCACACGCTGGCGTTGCAAGCCATTGCGACGCAACAGCATCACGGTGACACACAACATCGCGGCAACGCCCAACAGCACGCACAGCGAATACAGCGGGTGCTGACCAAAACGCCCAATCTGATATACCACTACCGAGGTGCTATACCCAATCTGGATGGTCCATCCGGCACAGAACAGCGTCCAGGCGGTACCCACCTCACGCCAGATGGCCGATACCGCCGCCACGCAAGGGATATATAACAGCACCATCAACAGGTAGCTGAACGCGCCCAGTTGACCATCAAAAAGCTGGCCTATCACCGTCAGTGAGGTCACGGAAAATTTATTATCTTTGGCAATCGTGGCGGTATCACTCAAATCACCAACATTGATCCCCAACGGGTTAAGCACCGCGTCCCCCAGTTTGCCGAGATTTTCCGGAATGGTTGCCAACGCGCCCTGAACACCACCGAACAAGCTAAACGTTTTTTCCTCTGCTTTCGCATTGCCGCCCTGCGACGCCGCCATCGCGCCATACAGTGAATCCAACGTACCGACAACCGCTTCCTTGGCGAAAATTCCGGTGAATACACCGACTGCCGCCGGCCAGTTCTCTTCCCGAATTCCCATCGGTTTAAATACCGGCACAATCGCTTGTCCCACCGCCGACAGCACCGACTTCTGGGTATTCTGATTACCAAAGGAGCCGTCCGTCCCCATCGAGTTAAGAAAACCCAGCACCGTCACCACCACCACAATCAGCCGTCCGGCACGCAACAGGAACCCTTTCAGGCGCTCCCAGGTACGGATCAGCACGCTGCGCAGGCTGGGCAGGTGATAAGGCGGAATCTCCATGACAAACGCGGACGCATCGCCTTTCAGCGCTGTATTTTTCAACAAAAAGCCGGTGGCAATCGCCGCAGCGATACCGACCAGATACAGCCCGAACACCAGATTCTGCCCCCCCTCGACAAACAAGGCGGAAGCAAACAGCACGTATACCGGCAACCGCGCGCCGCAAGACATAAACGGCGCCATCATCACCGTCACCACACGGTCGCTATGGCGCTCCATGGTGCGGGTCGCCATCACCGCAGGCACGTTGCAACCAAAGCCGACAATCAGCGGCACAAACGCTTTCCCCGGCAAACCGATGCTGCGCATAAACCGGTCCATCACGAACGCCGCCCGCGCCATATAACCGGAGTCCTCCAGCCAGGACAGGAACAGATACAGACAGCCAATCACCGGAATAAAGGTGGACACGGTCTGAATACCGCCGCCCACGCCATCCGCCAGCAGGGTTTTCAGCCATTCAGGGGTATTCAACGCCAGCAACAGCTCGCCGAACCCATCCACCATCAGGGTGCCGAACAGCTTGTCGAAGAAATCGGTAAAGGCGCTGCCGATATTGATGGTGAAGACAAACATCAGGTACATCACCAACAGGAAGATAGGAATACCGAAGAAACGATGCAGCACAACGCGGTCAATCTTGTCGGTCAGGGTGGCAGAGGCTTCACCACGACGGGTGATCACCTCACGCGCCACCGCTCCCACAAACTGATAACGCGCGTCCGCCAGAAAGATATCCAGCTCGTCGTCATACTCGGCGACCAGCCGGGTCACTTCGGCATCGGCAAAGGCCAGCGTATCCGCAGGCACCCGGTTACGCACCGTCACATCGCCTTCCAGCAACTGAATTGCCAGCCAATAGGGGTTACGAATCGCGGGTTGCCCCTGTAACTGATCCGCAATCGCCTGCGCGGCCTGGCTCAGCGGCGCATCGTAAGGAATCGATACCGCCGAAATCACCGGTTGCGCCAGCGCTGCATGGCACACCTCATGCAACATCCCGATACCTTTCTTCTGGCTGGCGGTAATCGGGATGACCGGGCATCCCAGGCGCTGCTGCAAACCGGCGATATCAATATCCAGCTTACGTGCGGCGGCGATATCCATCATATTGATGGCCACCACCATCGGCACTTGCATATCCAGCAACTGCGCGGTGAGGTACAGATTTCGCTCCAGGTTGGAAGCATCAACGATGTTCAGCACCAGATTGGCTTCGCCGGACAGGATGTAATCACGCGCCACCCGTTCATCTTCCGAACTTTCGGAAGATGGGTTCAGCGAGTACACCCCCGGCAAATCCACCAACGTCACCTGTTGCTGCTGATAACGGTAGCTTCCGACTTTCTTTTCTACCGTCACGCCCGGCCAGTTGCCAACGGTCTGCTTACCGCCGGTCAGGACGTTGAATAACGTCGTTTTGCCACAGTTCGGGTTACCCACCACGCAAATTACGGGTTGCGTACTCATAAAAAATCCTTACCTACCCGGATTAACATTTTTCCAGTATCAAAATCTGTGCTTCGCCTTTACGCACGCTAATTGCGGCACCGCGCAGACGCAGCTCAATCGGGTCGCCCAACGGCGCCACACGCGACACCGAAAACTCCACCCCCGGCGTAACGCCCAGCGCCAGCAGACGCTTGCGGTAATCCGCCGATCCTTTCTGAAATCCCAGCACACGCCACTGTGTGCCCACTGCCAATGCTTCCAGTGTCATCGCTGTGTTGCCCTCATACTCACTTGTTGCACCAGAGAAACGACTGTTGTCGTGAACCTGTCTTTCTAGAAAACAATGGTTATAAAACGGCTGTAATGCTGATTATGGCTGTGGCGACACCCACACCTGCTTACCCATCTCCCAGTTGATTGCCACCCGGCTGTCACCGGCGGCCAGCATCAACGGCTGATTGGCATCACGCTGAATCACACGAACCTGCCCGCCGACGCGGATGCCAAGCTCAGTCAACCGCTGCTGGTATTCGCCCGTTGAACGAATTCGCGCCACCACAGCATTCACGTTAAGAGGGAGATCAAGCAGCGTTTGAAGACTCCGGGCCATACGACATTCCTTCACTGACAGGTGCGACATCCCGCCGGTTGAACCGCGCGGCGACGATGCATCAAAGCAACTAATAACGATTATCAATCATATTCCTGTCTGTAAGCGGCCTCTTGATGTGCATCAAGGGAGGTGAAGATTGGGGGAAAGGTACAGCGCTTATGTCTGAAACCGCTGCAATGATGAGGGTTGCCCGGTCGTAATCAACTTACATGAACTGTCTGCCAATCACGCTCGGCAGTCTCACCCGGAGGGAACTAACGTTTGCGGTAATGTCCCGCTATTTTTCGGGAGGTAAGTAGTGCGCGCAGCACACGAACAATTGATTCCTCAACGCTATACACGATGATGAACGGGAAACGTGGAACCACCAGTTTTCGCTACTTCTCCGTCTTCCCAGCCTGTCACGCTCAGCATCCGGCTGCTCCACCTGACGTATTGAGGCATGAACCACCTGCAACGCCTGGATGGTACATAACCAGAGGTTGCATACACCACCTGATAATCCTCACGCCTCTCCGATCGCTTTCCTGTGCATGGCTTTCAGTTTGCTCCTAACCTCTTCGCCGATCAGGGCCGTACTTTCACCACGTTGCAGTGATTCCCAGGCTGGCACAACCTGCTCGCGCAACCAGTTATCAACCGCATTGTCACGGGCCATCAGCGCACGCAGCCCTTCGCGGATCACTTCGCTTTCTGAGGCGTATTCACCACTGGCGACGCGGGCTTTCACCTGAGCGGCCATTTCATTCGGTAATGTAATACTCATATGCTGTGTCGTTCTCATCGCGAACCTCTTTGCATCCCAATGGGTAGGATTTAATCATATCCATTTTTTCACTCTTGTCAGGTGATGGATTGCCAGCCACTTCATCCACCACCAGATCGGCCAGCAGCACGTTTTCATCACTGCACCACCGCCCAGAACACCCGCGAGCTGTGGCACTGTCTCGAAGGACTCAGCATCGAACCCTTTGACCCGGACGCCGCCAACTGGATTAAGCATTATCCCGGCGGCCTTAAGTTCGCCGAGTAACCAACACCACCCCCGGTCATACCGGGGGTTTTGGTTTTAACGCTGGGGTGTCGGGGCATGGCCCTGACCGGGTGGTTTTGTCATTCCGTCGGCATGACGGTAATGACAAAACATTTCCTGTCCGGGGGTTGAAGCTTTTTCGGGCTACCGCTGCCACTCAGGGCGGCTGGTGATTGATAGTTAAGTGGAACTCAGAGTCTGATAAGCAGATAAAAAAATCCCAGCCTGTTTTAGGGGCCGGGATTTTTGTTATAGGATTATTTGGCTGGCTTTTTTCGGGCCTTACGTTCTTCTAGCGTGACCTTTATCCATATTCCGACACCTAAAATAAGGCCTCCAACATATCCTGATTCAAAAAAGGATGAAAAAACGTCCTGCCAACTGAATGGGAAAAAATCTTTTTTAAAATAAACAATTAATGATGCAAGAAGTACCAATGCCGTATCAGCAACTAAAAATAAAGCCAAGCAGCATAATATCAACTTAGATAATCTAATAAGGCTATTTTTTGGCATTCGCATCATCCTTTTTATCGAGAATATCTTTTACAACATTTCCTGTTTTCTCACTGATGTAGCCCCCGATAACTGTACCTGTTAAATCAGATATAGCATCTTTTCCAAGTTTTGAGGCGGCTCCTTTTATTACTTCACCTCCGAGACCACCAATAACAGTACCCGCTCCAGCACCTGCAACAGCGTTAGTCGGTTCTTCACCCTTAATACTACTGCCAATTGCTGCGCCGCCCATATTGATAGGTGTTGAGGCTATAATACCTTTCCCCGTCGTTGCTGCCGCTGTTACTCCTGCCATAATTGCATCCACATAACTGAACGGATCGTTTCCTGCAAGTTGAACCCCGGCATTCACACCCACACCAATTGCCACATTAGCTGCCATACCTTTCACCGTAACACCCAACACACTGCCTACGAAAATGACCGGCGCATCACCAATACTCGCATTGGATTTGTGATAACCCCATGTATTCATAATGCTCTGGGCTTTTCGCTGTGCTTCCGTCTGAGGGGCTGACTTCAGGTAATCCCGCCCCGCGAGCATCCCAGTGATCAGTTCTTTGGTCACCGCTTCCCCATATTGAGCTTGCATCTCGGAAGCGTAGACCCTCAGATAACTTGCCAGCTCCGCTTTTTCTCCTGCAGACATTGATGCCGGATCTTTGTTGAACAGCGCGACTAACGCATCACTTCGCTGATCCGCATTCTCAAGCTCCAGGAATTCCTTAGCCGTCTTCAGAGATTTATCACCTTTTAGTATTTTTTCCGCCAGTTCATCCCGTTTCGCTGAGGATGTACTGCTTAAAAAGTTATTCTCCACCGCATTACGCCCGGACTGGGCGCCCGTGGCGGCACCCTCGGTGCTGCCCGACGCAATCCCCGATGCCAGTCCCGCCGCCAGCGACGCCAGCGCACTCACCGACTGTTTTTCCGCTTCCGTCAGGTCGCTGGCCTCACGCCCCCCATACAGCTCCTTCATGATCAGCAGCCGCGCCGTCAGTTCACCGCTGGCCGCTCCCACCGCGCCCGCCACCGCATCTTTACCCGACAGCTGCGCCACCACCGCTCCCATCAGCGCGTGGCCCATCGCATTGGCCGCGATGTCCGAGGCCGTCGCCTTCCGCTCGTCCGCCGGCATCGTCACGTCTTTTACCAGCTGCGCCAGATACGGTGCCGAGGCCCCCGCCAGCGCCTGTTGCAGGTTACCCCCGCCGGCCAGCGCCTGAATGGCCGCCGTCGCCGCCTGCGCCGCCCGTTGCAGGTCGCTGCCGGTACCGTACGACGCCATCACCGCCTTGTAATCCGCCGTTTGTGTCAGGTCTTTCCGGTATTTATCCCACGCCGCGTCGGAGTCGTTATCCGCCGGGCGGTCCACTTTGCCGCTGGCTTCCGCGGCACGCACCGCGCGGATTTCACCTTCGGTGCGGATAACGTCCATCACCTGCGCGCCCAGTTCACCGACCATCTGCGCCGTCTGCAGCCGCTTCTGCTCTTTCTCCTTGTCAAATATCGGACTCAGCGCATTATTGGCGTGTGCCACATCACGGCTCAGGCCGCTGATGTCCTGCTGCTGACCGGCCTGATTGCGGATAACCAGCGCCCCGTCGCTCACCGCCGCGTAGGTGGTACTGCTGGCGTTGCCGCCGCGCCCCAGCGACATCAGTGCCGACGGCACGGTCAGCACCGCCGATTTCAGCATGTCCGACATCCCCAGCGACGGGCTGGCGCTCAGCCCGATGCCGCTGTGCGACACCGAAAACGCCGCCTGATTGCCGATATTGCTCCAGCCCAGCGTCCCGGTATCCAGCCGGTTTTTATCCGCACCCGCCGTCGAGCCTATCACCGCCCCGTCCAGTTGGGTGTGGTTGCCGACGTGAATGTCGTAGCCGCCCTGACCGGCAAACAGCCCGGTCTGCTGCTGCACACTGTCAAAGCTGCTGTGCATGTTATCCTGACTGGCGCTCAGGTAACCGCTGCCCGTGAAGGTGCCGAAGGTAAAGCTACCGCCCGCCGACACACTGGTCTGCGTCGAGTTATAACGGTTACTGTCCTGCTGACTGGCCAGCAGCAGGTTGCCGCCCACATCGGCCACAATGCGCCCGCCGCTGACCTGCGCACCGGTCAGCCGCGTGTCCCCGCCACTGGTCAGGCCGACCCGCTGCCCCGCATCCACCGTAGTTTCCGACCAGCTGTTGCCGCTGCCCATCTCGCGGCCTTTGGCCGCATTGGCATTCGCAAACACGCTCAGCCCGGCACTGTTACCGCTCAGCCCGACACTGACGCCAATATTCCCGCCGCTGCTACGGTTGCTGCCGGTCAGCGACTCGGTATTGCGGGCCGACAGCAGGTTAATCCCGCGAGCCGCGGTCAGCTCTGCGTTGTTGCCCGCTTTCAGCTGGCTGCCGACGGCGGTGATATCGCCCTGACGCGCCACCACGCTGATATCATGGCCTGCACTCAGCGTCGAGGCAAAACTCTGCGACTGTTCGCTACTCTGACTGCTGCTGGCACGCTGCGCCCCCAGCGACACGCTGAGACCGACAAACGACGACGCCCCCTTGTTGTTGGTATCTACCTGCGTGCCCTGATACGCCTGATACCCCGACAGCACCGCCTTCATCCCCTGCAGCGCCTTCAGCCGGCTGTCGCTCTGCTCATGCACTGCCTGCATCGTCTGCAGCGTGCTGTTCAGCGCCGACCCCACCACCCCCGACAGGGCCACGCTCAGCCCGGCGGTTTTCTGCTCCATCGTCTGCGACTGACGATGGCTGTCGTAACCGGGGTCAATGGTGACCGTATTGCCCACCACCTGAATATCCCGCGCCGCCATCACATCGGTGGCGGTCAGGTTCACGTCCTGCCCGGCCCGCAGGCTCACCGTCCCGCTGGTGCTTCCCAGCGTGCTCACGCTCTGGCTTTCCGTGGTCCCCGCTGCCGCCAGCGTCTGACGCTGCGACGTACTGCCAATGGTAAAGCCGATGCCGCCTCCGCTGAACAGCCCGCTCTTCTTACGGCTGACCTCCTCATACTGCCGGTAGGTCTCCACACTGGCCGCCGTGGTGATAGTGCGCCCGGCTGTCAGCGCCACATCGCCGTCCGCCGCCACCGACGAGCCGCGCACCCCGATATCCTGTCCCGCCGTCAGCGCCACGCCACCCGCCGACAGCAGCGTCCCCTTCTCCGTGGTCTGCTCCTGCTCCCGCAGCGTGTGCGTGGTGGTGCTGGACAGGAAACCTTTCTTCACCGTGGTTTCTTCAAAAAAGTCGTGCCGGCTTTCCGTTGCCGACAGCAGGCTCAGGTCACGCCCCGCCTGCGCCGTCAGCGCCCCGCGGGTTTCCGCCTGCGCCCCCTGCAGCGTCAGGTCCTGACCCGCCCGCAGGCTCACGCCTTCGCCCGCGTTCAGCGCCGTGCCTTGCTGCGTCACCGTCTGCTGCCAGTCCAGATGCCGGTTCCAGGCGTTCGAGCCGAACTGCTCCTGCTCAGCGGACAGCAGGCTCAGGTCCCGCCCCGCCGCCAGCGCCATAGTGCCCGTGGCGCCCAGTTGCGCCGCCGTGCTCACCAGGTCGCGCCCGGCGCTCAGGCTCAGGTCGCCCCCGCTGGCAAGCTGGCTTTGCACCAGCCTCTGACTGCGCCGTTCGCTACGGGCGCCGCCGGTCTGGTTCACCGTGTCCGTCAGCGTGGTCAGCGCCGTCAGCCGGAGGTCGTTGCCTGCTGCCAGCGCCAGCGGCCCACCCGCGCTCAGCTGCGCCCCGTTCAGCGCGATATCGTGCCCCGCCTGTAGCGTCAGCCCACCCTGTGCGGTTATCAGCCCAGTCTGGCCGATATCGGTGCGCGTCAGCGACCCGCCGCCCCGGCCATCCCTCGCCGCCGTCTGCCACTGGCTGGTCGTCGTGGTGTTGACGATATCCCCGCTGACGCTTGCCAGCGTCACCGTATTGCCCTGTATCGTGGCGCTACGGTTGGTCAGGTTGCCCAGCGCCACCAGATTCAGCGCGCCCCCCGCGTTCAGCAGCCCGCCCTCGCTGTTAGTGACCTGCCCCCCGCTGGTGATATTCAGTACGTTCAGCGCCGTCACTGTGCTGCCGCGGTTGTCGATATCCCCACCCGCACTCAGGCTGACGCTGTTCGCCACGATGCGGCTGCCTTGCAGATTGGTTTTATCCGCCTGCGCCAGATACAGCTTCGGCGCCAGCACCGTCTGCCCACCGACGGTGATGCTCTCCCACCACACGATGCTGTGGCTCAGCCCCGCCACCTGTTCCGGACTGAGGCTCACCCCCAGTTGCAGGTTCAGCCGGCTTTGCGCCGCCGCCGCGTTGTCCATCAACGTCTGCATCTGCGCCAGGTCCGACCCCACGCCATTGAGGTAGCGCTGCCCGGTCTGGCTCAGCACCGCGTTGCTGATGTAACGGGTGTCAAACGCCGCATCCCCCAGAAAACGGTAGTCGTGCTCCGCATCCAGATTCAGCTTGCCCAGCAGGTAGGATGAACCGAGGAACTGCGTCGGGTCGGTCAGCGTCGCGCTGGTTTCCACCGGCACCGTGGTGCCCGGCGTCTGCCCCAGCAGCCCGCGCAGGTCGCCAAACAGGCGGTTGTCCACCTGACCCAGCTGGCTCAGCAGCGGGTTGCTGCGTATCAGGTAGCGGCTGTTGTCGGCGGTATCCGCCACGAACAGCCCATTTTGGCTGGTGGGCAGCGGGTAGTCAGTGAGCGACGGGCCAGCCACCGGTGCCAGCCCCTGCGTCAGTACCGCCTGCAGGTCGCTCAGCGACAGCGCACTCAGGGCCGCGCCAGCCACCGGCACCTCACCGGCGGCACTCAGGGCCGGGATACCCGACGGCGTCAGCGCACTGCCGGCAGGCACACCGTTGCCAGCCACCGGGCTGCCCGTCTGACCGGACAACGCCACCGCCGCCCCGGACAGGGCATTGCCCGCCGATACCGACTCATCACGGGTGATCGGGCGGTAACCGGCATTAAGACCACCGCTCTGACCGGACAGCGCCACCGCCGCCCCGGACAAGGCATTGCCTGCCGATGCTGACTCATCACGGGCGACCGGGCGGTAACCGGCACCGAGACCACCGAT
>NZ_JAAVXH010000093.1:0-12159 GCF_012273755.1 Dickeya sp. CFBP 2040
GGCAATGGTTCTATAATCATGAGCGACCGAATATGGCACTGAATGGCTTCACACCGATGCAGCATATTCAGCGCTTAACTGACTCTACTTATCAGCACGGTTAAAAATGGGGGAATTACCGAAGTGATAATGGGCCGGAACTCAGCGCCGCCGCGTTAGCCGAATGGGCAGAACGCCACGGCGTGACACTCGATTTTATTCAGCCCGGCAAGCCGATGCAGAACGGATTTATCGAGCGATTTAACAAAACGCTACGAACAGAAATACTCGATATGTATCTGTTCAGAACCTTGTCTGAAGTGCGCGAACTCACAGAGAAGTGGCGCGTGGCGCACAGAATATAACGAGGAACGCCCACATAGCTCACTGGGTGATATGCCACCTGTTATCTATGCGCGGCAAAAACTGGCCGGAGATCCTCATTGGCGGTGGTACTAAAAACTGGAGGGACTACAATCCACGGGAGCTGAGAGTAAAAGCCCAGAAATACCCGGAGAGAAAAACGGCTGGTCACCTTAAGTGATCCAGCATTACGTATTGTGCGGGCTTTTTCTTAGGAACATCAAGGAGAAATTTGGGGTAAATTAAAAAATTTATTTTGGGAAAAATTTAACTGGAATATGGTCTGAATTAATAAATCCATGCAGCTGCGCAATGAACATTGCCGCAACCAAAAGATTTGACAGGGGGCCATGAAAGTCATACTGCCCAATAACAGAATAATCCAAATTACCACCACTACGTTGAGTAGGTGTACCTTGAGCCACGATGGAAACATTACTTGCAAGAGCTGGGCTATTATTAATTCTCTGCTGCAACACATTAGGATCTTGATTATAATCACCCATTACCATCCATTGAGAGTTTCTATCTCTACGTGAGGCAAAGTGGTTACGTATTGAGTCAAGAAGAGGGCGGGCATCTCCACCGCCGTTTGCCGAAGCATGTAAAGTAAAGAAAAAATCTCGCCCCGCTACTCCTGTTGCCCGATTAAACCCCACGCCCAAAACAGGCCTGCCATCATTGATAACTGGATTTCGCAAAGCGATTACTTCATCAGCACGCCTATCTGTTACAACTGCGGGGTTTACTCTACCAGCACCGATATCCCATTGTGCATAATAAATGTACCGCATATCCGGCCGTGATCGAGTGCCCAAATTCCACTCAAATTCTTCAATAGGAATTTGCCTTCCCGATATTGTTACAACCGGAGGAATAATCCTCCCTGTTGGATTAGCTGAGGATGGTTGAGTTCCTGCTTCTTGTAAAGACACTACATTTACAGCACCATTACCACTAATCAATCCGCGGACATTAACATTCCATTTGCTTTCTGTCGCAGCCGAAGACCCCTGCATGTTCCACGTCGCTGTCTTATAATCCTTAAGTGAAGCCACAGCCGCACTTGGAACATGAATAAAAATAAAGAAAGCAATAATATATTTTCGTCTAATCATTCTAACTCACCTTTAAAGTTCATCATGAGACGCAGATCTAGATGCATTTCTTTCAGGCCCAAGAATCCATAATTGGCTTGTATCTACCACAGAATCAGACTTCGTGCAGTCGGTAAATTCGACTCTAAAAGCCCATTGATTGGACTTGCTGCCTATTTTAATACACTTCCCTTGGCTGATACTTTTAATTTGAACGGCACCAGAAGCAGTTGGCAATAACGAAAACCTCTGATTATTTCCATCACTACACGTATTATGTGTTAACCCACGACCATCGAATGCAACCATACAATATTTAGTGCTCCTATTTTTAAAAGTCAAAGTGGAATCACTATTATAAATTACATCCCAGTTATAAAGATCAACCCAATTCCTTGCATCATATGGAGTATAGCCCCATAGCCAGTTATTGGCCCCAGTTGCCCAAACAGTTATTAATGCACCACTAAAAACATTGGAAATCGCAGTTCTACTTGGTGTATCAGCCTTTGCCTCCTGAATAAGTGAGGAAAATAAACAAACAAAAAAAACCGGCAAGACTACTTTTCCGAAATTACTATTGCTTACATTTTTCATGAACATTTCCCCTATATTTTTTAGTTTAACTTAGAGCCTATCCCAATAGGGATTTATTCCAGACAATGACACCGCAGACAAAATGCAGCATTGCCTCATAGTCTTGGACCTTTTTCTCCCAGCGCGTCAATATCCGGCGGAAGCGGTTCATCCAGCTATGCGTTCTTTCCACTACCCAACAGTGCGCTTCGGGTAGCCTGGCAAATGGCATTACACTTTTTTATCAGAGGTGGGAAAAACTCGATCTGGACGCCATGATCGAAGGACTAACTCTGTCATAAACCGTATAGAAAACCCGCAAAATTTCAGCTACTTCCCGCTTACAACCTCCTAACCAGGAACCTCTATACTTCACTGCGGACACTTAATACAGGAGCGATCGCACGATCATTTCTTTATAGCATAGCAGCCTCACCCGTTCAGGAGAGTTTTCATCATGCCGAAATTCTGTTTCTGAATGGATCAGGATTTCGGGGCTGGGTCAACCCCACGTTCTGCGGCTTTGCGGTACCAACACTCTGCTTGGGTAAGATCTTTTTCTTTGGTGTAGTGGTCAACTAAAACTGGCCACCGCTTTAGAGTTTTTCCAGTATCGGTTTTCCGATTCGTTTGGGGGTAACCCACCGTTATATTCATGCGGCCTTAGCGAGCTGTAATACCCGACGATATAGTCTGTGATCGCATGAGCTGCTTCGCTAAAGTTTATATAACCTGTCACCGGCATCCACTCGTTTTTCAGACTCCGGAAGAAGCGTTCCATCGGGCTGTTATCCCAACAGTTTCCGCGTCGGCTCATACTCTGCCTGATCCGGTAACGCCATAGTAACTGCTGGAACTGCCTGCTTGTATAGTGGCTACCCTGGTCACTGTGGAACATCACTCCGACTGGTTTACCGCGAGTTTCCCACGCCATTTCTAGCGCTTTGAGGGTCAGCCTGCTGTCCGGTGAGAATGACATTGCCCAGCCCACCGGTTTCCTTGCGAATAGATCGAGAACAACAGCAAGGTAAGCCCAACGCTTGCCTGTCCAGATAGACGTCACATCGCCGCACCACGCCTGATTAGGCTCTGTCACTGCGAACTGTCGCTCAAGGCGATTCGGGACAGCGATGTGTTCATGACCACCACGTTTATACCGGTGGGTGGGCTGCTGACAACTCACCAGCCCCAGCTCGTATGAGCCTGCCGGCAAGCCAGCGCCCCATTCTGAAGCCTCTCAGGGTTGCCATGGAGCGATACTTCTTGCGCCAGCAGAGCCATGGCTGATGTTATGCAGCTCCAAAACCTGACTGCGTAATACAGCCCGCCTGCCGTCTGGTTTTTCAGGGCGGTTTTTCCAGTATTTGTAGCTGCTGCGATGAACCCCGAACACGTGGCAGAGTGTGGCCACAGGATACTGCGCTCTGAGTTTCCCGATTAACGAGAACTGTTCAGGGAGTCTGACATCAAGAGCGCGGTAGCCTTTTTTAATATTTCGTTTTCCATTTCAATGCGTTGTAACTTTTTCTTCAGCTCGCGTATTTCGATCTGTTCCGGGGTGATGGGGGAGGCTTTTGGTGTTTTACCCTGTCGCTCATCAAGCAACTACTTCACCCATCGCGTCATTGTGGACAGACCAACATTCATAGCGCTGGCAGCATCTGCAACGGTGTAGTTCTGGTCAAGGACCAGTTGAGCGGATTCGCGTTTAAACTCTGCGCTGAAATTTCTTCTTTTCATTGGGACACCTGTTTTGTTCTGAGATGAGCATATCACCTCTGTTCAGGTGGCCAAATTCAGTAAACCACTACACAATATGCTGGATGAACGAATGCCACGTATCATTAAGGTTTTGCGACGTAAAAGCGGTACTCACACAGGTTTCCCAGTGAGTGGATTTCCCCGTAGTGATGAAAAATTGTTCTCCCTCACCTGTACTATGCGCTCGGGCAATGCCATCACCTGCGACAGCCGGATAAGAATATGGTGTTCTGTATTGTGCTGGATGTGTAACATCTTCTTCCACACAGTCCGACAATTTTCATTGGTTTTATATTGGTTACCTTCTTCAAGAATATCCAGCAAGCGTTGTGCCGGATTATCAATCTTCAGTTCATCCATTTCCTGCACCTTTAAATTTTCCGCTATTTTACCCAGTCTTCCATTGTCAGGCCGGGCACCCGCGCAAACTCCCGCGTATTATTTGTCACCAGTACCGCGCCGGCGGCAATGGCGTGCCCGGCGATTGCCGTGTCGTTCGGGCCGATGGGGGTCCCGGCCAGCCGCAGCGCCACTTTAATGTCCGTGGTGGCGTCCACAGCGGCACGATCCCAGGGCAGGATGGCATCGAGGCGGGCGCAGAATTCATCGACCAGCTGAATGTGGCGTGGAGAGACCTTCGGGCCGGTGGCCCCGAAGCGCATTTCGGCATAGGTGATGGCCGAGACCACAATCCGCTGGTTACGCAGCACCGCCTGTTCAAGTTTTTTTATCACGACTTCCGGCTGCTCGCGCATGATGAACGAGCAGATACAGGTATCGAGCATATAGGTCTTGTTCACAGGTCAAATCGTCCTTCGTCGCTGACCACGTCCTCGCGCTCTGCCATAAAGTCCGGGTCTGCTTTTTCCAAGCTGGTGAACGAGCCCCACGTCGGTCGGACGGGACGCAGGATGATTCTGTCCCCGTCGCGGACGATCTCCAGTTCGCTCACCCCCTCAAAATCCAGATCGCGGGGCAAACGGATGGCGCGGTTGTTGCCGTTTTTAAAAATGGATACGGTTCGCATGATGTCCTCCTGGTTTCTGGCCTCATGGCCCATCTGCATATGCTCAGTATAGGCTGATGCTCTGCATATGTATAGGGTCACCATATGCAGATGTAAAGGATAAACACATCAACGAAATCATGGGATGGCCAGAAAGCACCATCAGATAATGGATCACTCGTCACCATCTAATTTACTTATCACCTCTTAATAGGATAATTATAGAAAAAACAAAATTTTACATGGCATTCTTGGCTTACCCCTCCCCTGTTAGTCATACAGCATGGGGGGATACAAGAGATTTCAGAGACTCTGCTCATCGATATTGCCAAAATGGCCGTGACACCAAACAACTGTTGGAACAAACACAACATGAGCACCTTGCCACTGGCCGAAGCTATCTTGCTGGAAATTCATCAAAATCTTGGTTGTCGGAGTTATCAGACAATCAAGAAAACCAAATTCTCGACCGGGCAGATAAGCCCTAAAACTCAAAAGGATATGGGTGAAGAAATCCTTCACGACATCTTAGAAGCGCTGGGTATGGACCCACTGGCGCAGATGGATGCCATCAACAACCTCATGGAATTTGCGAACGCCTACAAGTCTCTTGAGCTGAACACCTGGACCTTCGCCGCCGACCAGCGCCAAATCCTCTGGACACTGCTGACACATTTCTACGTGCCTGCTCTGGCACGCCGTGTCGGCTTCTGGAGTCTTGAAAAAGCACTGGATACGGGTATGCCGGGTGGGCGTTTCTGGTATCTGCCGGAACCTTGCGAAGTGGATGGCAAACCTGGCCTGTATATGCCGGTAGCTCAGGTGGTCGATTGGCTGCTGGATCTGCTGGGCATGTCTCTGGAGACGTTTGCGGACCTGCAAAGTGGAACGACAGAGAATGGTTATGATGGCCTGCGTCGGTCCTTATATAACTGGCGTAATGGAACCACGATTAGCCCTGGGGCCATCAATAAGTATTTCGCCGACGGGACAGACCTGCGCTTTGACGGAGCAATCTTACTTCACAGCGATTGTCCCCCTTCTGAACAATTCATCAGCATTCTGAATTTTGTGAAAAATAAGGAACTGACTGCCGATAAATTGCGGCTGGAAATCCCCATGACTCAACCTGGGAGGATCGAGGCCATCCTGGCGGGACAGGCTGATGAGGATGAGCGAGCTACCTTCGTTAAATGTATCACGGATCGTTATGCAGCACCTTTACTCAAAACTATCCGCCAGCGTCTGTTACTCGCCCGGATGGTGCAGGATGGTTATGTCCGTCTACTCAAATTTCTCTGCCCCGATGTCGACAGGCAGTGTGCAGATCCCCAGCAAAACAAATTACTTCAACTGTTCGCCATCTATAAGTCTGTCTACAACTTGACGATTGATGCATGGCGATGCTGTAGAGAACAGGGGGAAACAGCTGAAAATACCTGGTTTGAGGCTCATCTGCCAAAATCGGGTAACTATGACGTATTCCTTTCAATCCTTCCTTCTCATCGGGAAACGGCAAACCGGGAACTGGCTGAGTTACTGACACGTCATTTCTCCAGTGTGGAACCGGAGGCGACGCTTGAAGATCACTGGGGAGCCGACGAAAAGTCCACTTTATCCATTATTCAAAGAGAAATGGAGCGCGCCAAAGCCTATGCTGACGAGATTAACGCTATCTGTTTGTTGATTGATCGGATGAGCATTTCATCCCCTTGGCGCGCCTTGCAAACCGAACACAGATATTCGGTCATCAGGCAGGTCGCGCAGCATTCCTCCCTTAGCCTGCGCGCCAGAGAAGCGGCCATTAAACGCTTACGGGAACTGGCGATGACCCCCTCTGAAATTGTTCAGACTATTTTGTTGGAGATTGACGGTTATCTGAATGGGGAGTGCAAGCAAAGGCCAAAAAACACGATGACCAGAGTCCAGGCCCTACTTGACGAAGCTGAAGCTAGCTCAGGGTATGAGTTATGGAAAGCGCCTATTTTGCAATACCAAGCCAAACACCTGTTGGCCAGTAATGATTTTGAAGGGGCAGCCAGGTTATTCAGGGAGGCGCTGGATGCAACTCTGATAAGGAATTATGGTCCTTTGCGTGGTGAAATTGCGAGGGATATATTGGCCGTAGAAGTTGCCAACCAGAAGCTAATCCATAATAACCATGAAAAATACTATCGGGCGATGAAGACCGGAAGAATGATGGCCACAGGTGATGCGATTCTCTCTATCGAGGAAACTGCACGCTGGGCATCAGATTACTTTTGGAATCACCTGTACAGACCCTATCCCGGTATTCAGCCTGAAACGCGCCATATAAAAGGCACGATAGCGCGGTTGTTTAAACAGCTAATGCCATTGTTCCAGGTTGGCGATCAAGAGGGCTTGCAAAAGTGGATCAAAGCCAATAGCCAACTGCTGAAATCGACGCTGCCTGATGTGGACGGAAATTCGGTCTTGATGGCGCTGATCAAGATGCATTATCGGTTTATGCAGAACATACCGATAAGGAAGCAAATGGTTCCACTTGAGCAGCAAAGCGAAATAGGTCGGTTCGAAACCATGTTGGCACATTGGCGAGCGTTTATTGGGCAACTGGCTAAAGAGAGTCCTAAGCAGCTTAATATCCCCGACATTAAGGGACAAACCCCGCTGATGCTGATGGCAGAGGACGGAGATACCACGCTAGTCTCCCTCATGCTGGAAGCCGGTGCCGATCCAGAAATACAAAGTAGTAAAGGCGTGACGGCGCTACATTCGGCGATCAAATCTGGAGTCGATAGTTGTGTGGATGCGCTACTTGATCACCCGTGTCGTCTAAATCATCTTACCGATGAGGGGCGATCACCACTGCATACGGCAAGTTGGGCGGCCAATTTTCATGCTGTCAGGCGCTTGCTGCGACTGGCCCCCGAACTTGCATGGCAACGCGACTCACAGGGAATGACTCCTCTGGAGCTTGTTGAATACTTGATCGGAAACCCAGAAGCGCTAATTAAGTTGGCTAATACACTGGCCCAAAATGGGCGACGCTGCGCTACCAGACAAGAGTTAGTCATGATCGCAGATTTGCTTGCACAAACGACGCCAGTGTTACAGAAATAGCGCGAACCCAAAGGTGACGCTGTACTACTCAAAGCGACCCGCACCTGGAGGGTGCGGGCGAGATATTGATGCTACAACCGTTTTTGCAACGCTTGTTTCTCAGACCATACCATTATTCCCATGACGCAAAAATGCTGGTCGCTGATTCAAGCGCGTAAACCACGCGTCAATGGCAGGAACGGCGGGATGGGGAAACGGCGTCATTTTCCAGCGATTCACCGACAGCCCAAGCACCACATCTGCCAGCGTAAACGTATTACCTGCCGCCCATGCACCGGTGCGCTGGAGTTGTTGTTCAAGAATGCCAATACAGTGGTTCCACTCTTTAATGCCTGCGGCAATCGCGTTTTGATCATTATAGGCTGGGTTCTTGCGCGCCAGAGCCGGGAAGGCATAACGCCAGGAATTGTTAAATTCGGTCGCCTGCCAATCCATCCAGTGCTCAACATTAGCGCACGCCTGTGGTTCGTTGGGGAGCAGGTCATCTCGCCCGGATTTGCGCACCAGATAGCGGCAAATCGAATTGGATTCCCACAGCACGAATTCATCGTCAATCAACACGGGCACCATGGCGTTTGGGTTCATGGCGCGAAAGGCATCGGTTTGTGTCGAGGCAAATCCACTACCGTAATCTTCCTGAACATAATCCAGTCCCGCTTCTTCGCAGGTCCAGAGCACTTTACGCACATTTATTGACGTCGTTTTGCCAAGTATTTTGAGCATACCTCGAATGTCCTTGCGTGTGGTGTCGTGTGGTTTTCCTAAGTCATCTCGCTTTACAGTGCGACTTGAGATGGAAAGTCAATTTTTATCGGGATGTTTCGTATTGGCCAATCAATAATACTGCTGTTCTTCTTGAGTCCAGTAAAAAAGGCGGCGAAGCCACCAGATGAACAGTGCAAGTAAGGCTATTGCGCCAAGCACGGCAAAAGCCACGCTGTATGAATATTTCGTCGCAATATTTCCCGCTAGCGCGGGGCTGAATGCAGCACCGATACCTTGCAACAGCATGACAAAGCTCTGCCCGGCATTGGTATGTCCGCTACCTTCCAACAACTTAACGATATAGCCGGGTACCGCCACGCCCAGAAGCCCCGCAGCCACACCATCCAATACCTGAACAGGTATCATAAAAAGCGGCCCGGCGGATGCGCAGGCCAGCGCGGCACGCAGCGGCAGCACAATTAACGCAGCCGTAATCAGCAGAGGGTAGCCATATTTTTCTGCCCTGGCGGCTGCAAATAAGGCTACCGGGATCATCACCAGTTGCGAAATAATGACTGTCGCCGCCGCATAAACTCCCGCACTCATTTCCCCGCCGTCAGGCGTAGATGCCACACGCATACTCAGCATGGGCAATAGGGCAGCGTTGGCCAGATGAAAGAGCATGAGTGTGACCCCGGTAATCATCACCACTGGGTTAGTGATAATGGCGGAAAGATTGGGGACAGTTGCGGAATTGCCACAACCGCTCAGCCCACGGGCTACACGGTTATCGATATCATTATTTCGGATAGCAAAAACGGCTATCGTTGCACATATCGCCATACCGGTCATCAGGATAAAGATGACATCGGTTCCCCAATACAACACCAGAGCGCCAGCTAACATCGCGGCACTCATGTTTCCTGCGTGATTAAACGCCTCGTTCATTCCCATCTGACGGTTAAACCCTGAAGGGCCAGTTAACCCAAGCGTAATCCCTGTTAGCAGGGGCGCAATAAATGCGGCGGACATCCCTGTTATAACTTGTGAAAAACCAACAATATAAATATTCGGAAAATACCAGAGTAACAGCGTCGCAGCGGTTATGAGTACGCAACAAGCGACGAGTATCAGTCTCTTATTTCGGGAAGCGTCAGCAACCAGTCCAGAAGGCATGGTGGCAACCAGCCCCGCCAGACCGCCAGCAGTCATAATCCAGCCAATGTTATCGGTTCTCCAGTGATGTTCAGTGAGAAAAATCCCCAGAAAAGGGCCAAGTCCGTCCCTTACATCAGCCATAAAAAAATTCACTAAACACAGTGCCTGGAGTGATCGTAAAGGCATGGAAACCCTGTTTAAGTCGTTAACCATCATGGTTCATGCCTTCCAGGCGTTGGCGGTATGTGCCGTATCCCGAAGGCGTTCCGTCACGTATTTCAACTGGGCAAACAATCGACTGACAGAGAAAAGATATATAAATCAAATCCATATGTAGAACCCTCTGAATTTAGTCTTATCGATTAATCTCGTTTCCTGATTAAAGTATAACCAATGAAAATTTACCATGAAGAAAGCGCGTTACACTCAAGCGCAGAGGCTGCAAGTCCTGAAAGCGGTTAAAGGTAGAAGCAGTCGCTCCCATTAAGTGAAAAGCCCACTATGGTGGCATGGAGTCTTCTGACATCAAGCGCATATTTAGTTGAAGATCCTCATTGGCGGTGACACTAAAAACCGGAGAGACTACAGCTCATTATGATTTTTTCCGCGCAGCATCCCTGATGCTATTTAGATTGAGCCTTTTATATTCAGCCTTGCGCCCGTCAGACAAGTCTGAAATTGCTAACCTGTAGCCACACGTACAGACATAAACATGGCAAGTGTCGCCTGGTTGCGTTAGATAGCTGATACGCTATCTGCCCTGAAGTCATATCGGCAGGTCCAACATTGCAAGGGGAACAATTCATGGCAACAGAAGAACGTTTGGCATTATTGAAGCGAATCGATGAATGTTATGAGGCAGTGAACGGTAAGAGGCTCTTTTGTCCTGAAAGTATCGAAGACCGTTATCTGTGGCTAGATCAGCAAGCGCCTTATAGCATTCTGGCTCATGGGGGCGGAACTGACCCTATCTTTATCTATGCCAATAATTGTGCTTTACGCTGTTTCAAGTATAGCCACGAAGAGATACTACGACTGCCGTCTCGACTTAGCGCATCGCCGTCGGATCGCGCTGAACGTCAGAAATTACTCGATATAGCCACCCGTGACGGAATTGCTAAAAATTACACCGGCCCACGCGTGGATAAACACGGTAATTTCTTCACTATTTATGATGGAGAGGTGTGGCAGCTAGGTTACAACAGCGACAACGTCTGGGGGCAAGCGGCATTATTCTGGCCGGTTCCGCATAGTGAGAGACCATAACCTCAACGGTGAATTGGCTTTTTTCGCTATGTCCACTCCAGTAACGAATAAATACGGGTACATTCCAGGCGAAACTAACGACTCGCCTGCTCACGCTTGCCGGGTAAGGCACGTTGGCGTGTGGTACAAATCACACGCCCTGCTGCCCGGCGCTTCATTCAACACCAAAATGTTCGTAGTATATCAAGTAAAATAATCTCCAGCGGACACTCCCATGCCTTACTCCATCGGCGAATTTGCCAGACTCTGCGGTATTAATGCCACCACACTCAGGGCATGGCAGAGCCGCTACGGTTTGCTTAAACCACTGCGAACTGATGGCGGGCATCGTTTGTATAGCGATGCGGATGTTCAGCAGGCGCTGAAAATTCTCGACTGGGTAAGAAAAGGGGTTCCCGTTAGCCAGGTCAAACCGCTTCTGGAACGTCCAGAAACATTACGGAGCAACAACTGGGCAACGTTACAGGAAACCATGCTCCAGCGTCTCAAAGAAGGACGCATTGAATCACTGCGCCAACTTATCTACGACACAGGCCGCGAGTATCCCAGAGTGGAATTGGTCGATGAGGTGCTACGCCCACTACGAAGCAAAATGTCAGCAAATATTCCCACCATGATGACGCTGCGTGAGGTATTAGACGGGATTATCATTTCCTACACCTCATTTTGTATTGAAGGTGACAGAAAAGCCCCTGGAGATAATTATCTGATCTGTGGCTGGCAATTAACCGACCCCTGCGAAATTTGGCTGGAAGCGCTTAAACGAACCGGGCAGAGGCACCGCATTAGTGTGCTTCCACTCTCCCCTGCCGTGCTCGCCCCGGAAGTGTTCCCAGAGCGCCACTGGTTGTTGGTAACAAGTGGGAAAGTAACGACGGCGAGAAAAGAGCAAATCGAAAAGTGGCGCGAGCAGGTGGCGTCTTTGGAAATTATCTTCCTATAAGCAATATCGATATATTAAGCGTAATATTTCCCCAATATCGAAAATGAGCTTTCCCCCTGCCTGTCGGAAAAAACCAAATAATAAGAAAATAAATTGCATTTCATTCAGATAAAATTAAAAAAAAGACACACCGGAAATTAGGAAACACTCCGAATGATAAAATAAATTGCACAAAAAAATTAAAGACTCGGCATTTAATAAGG
>NZ_JAAVXH010000094.1:0-19022 GCF_012273755.1 Dickeya sp. CFBP 2040
GGCCATGAGCGTACCGGGGCAGAGATGGAGCTGTGCTTCATGTGGCTGTCGCCTGGTGCTGCATGCCGGCACGTTCAGCGACCCGGCGTGGTTTGAACACGATACGCAGACTGTGGCCCGGGATGTGCTGATGAACTGCGCCCATCTCGACCCGGAAGTGAAAGCCGAGGCCAGGCACAGAAAGCTGCGCAATATGCTCAACGGACTGGATGCAACGGTGATGACGCTGTCCTGGTACTGTGTGTGGTGCGGTGACCATTATCATGGCGTGAAGCATTGTTACCGGTGTCAGACCGGTATCTACAGCATCGAAGAAGTGAACTGGCAGAGAAACTACTGCTGCAGTACCGGATAGTCCCCCCATCCTTATGAACCAGATACCGCCGTAGAGGCGGTGTCCTTCCTGATTTAACCCAAAGAGAGTTTGCATTTTGAATCATTCTTACACACGGGCATCTGATGATGTCAGCGCGGATGCCGTCAGCACGCGTGCATTTCTGCAACAGGCTGTTGACCATTATCCGCGACTTAATATTTTTGTCCGACAGCTCAACGAAAGCAGAGAAAAACGCTAGACTGTGAATCACCCGCAGAACGGTTCAATAAGTGCGTTGCGTCCCTTGGTTGAACTCACAGCTGAGCGCGGCCAATTGCAGCATAATTTTGTCTGGCAGTTCCTGGAACGCTGTAATGCGAACCTGTTGCTGAATAACGAAGAACCTGTTGTCTACCGGCTGTCTGCAAGATAGCGGTAAACCTCACCTAACGTGGGTCGTGCAAAAAAAACCGCGATATCGACATCACGCTGGCAGCGTGCTCTTACTTCTTTGTGCATTACGACCATACCGATCGACGTTCCTCCGACATCAAAGAAATTGCTTTCCGGCGTTAAGGCGATATCGCCCAAAATAGAGCGCCAGATGGATTTAAGTTTTAACATCAGGGGCGGTTCATCTGCTGGCACGAAGGTGGAAGACTCGGCTGGCAGATCGGAAAGCCAGGCCTGTATATCATCAGGCAAACGCTGGCGATCAATTTTACTGTTAGGCGTTAGTGGAAAACGTTCAAGCTGGATAAACACGCTGGGTAGCATATAGGCGGGCAATCGCCCGGCCAGCCAGTTTTTTAATTGTCCAGCAGGGATTATCATGGCCGAGGTGTAAAAAGCTGCAATCCCCGGGTGCCCGTCGGACAGGGTGCGGAGTACCACGGCCACGCCGGTTATCGCGGGATGGGTCAGTAATGTATTCTCGATCTCCTGTAACTCAATACGATATCCGCGCAGTTTAATTTGCGTATCATCTCGTCCAAAATATTCCAGTTCACCCTGCGGGGTCCAGGCGGCGATGTCTCCGGTACGATACAGTCTTTCACCCTCGATGAACGGATGGGTAATATAGGCCTGAAGCGTGCGCGGCTCATCGTTAAAATACCCTCTTGTCAGCCCTTCACCAGCAATATAGAGATCGCCACGCACCGTTGGTGGCAGAGGGGAAAGATCGCTATCCAGCACATACATACGGGTATTCGCAACAGGCTTACCAAGGGTAATCAGTCTGGAATGTGTCAGCTCTTTTACCGCTGACCATACCGTTGTTTCAGTTGGGCCATACATGTTGAATATGCGCAGACCAGCGATCTTCTGAACGCTTTCTAGCAACGGCGCCGGAAAAGCCTCTCCGCCAACCAGTAACAGCGATACGGTGCTGAAAATATCGTCAAGCGCCAGTTCAGAGGCCGCCAGCAGTTGCAGGCGCGAGGGGGTCATTTGCACAAGTGAGACGCGATTGTCACGGATCAGCCTAGCTATCTCATAGGGCTGGGTTTGCTGCTGTTCATTCGCCAGCACCAACGTCCCCTCCGCAGCAAGCGTCACGAAGAGTTCGAGAACAAAAATGTCAAAGGACGTTGACGTCAGTCCCAGAGTCACTGGGTACGCAGGTAGAGGCAGGCTCTCGCGCATGGCATAGATAAAATTCACTACGTTTCTCTGCTCAACCATCACACCTTTAGGCGTTCCCGTCGAACCTGACGTAAAAATGATATACGCCAGCGTTCGGCTGTCAAACGAGGGCAAGATGCCGGGCGAATCATTATCCGGTCCGACACTTATGGCCGTGGCGGGATTGATCACCTTGCCGGTATAGGCAATGCCCTCCTGGAGAGGAGCATCAGAGAACAGGATATCGATTTGTGACGCCTCTATCATTGCGGCCAGACGGCTGGCGGGATAGGTAGGGTCAAGTGGCACATAAGGTGCACCGATTTTCACGGCCGCGAGCAGTGAGCTAATGAGATAGCTGGTGCGACTCAGCATCATGCCGACAGCCTGTCCGGGTTTGATTCCCTGAGCCAACATCAAATTTGCCAGTTTATTCACCTCATGGTGAAGCTCCCTGTAGGTTAACTTTCTGTCCCCACAGATAATCGCTGTGCGTGATGATGTGTGCTCCAGCAGAGGTGATAGTCCCTGATGTAACGGGTATTCACGTGTAGTGTCTCTGGCCTCTTTCCACATCCTGTTACGCTGTTGTTCTGTGAGTAAATCGAATTGACCGGCGTACATCCTTGGATTCGCAACCGCCTGACTGATGATAGCGGTTAGCCACTCTCCCCATCGGCTGACATGTTGCGGACACAGTTTTTCCGGTGAAAAATGCAAACGGCATGCCAGTGTCGGTTCCGTCATCATAATGTCCAGTGCCAGCATCGCAGCGGGTGATGAAGAAACAAAATCTGTCAATGTCAGCAGATCGCTTAAATCCGCGAAAGAGCTACGCTGAATAAACTGGACGTTTATCGCGGGATGCGGATCCTCTGGGTTGAGGGGAATGATGGCCTGTTGCGCCGGATCCAGCATGCTATTAGTCACCCATTGCATGAAAGGTGTGTCAGAAGAAAAATAAACATTTTGCACAAGAACTTGGTGCATCGGTAGCACTAGGTCCGCAGGCAGACAGCCATTTAGTGCAAGCGAAAAGTCATTCTGACGCGTTAACTTGTAAAGGAATGTACTAAAACAGCCCAGCAGGAAATGCCCGATCGGGCAGTGATAATCACGACAGAGAGAGAAAATCTGGTTGATGACCTGCTGGTCGAGCTGCAGGTCCACCCACGGCGTCACGCTCTCCGCAGAAGATGTGGTTACCGGGAGAACAGGTGCGGGCAGGACCACTAAAGCGGATGGCCAGGTGGCAGGCACAGGTAATGATTCCCCACGGTACAGTGCGCTAAATGTGCGGACCAATAGGGCCAGTGTGTTTTCATCACCGGCAGCCGGATCAACACCCAGTGTCAGTGCTCGGCTGGTGAGTTCATGCTTAAACCACCAGTGCTGCCTGCTATGAGCTGTGTGGTGGGGATAGCAAAAGGCCAGAGCAGCAAACAGCAGCGAAGCCCGGCTGGTGTCAATATCCGGCGAAAGTGAAAAGGTGGCGACACTCCAGGTACTGAGGTCTCTCAGGGGCTGGTAAGGCAGGGTGAAGATGTTGCTGGAGCCGGCAGCCACGCCTGCGGGCGCGGTAGAACGAGGCATGGCGTTGAACCAGACCCGAGAACGGGCCATGCCTGTCACCGGTAATGACAGCACGGGCCGCCGGTCGCCGTGGTAGCGTTGCCAGTTGATTTCTGCACCTGCCATAAACAGGGACACCCATAGCGCCTGTAAATCCTCTCGTTGCTGCGGCAGCCTCATTCTCTTCATCTGCGCAGAGGATCTCTCCATTGCCTCTGATTGATTATCATCAGAAAAGACCAGTGCAATGAGGGGACGCTTGCCATCTGTGTCTGACCCGTCGTCAAACGATAAGGGCTTTGCCACATGACCTAGTCCAGGCAGGGAGAGTAGGCGCATAAAGTCGGTCACCAACGTCTGCAACGCGTCGGGGGTGATATCCGGTGGGCAACTCATGGGCGGAGTGAGGTGTTCGACATTAAATGCATCCAGCTTCACCCCTCGCTGTTGTAATAAGCGGAAGAGCGAATACTGATGGCTCAAAGAAAGGGCTATCTTTAACAAAGTATCAGCCGTGTTTGCAGCGGAGTCTGCCAGAGAGTGAAATGTCGTGTTTTGCAGAAAAGGGATATCAGCCAGGCAGTCATCAAATGCTTCACGATAACCGTCCTCATGCTGATAAAAATCGTTCATCGCCGGCCAATAGACAGCAGGCATTGCGCTGTAAATGAAAATAACCCTGGGCAGGCGTGGAGACGGTATTTCAGCACTTCCCTGCCTGAGACGATGGCTTTGGCTGCGCAGTTGTTGGCGCAAAGTCGCTGCATCTGTTACCGGACAGCCAAACCGCACAGGATAAGCCGAGCGCTGGAGATTCGTCGCCCTGCACCACTCCGCCAGCCGGGTCTGACACGCCGGTAGGCTGTCCGCGAGAGCATCAAGGGTATTGGCCAGTCCTGCAACCGATTTAGCCGCAGCAGTAAACAGAGGGTGTGGGTGAGCCTGCGTATCTCTGCTGGATGTTCTCTCATCCACTGCCGGCCACTCCTGTAAAATCAGATGCGCATTAGTACCATTGATACCACGTGCGCTGATCCCTGCTGTTCTGGGGTGATTACCTTTCGGCCAAGGGATCAGTTCAGTCACAACCTGTAGTGGAGTTGCCTGCCAGTCAATGCGAGGACTGGGGGCGGAATAGTGCAAATTTGCGACCAATTGACGATGTTGCATACAGAGTATGACTTTAATCAAACTGGCCATGCCTGCCGCAGCTTCCATATTGCCCAGATTTGTTTTCACGCTACCAATAAGCAGGGGGGAGGTACGTCCGGCAAAAACAGCATTGAGCGCGGCGCTCTCCTGAAAATCCCCTATCGGGCTGCCAGAACCATGTGTTTCCAAGTAATCAATAGCATGATAATCGAGCTGGCTGACGCGCAGTGCCTGTCGGATAACGTCGACCTGGGGCTGGGGGACCGAGGCCAGGGGATTTTCACTACGACCACTATTATTGATGTACCCTCCTTTCAGTACGGCCAGTATCATATCGTTATCCCGTTGAGCATCTTCAAGCCTTTTCAAGACTAGTGCTGCACAGCCTTCACTGGGTACGTACCCATCGGCATCCGCAGAAAAACTACCGCATTTGCCTGTCGGTGAAATCATGTTCAGTGCGGAATAACTGATGTAACCGTCAGGTTTGAGAATAAGATTAACCGCACCCGCGAGTGCCAGATTACAGTGATGGGCGTTTAAAGAACAGGCTGCCTGATGAACGGCCACTAATGAAGAAGAACAGGCCGAATCGAGGGCGATGCTGGGGCCCTCCAGGCCGAATGACCAGGAAATACGTCCGGCTGCGGTACTGAATGTGGTTCCCATCAGCGAGAAGGGTCCGACGGGTTCCCCCTGGTCTTTGCCCACCGCCAGATATTCAGAGTTTGAAATACCGATATAAACCCCGGTATTAGTGCCCATCAAATCAGCAACACGTATTCCCGCATTTTCAAAGGCTTCATGACTGACCTCTAACAACAGGCGATGTTGGGGATCCATTGCCTGCGCTTCATTTGGCGATATATCAAAAAATCCAGCATCAAACTGATCTATATCACTGATAAATCCTCCGCGATGTGTCGCGCAGGGCTGATTATCCAGAAATGCATCCTGCCAGCGCTCTGCCGGGATGTCCGTCAGCGGATCAATACCTTTACTTAACAGATCCCATAACTCTTCCGGTGTGCTTATATTACCAGGGAAACGGCAGGATAACCCTATTATGGCAACGGGAGAGAAACGTGATTCATTCATGATATTACCTAGTCTGAGAGAGTGGACTGACATTAATCAGATAAGTTTCAATGCTGTGAAATGATATTTTTACAAATGAGAAAATGCTGCGCGAAAAAACATCGCGCAGCTAAAAATTAATTGGTGATTTTCTCAAATAAAGGAGAAATATTTATGGAAACCTGCGGGTTATTATCCTTAGGTACAGGCAACTGCCATAATAGAGCATCGCTGCGCAGGCCAAGAATATCTCTCATTAACAAAGACTTCTCCGGCATGACCGGATAGAATATTCGTGATATTACGTCAAGGCTGTAATAAAGTATGGCCAGTGTTTCATCCAGTTGCTGTTTTTCACCTTGTTTGAATAAATCCCAAGGGCGACTATCATTAATGAATTTATTAAGCTCCCGGACGAATTCCAGCGCTTTTTCATAAGCCATGGATAATTTCATATCATCGACCAGTAGCATCATGGCGTCAAGCGTATGAGCAGCAAGTTGAATGAGGAAATGATCACGAGCTGTCTGTTCAGATAATGCGGGTGGCGTGCCATTACTGTATTTATTGATCATGGCTACTGTACGGGAAAGTAGGTTTCCAATGTCATTAGCCAGATCGTTATTTAAACGTTGCTGAATAACGTCTTCACTGATTATGCCATCTGAGCCAAAACGAAGTTCTTTAATCAGTGTATATCTGAGCACATCGCTGGTGTATTTTTCTGCAGCAAAGAGAGGATCCACACCATTACCCAGAGATTTACTCATTTTACGTCCATCGCTGCCCAACAGATGCCCGGAAACCAGCAGACGTTTGTAGGGAGTAAAGCCCAGCGCTTTACACATACTCAACCAAAAAAGAGTGTGTGTTTTCAATATGTCTTTACCGATAATGTGTTGAGATGATTGCCATAACGCCTCAAAATCCTCTGGATCAGCATGATGAATGGCGGAAAGATAGCTCAGAAGTGCATCAAACCAGACATAAGTCACATGCTCATTATCCCAAGGTATAGGGATACCCCAGGAAAGACGCTCTCTTGGCCGGGAAATACTCAGGTCGCCAATGTCATCATTCAACATCTGTAATACTTCATTCGCATACTGAGAAGGTGAAATTAAATCAGGGTGTCCGACCAGATATTCTTTAATCCACTCCTGATATTTTGACATTCTAAAAAAGTAGTTTTTCTCTTTACGAATGACAGGAGGATCTTTATCTTCCGGAATTTTCCCGTTGACAAGTTCTTTTTCGGTAACGAACCGCTCTTGGCCAACGGAATAAAGTCCTTCATATTCTGCTGAGTAGATATCGCCAGCGGCATAAAGTTTTTGCAGTAGATTCTGCACAAAATCTTTATGGAAGGATGACGAAGTTCTAACAAAGAAAGAATAGTCGATATTTAATGCTTTCCACGCGGAAATGAAATGTTCGGCATTTTGGAGTACAAATTCTTCGTTAGTAATATTACGTGCAGCAGCTGCCTTGGCAATTTTTTCACCATGTTCATCCGCGCCGGTCAAAAAGAAACTCTTATATCCCGCCATTTTTTTAATACGATGTATTACATCTGCATGGATAGTCGCATAAGCATGCCCCATATGAGGCTTATCATTAACATAATATATCGGAGTGGTTATGTATGACATCATGGCCTTAGAGAAATCCTTTATCGATGAGTCTGATATTTATCTTAATCCACTCTATTGTATTTCTTTTATGATGTAAATGGGATTGTGCCCGCATTTTTAAATTAAATGCGGGCACAGACCCAAGTTTCAATGAGAAAATACAGCACTGCGATTAAAACCGCGCAATGAATATTTATACTATTTAATTTGACAAATAGCCTAGTGCTTTCGCTATTTTACAAAGGGCGTTATCCTTATAAAGCGTATTGGTATATACCGCAGTTCCCACTTCCAGCGCAATGATCACGTTAAAGTAGGGATGCGTCGCCTCAATAAAGGGATAAATTTGAGGTGGATGATCAGTCAGTCCGGTAATAGTCATTGGACTGACCTTGTTTACTCCTCCCTTGGTCTGATACTTTTTGGCCACGTCATAAATCATCGTTTCATTAGCATGACCCACCGCCTCTGTCACTTTCTGGCGCAGAGCAACCATATCCAGATGTGCTGTCAATGCATGGAGATAGAGCAAGTAAAATAATGACACTGACAGGGTCGGTTGCTCTGCCTGCCAGTTTTTAAGAATGGCATACAGACCCAGACAATGATCGGCTACACTGTAGCCGTAACTATTTTTATCATCGCCGCTGTACTGCTGAATAAGCCGACGTGCAGAGGCTTCTGCATCAGACTCTGCTGGCGGTAAAAAACTTTTCAGCACCAACGTCTGACGCAGTTCACCGCAACGGCGACTCAGAGAACGCGCAGCATGTGGAGTGCGTCCGTCGAAAATTACCAGCCGGCCATAGCGCGGGATCACAGACTGAATAATATCACCAGTATGGTTAAAAAATACTGTCTCGCCTGCCCACTCAGGGCGCCAGGTTTTATTCAGATAAATCAGCGTGGTGAAATGCCCCGGGCTGCGACTGTCCGTATGAGGATACCCCTCAATGCCATAAGTGTGTGCATTTACATAGCAACGCACAAGTTTATGTTCTGGCAACCATCTATCTTGGATCAGCTTCCAGAGCCGATTAACCGGCTGGTACAGAGGATTTTGCGCCAGCAACGACTGCTTATCCTGCTGATTTCGCGGCGTTGCCTGTAGGATCTCCTGATTCCAGTGGCCAAAGGATAAACCTTCACGGTCTGACAATGAACCAAATTCCCACCTTGCTTCATTGTTTATCAGATGGAGAGTCTGCTCCAGTACATCTTCTGGCAGGGCTTCATCAGTGACATGCAGTCGGTTCAGTGATTCTGTATTACCCATAGTGGTGGATCGCCTGTTCCAGAACCCGACAGAAATTATGAATATCCTCTTCATGCATATCGGCACGGCCCATTATCCGCAGCCCGGATTTACCCCGTGCAACAATCGGGAAAAATACGGCGGAAGTATAGAAGCCCTGCTGGTAGATATACTGAGCCACATTAATTGCGCTTTCAGTATTTTCAAGATTGATGATTCGAATAGGCAGTCCGTTACCGGCGTTCGCGGTGGGAATGGTGTTATCAAAGACATTCATCATCTGACTGAGCTGCTTTTGCAGAACCGGCAAGGTATCAGATAGGTGAATTTTTGCCGAGGCATAGACGGCCCCTAAGCCAGCGGCATTAATCATCTGCGACCAGCCAAGCGGGCCACCACAATAGTCAAAAATCTCCCGCCATGATGGATTACCAAACAGAATAACTCCGCCTGTGGCACCAAATGCCTTGGCCAGCGAGCCTACAATAATCGTGCGATCACCCATCTCTTCAAGTTGCGAACGGACGAAACCGCAACCCCGTTCGCCATATACGGAGAGGGCATGAGAATCATCGAAATAGAGGAATAAGCCATATTGTTTCTGGAGTTCTACCAGTTCTTTAACGGGAGCATTCCCTCCCATGCTATAGGCCCCATCAGCAATATAGGCGACGACGTCATGCTCTTTGCACAACTGTTCAATGAATTCCACGTCGTTGTGTGGGGCTGTCAATACTGTGGTTTCATCGCCACAGGCGGCTTTCATTACATTCATTGAAAAATGACAGTTCTTATCGAATACCATTACCGGTCTTTTACCTTCAGTAAAAATTCCGGATGCGATAAGGGGTAAAACCACCGCAGAACAGGACGTACAGGATGGCGTGAGAATAGCTTCGGACTGGTAAACCTGTCCCATAGCAGCTTCCACGTCATCCATTAGCTGCGGTGCTACGCGTGCGCGTGATGCGGATGTGCTCATCACCCCTTCCTGCTGAATAGCCGCAATAGCGCCGGCAAGAATATCCGGGTGGCGGTTTAATCCGAGATATGAGCACGAAATCATATTGATGAATTTATGGCCTTCAGCAGTGCATAGTTTGTTGTCGACAAATCCTGTGGTGCGGATATTGGTCAGGCCTTTGCTGCGTGCTTCACGCCATGAAGGCATGCTTAACTCGATCATTTTCTGAATATTTGCAAATTGTCTCATAATTAAAGTCCGTGTCAGGCGTATTTAGGGCGTTTGGTATTGTTGGCATCAAGAAATTCAGGCAGCAGGGGAGGAAGATAATCCTCATATTCTAGGAAGTAACTCTTCTCCGGTGCCTCAGGATAAAGTGTGTGATAGATCATTTTGGTCAGTTGGCGGATGTCTTTCATTTTGCTGACACCATCGTCATAGTGCTGAGCCCATTTTGCTTCTAACTGCTGCAACAGGGGTTCGTACTGCTTTGCTTCTTGTGGTGAAGAGAGTTTGTAGCCAATTCCCTGATAATAAAAATCCGGGAAGGTCACATTAGCCAAGCGGGTAATGTAATCTGAACGACGGAAACGAAGACTGATGGACATGCTGTCTTCAATATAATCAACATAGTGCCAGCTAAGAGCGGGGACAAACATGCATTCCCCGGCCTCCAGTATCACTTCACATCCGCCGGTAAACTCTAGGAAAGCCTGACGATCGGCATCCGTGAAATTTTCTAGGCTCCAGCCCGCGATCTGTGCAAAAGGGGCCAGTTTATGAGAAGCCGACTGGGGCCAGGTAATAAAACGTTTACGGCCAAATACCTGATACAGGAAACCGTGTGTACCTGCTTTATCAATGTGAATATGGGCGAAATTTCCCTTATTACCAATAAAGCACTGATTAACGAACTTTTCGCTTTCCCCCGGACGGGTACGGCAGACATCAGGAATATGGTAGGTATCGCTCAGTATTTTCGGGCTGGGAAATTCAATGCACATCATTTTTGTATCTGGTGTGGTCTCCAAATACTTCAGATAATCTTTAACCGTCATTTTCAGCGTACCGCTCTTATTACCCGGCGAATTGGCACCAGCCTGTTTTTTATACGCTTCACCATATTCATCCTGAATACCGATTATCATATTACCAAAGTGCTCAACAACTTTGTCACGCGTGTTAATCTCTCTGATAACGTCACCTTCAAAAAGGTTAGTAATAACCACAGGTTGTAGGGGGTGCATAATTTCTTTTTCAAATACGTTGTTTGATGGTAATTTAATTCTTTCAACTTTAAAAGCCATGGTATTCTCCATTTGAAATATGAACGCTGTAAAAAGCGTTTGGCTATAATGCTGCTAAGGTTGATGTTTACTGATTGACTGAAATGTTGAGTTTTCCCATTTCCTTTGCATTCATCCATTGACAAAAAGGAATCGGGCCGACGCTGGCACCATTTGCATGATTTATGATATTCGATCCGGATGCATTCTTAGCCCTGATAAAACCACCCAGATTTTTCTCACCGAATATGAATATTCCCCAAATTATTTTTTGCAATTCCACTGAAAGCGAACCATCTTCATGGGCCAGCGTCACATTCATCAAAGAGGGGGCTGCAAAATTCTGAGCAACATAGGCGCGTGAATGGTAAGTCTGCAGAATTGAATCCACAATATATTGCCAGTCATCGTGACTTTCGTCCGCACCGATATAAACATTCAGGCCGCAATTACCGTCGATAGGTTTAATCACCAGACGATCTTTCTGCATCAGAACCTCCTGCCGGGTGTGTTCCGTCAACCAATAGGTATGAGGAACAAAGTCGGCGACAAATTCGCTATCATCCGCAGACAGTTCACCAGCGCGCACTTTTTCCCATAGCAGTGCAAGAATACCTTTATTACTCAGTACATTAAATTTAGGGCTCATCGGGCAGCGAACTGCGCCTGACTGTATGGCTTGCAGAACAGGCTGATATTCATCAAAGCGCTCTTTGATATCGCGCTCATTAAAAAGTCGATAAAGCGTATCGATTTTCCCGCTAGGCCCGTAAAGAAACTGGCCATCAAAACTCACTTCACGATGACCGATAATTTCTATATTTTTGCAGGGTATATATTTTTTCAATTCATCAGCCATTACGTGCAGGGAAAGCTTCATATGCGCCAACACAGAGTCATCTTCGATGAAAACAACCTTTCCACTGAAATCAAAATATTCAGTCGAATGTTTAGCCCATAAATTTAACGTATCGTAAGACTGTTGATATCCACTAAGACGGGGCAGAGATGCATAGAATATTCCACCTACCGTCGTTGCCGTATTGAGTTCGATCAGCTGCCAGCGATTATCTGTCTGGATCAAATCGCTCCGAGCGAAAACATTCGCGGTGATCTCCTCAGGAAATAAAGACAATATTTTTGCCGCCTCAGCTGAAAAACCAAGTCTTAGCGCCATTTTCTCAGCATCACTCCCGAAATCATTGACGTAAATATCCACAAGGAGTTTCAGTATCCGGCTGGTGGATGCTGCGGCCTGTATCAGTTCTTCCTCGGGCAGAGGTGGCGCACCAATTACGATCTTTTCTCCGGCATCGACGATGGTTAATTGATGTGAAATCTGGCATAACGACCAATCCCATAACCCTGTTTCATTTTGAGTGAGCATAGGTGCCTTATTCTTCGGTGATGAACTTAGATTTACGTTTACTTAATTGAGTGAAGTATTCGATGTCGACAATACTTAGTACGTAATTATTTCTGACAAGACAACGTGCAACCGGGTTTTCTGTCATGATGAAAATGTGATCCAGTTTTTTCTTCACTGCATCTGGCTCACTGTTCTGGTTAAGTAACGAAATGATGACAGTAATACGGTCTTTACTCAGGCTTAGTTGAAATTTGATAATATCAAACTCAATCTCAATGGCTGATAATAATGCGATGACATCTGTTTCCGTGAAGTGAGTCTCGCCGACAGTCCACTGCTTGGGGTAGCGGCGACCATGAATTGAGAAGCGTCTTTCCGGTATGCCCTCGGGATCGACCCATTCCATAAAATCGCCGGTATCGAGGCGAATAGCGGGTGCAGACAAACGCAGGCGATTGGTGATGACAGCAGAACCCTTTACACCGCAGTCAACGATTTTAAGGCCAGTTTTCATGTCAATATTTTCAATAATCACAGAGTCATCCAAGGTATTAAATACGTTCTGTGCATAACCGGGTTTACTGTAGCCGATGGCCCCGGCCTCTGTGGTTCCATAAAGAAAAGGAATAAAAACAGCGTCAGGGAATACCCGTGAAAGAAGTTGCTGCTGCGCACCGTAAAACAGTTCACCGCCTCCCCAGATTCGTTTAATTTGCGGCAGTGTCTGATGCTCTTTGAACAGGTGACAGGCCAGGCCTAAAAGTGTTGAGTTCACCCCTGAGATGACATTGGCGTTAAACTGCTGACACACACTGACGATATGTTGATAGTCATGATCGCATCCCAGCGGGATTTCTGAGCAAGGGGATGGGCTGATATTAATGATGTCGTGCACCGCCATGAATGAAGCACTTCCAGCGACTGAAATATTGCAGACGATATCCCCGGCGCACATCACCTTATTGGCCGTATGCTTCTCAGCCAGCAGCGTATTTGTCCGGCACCAATCATCACGGCCAAACAGGGTAGATTTCGCTTTACCGGTGGTAGCCGAAGACTGATAGTACATGCCATGTGCATGCTGAACACTAAAAATGTCAGAGACGCGTTCAGCATCATGTGCAATAGCCATAATTTTTTCATGTGTGGCCACAGGCAGTTCGGTCAAGTCAGAAATCTCCCCGGGTACATGCTTATAGAGATGTTGATAGAAAACCGTCTGCTGTCGTGCAAGAGTAACCAGATTATTCAGCGTCTCTTTATTCATATCTCAGAACTCCACCAAACCAGACTGCGCTAGAATTTCACTCGTAATGATCATGTCCATCATGATGTGGCCGGTAGAGCTAAACAGCGTTCTGCTGGCCGCAAGAACTTGCCGATCGATATTCAGCAGATCAAAAATATCGGTGGCTTTTTCGTGCACCTTGCCAGCTTCTTTTATGGCTGTTTCCCGGTCTTCCACAATAAGAAAACTGTCCTCAAGCAAGGGGTATGACACTTCACGCGAAGAAGAGGTATGCGCGCCCATCACATTTAAATGCGCTGTCTCTTTAATATTTTCATGGTCAAGTAAAGGACTGAAGGAGCCTGTCGCGGTGCAAATAATGTCTGCGCCGCTCGCAGCATGTTGCACGGAGTCTGAGATAACAACCCGGATCAGGGGAAAATGTCTCTGTATATAGTCGGCCAGTCGGGCTGCACGCTGATGACTGCGGTTAGCAATTCTGACTTCAGCGATATCTCTGACGGCTAGCACGGCCAGCAATTGCTGGGTAGCCAGTGTTCCAGCACCAACAAGCGCGAGAACGCGGGATTCCGCTGCGGCACACTGATGGGTGATGACGCCAGTAACTGCGGCACATTTCAGGTTAGTCAGTTCAGTCCCATCGAGCAGCGCAAGGGGTTTTCCCGTCCGGGTATCGAACGTCAGTACCAGACAGTTAACCAGAGGCTGGCTAGGATCGTCATGGGCTACAAAACTGGCCATCTTATTCACAAAGAGATGTTTGTGAGGGTAGTAGCCGGGCATGCTGCCGAAAACGGAGCGGGGTGTATCGCACCATATCAGAGTGCGCATCGGACAGCGGCTGGCTTGATCCACGCGCGCGCGCAACGCCCGCCGCAGCACCGCAACAGCCTGAGGGATGGAGAGGGCTTCTCTGATCTTAGCCGCAGTGATAAAAGGGATATCGTTCATCATTCTGGATCGGTTGATGTGTTGTATAGAGGAATCAGGAAACTACGAATGGCTGTCATAAAGACGACATCACGTTTAACCATTCCGCGGGTTTCGACGGTCACGATGCCTTGTCCGGGGCGGGAGGCAGACGGCCGTTTCGATATCACTTCGGTTTCAGCATAAATGGTGTCACCGACAAAGACGGGGTGAGTAAAACGGACTTTGTCCCATCCAAGATTGGCGATCCCTCTTGCGCTAGTGCCGGCCAGGCTGAGTCCACCGACAATACCGAATGTCACTAAGCTGGATACTAGTGGTTTGCCAAATTCAGTTTCGCTGGCATAGTCATTATCAATATGTAAGGGGTGATTATTAAGATTGATTAGGGATTGCCAGATATTATCGATCTCAGTGACTGTTCGGCCGGGTTTATGCATATAGATTTCACCGGGTATAAAATCCTCATACCACAAGCCGTGACTTTCTTCGTAACGGTTATGACCTTTGTACACCAGACGAGACAGAATCTTGTCTTTCTCCATTTTATTTTCCTTTTTCTGTAAGTGCAGAGTGAAGAATGTTTTGAGCGTACTTAATAAACGGTGGCCCTGTCATTTCACCATTATGTTTAACGATAGTTTCATTTTCATGTCGTTCAACTATATTGCGTGCCTGATTGACTTCATCATGATGAAGACTGAATACACTGTTAATTGAGGCCAGTTGCTGCGGATGAATAGCGATTTTACCCTGATAACCAAGCTCTTTCGAAGTAATACAATCCTGTTGAAGCCCACTCAGATCATCAATATTGAAATAGGGGGAGTCGATAATCGGTACGTTAAGCTCATGACAGAGAAAACTCAGCTCTTCTTTATATTTTGTTAGTGTGGCCTTTTTAGGGTTAAATCCCATGTCAAGAGAAAAATCAGCCGCCCCGAAATGAAATGAGGTAATATAGTCCGGAATGGTAGTTGCTGAACGCAGGAAACGTAATCCTTTGATAGACTCAATTACCGGGATGATTTTCAGCTTGGGCTGAAAAGGTGATAAGACCTCTTTAACAATTTCTGATTCACGCAGGTGACTGAACTTAGGAATAATAATATATTCTGGCGCTATTTTATTTCTGGAGAAGAACTGCAGGTCGCAAATTCCTTGTTCATCAGCAAGGTAATTTATACGCACTGCATAGCGAGCAGGATTGTTATTTTTTAATTCTGCAAGTACGCGATTTCTTCCCTGCTGTTTCAGATCCAGAGCGAGTCCATCTTCTAAATCGAGAATTACAAAGTCCGCTTCGAATTCTTTTCCTTTTTCAAAAATTTTTTCATTAGTCGCAGGGCCGCATAGCCAGCTGAAATCCGCCACAGAAATTCTCCTTTGCTCTGAGTGTTTTATCGTGTTAATGCATTTTATTTATAATAATGATAAGCCACGGCTATCATCGACGCTTCCTTCACAGTAATGATAAACAGGCCGGATCAATATAACGCCATGCCACCATCAATAACCAGTGTAATACCCGTAACCCAGGATGCTTCATCTGAAACTAGATATAGCGCTGCACCAGCATGATCTTGCGGTAGCCCTGTCCGACCCAAAGGGATATTTGCTGCTCGCTGTTGCCATAATTCAGGCTGTTCTTCCCATTGCTGCCTGTTTGCATTGGTTGCCGTTAGTCCCGGGCAAAGACCATTGACTCTTATTCCATATTCTGCAAGTTCATAGGCGGCGCTTTTCGTCAGGTTTTCCATTCCAGCCTTTGCAACCTGATAATGTGCTACCCGACTCCGACACAGCCTGGCGCTGAGAGAGGAGACATTAATGATGCTGCCATTGATGTTATTTTTTATCATGTGCTTTGCAACAGACTGCGTAAGAAAAAAAGGGATTTTTAGGTTGGTTTCCATCACCCTGTCATAAGCTTTCTCATCAATATTGATAAAGGCATCACGGGTTAGAATACCAACATTATTGACCAGAATGTTGACGGTACCCAGCGTCTTTTCGCTGTGCTCGATGATTTTTTCACAGCAGCGGAAATCCGACATATCACACTGAAGTGCAGTGACGGAGGTCGTTTCATTATTAAGGCTCTCACAGAGTTTCGCAGATTTAGCCACTGAGTCTTTATATGTGAACAGTATATTTGCGCCGGCGGCAGAAAATTTCCTGACAATTGCTTCTCCAATGCCATGCGTTCCTCCTGTGATAATCACATTTTTACCAGATAAGTCCATTTCACTCCGCCTGTATAGTCGATAATTAGTTTTCGAATTTAATACGCATAACTTTTGGTGACATGAATTGATAATAAAGAGCTGATAGTGTTAAGAGGCCAATTGCTCCCAAAAGTATCCAAGGCATTTCGCTGATGCCTGACGTTTTCCCCAGATCATACAGGCTGCCTCCGCCGCAATATCCCATAAGGCCACCCAATGCCAGACCCAATCGGCTGAACCCCATATAGCTACTGCGAGCATTCGGTTTTGCCAGTGAAGCATTCAATGTTTCTCTGGCAGGTTCTACAATGATAGAACCTAGGTAAAATATGGAAATACTGATCAACATGACTGCGGTTTGAGTAATAAAGCCGATAAATACCAGCCCCAAAATCATCAGCATGAGTCCAATACACATACGTGTGGCAAGTGAAAATCTTTTTTCGCTCCATACTACAATAGGATAGAGCAAAAAAACGGAGAGAAGCGTTTCAATCGCGTACATGCCTGTTATCACACTGGCGCTTTTTCCAACATGATAAAGTGCCATCGGTAACATCATTAGAACCTGGACGCTAAGGATATAATATCCTGTTAGTGTCAGTACCCATTTAACGAACTTGCGGTCGTTAACCACGGCGGTCAGCCCTTTAATAATGGTTTGATTACCGGTCGATGTTTTGAATGCAGGTAGAATAAAATAATTTGATAAGGCAGCTATAAAAAACAATCCGCTAGCTGCCCAGCACAGAGAACTGAAATTATAATGAATAAGCCAAGTGCCCAGTAACGCTCCCAATACAGTACCAATGCTATCCTGAATCATCAGAATGGAAAAGTATCGACCTCTTTCATTTGTGCGTGTAATTTTCATGATGACTGCTGAGCGTGGAGGATCAAACATTGCGCCGCCCAAGGCAGATAAAATGCATGCGCTAATTAAAATCCACGGCTGGTCAGCATAGGCCATAGTGGCAAAGCTTAGTGTTCGCATGAACATGCCACTGACGATCATCGGTTTAGCACCAAAACGGTCGGCAATACCACCACCGATAATTCCTAACATTTGCTGTAATAACTGTCGCATACCCAATGCAAACCCTACAACCCATCCACTCCATTCAAGATCATTAATAAAGTGAATGGAAATAATAGGGAAAACAATATAAAATCCAACAACGATCAGTAAATTATCAAAAAGTATAAATCCCTTGCCAATTTTTCTAACCGCAGATATAGATGCCATGCTGGTTACCTTTAACGAGACCGTCAGCAAAATTCAGGAATATTTTTAATATATTAATTCTTTATCATTGTTTATCGTAGGTTACATCGATGGTTTTAATTACACTATAAATTGGATTGTAGATACACATAATAATGGTATCTAACATTGGATAAATAGATTTTTCTATAAGTCTTCTTCAAAAGAACGAGGGTTCATAAACCATACATTGATAATAATCCTTATTGTCAATTTTCGTAAAGTTATGTCATTTATTGCTCTTAGGACAAGTTTTACCTTAGTCACTCAAGCTCTGTCAATGAGTTGTGAAAGTTTTTATGTTTTTGCATTCTAATTGTTAATGAATATATAATGCATTTTGAGTGTAAAATTCTAATTAGTTGATATTATTTGGGTAAATATTCATTTAACTTATCCTCAGGAGTGTTTTATTTTTTTGTTTGCATTTTTGTTGGTTTTTTGTTGTGAATTGTCATGGTGTCCATACGCGTCGCTGCCTTTATATGTTTAATTGTGAGCTTGGCCCAAATCCTTCTCCATTTAGAAACAGAATACCAACATGGTATTTTCCCTGACCCTGACCCTGACCCTGACCCAGAATCCTGTTCCATTCAGAAACAGAATGACGGCATGATCTACACTCCCTGAATGGAGGTGGTGCCGATGAAAAAATCACGATTCACCGAAGAGCAGATTGTTTTTGCCCTGAAGCAGGCTGAACTGGGGACGTCCGTGCCGGAGGTCTGCCGTAAGCTGGGCATTTCCGATGCCACGTTCTATACGTGGCGCAAGAAATACGGCGGGATTTCTCCTTCGGAGCTGAAACACATACGGCAGCTTGAGGAAGAGAATCTCAGGCTGAAGAAGCTGGTGGCCGATCTGAGCCTCGACAAGGTGATGCTGCAGGACGTGCTGGCAAAAAAGACCTGACGCTGTCACGGCAGCGTGAATGGGTCCGGGAGCAGCAGGCACGCTACGGGGCCAGCGAGAGGCAGGTCTGCTTTGCACTGCAGGTCAGCCGCAGTTCGTTCCGTTACCGTTCTGTGGCGGCCGATGACAGCGCCCTGCGCCTGCGTATCCGCGAGATTGTCAACAACACCGCTTAATGACCGCTTTGG
>NZ_JAAVXH010000095.1:0-3305 GCF_012273755.1 Dickeya sp. CFBP 2040
GGCGTGACGGAGCTGCGCGGCGAGGATGTGGTCGCCGTGATGGAGCGTTTGAAACAGTTACACAAGCGCGTGCCGGGACGGCTGCAGACCGACAACGGCAGCGAATTTATTTCCAGGTCGTGGTCCATGGGCCTATGAAAACAAGGTGACGATGGACTTCTCACGGCCCGGAAAACCGACCGGAGTTCCTCATTGACGATGGTACTAAAAACCGGGGGACTACACTGCAACTCGAATATTTTGGGTATAGCGAAGGAAAACTTACTTATATTAAAAACACAAGGAATTTATCCTTCCACAACCATAAAATAATTCAAAAATTTCATCATCTTGCTTTTCAAGATCAAAAATAAATTCACGTTTGACTTTATGATTATCATAAAAAACGTCACATTTATATTTTTCGTATTTTCTATCTAAGTCTCTTAACGCATTGAGTTTGAGATTGTAAGCAAGTTGGTTAGCGGTTTGATCCATAGAGACCGACAAATTTAACGCTGCAACACCTGCGGCGATGGCACAGGCTCCACTTGTACCTTTAAAATTATGGGTGAAATTATTCAAGTCAGCGGATAATGTAGTAAGACCTAAATACTTATTTTCACCTTCTGATAAATATAAATCATTCGATGGAGCACACAAGTCAACCCCAGGCCCAAAACAAGAATAAGATGCCTTTTCAAAAAAAGAGTTTATGGCTGAAATCACTAAAACATTATCATGAGCATTAAGATTATTACTGAATGAAGATGAATAACTAATTTTATTATTAGCATCGCATGAGTAAACAATCTTCTGCTCACCAGCATAGTTAATAGGGCAGTTGCTATTACCAGCCGCCCAAAGAAACAGAATACCTTTTCCTCTCCTGCCTCCTTTTGAGGAAAAAGACGAAATCATCTCGACGCTTTCTTTATTTAAAATGAAATCAGGTAATTTTGACCATGTATTGACAAATATATCAATCTTATCTGAAAGAGCCATCACGAATTGCTGAAACCCTAGCTGATTAATGATAAATCCATTATCATAAGGCCATCGGATCGGTAGGATTTTTACTCCAGGGGCAACCCCCACAGGAAGAACACTACTTATAGGTGCCGCAATCAAACCACAAATTGCAGTTCCGTGTTTAAATTTACTTGAAAAAATATTATTTTTTTTAGACTTATCTTTAGTAAGATTAAGTTTACCATTTTCAATATAGGCGAATCCTTCAATATTATCTGAGTATTCGTTTGAAAAATTGTCAATCATGCACCCATCGTCAGCAACGGCAATGACTATACTACTATCCCCAAAACGTCTGTTGTCATTCCAAAATTTATCAGCATGTACTGAACATAACGAACGTGTCGCAAAGGATGGATGCTTACCATGCAGATGCCATTGGTGATCATGCAGTAAGTTATTCCTCAACGCGTTCATCAAAGCATCAAAGGAGTGCATCAAGATTGCTCCACTTTCATCGTTTCACTCTCCCAATGTTGGGCATAGTCATTACAACTCAATAACAGGTCGTGATGATTTCCTTCCGCCATTACACGACCGTTTTTTATAAATATCACCCTATCCATTTCAAGCAGAATATCATGTTGATGAGAAATGCAGACAACCGTCTTATTTTTAAAGCACTGCCTGATATTAGCCATCATTCTGAATCTTGTGTTAGGGTCCAGTGATGATGTCATTTCATCTAACAATAAAACATTGTGTTCTTTAATTAACCCACGGGCTACATTTAACCTCTGCAATTGCCCACCAGATAAAGTAGCACCTTTATTTCCAACTTTAGTATTCAAAAGGCTATGAAAACGAGTACTTTCATCAAAAAGTTCTTCCAGGCATACTTTTTTAAATATATTCTCTATATCACTCTTGCCTAAATTATTATTTGCAATTTTGATGTTATACTCTAAAGTCTCGTCAAAAAAATTAGCATCCTGTGAAACATAGGAAATATTTTTCCTGAGGCAGGATAAATCAATATCTTTTATTTTATAGGTATTAATTAACACCTCCCCACTTTCTTCATAATCATACAAACCTAGCAACAATTTAAAAATCGTCGATTTACCACACCCTGTAGCGCCAACAACGCCAACTTTTTCGCCTGCTTTTATTTTAAAGCTCAAATTTTTTAAAACCAACTTATCACCATATTTCATCGAAATATTTTTAAATTCGATTGTTTCAATCATATTGAAAGTTATCTTTCCCTCAGACTCCTTATCATTATTAAGCAATGTGCTAACACTATTACTGAACAAAGCATAGGCACGAAATAAAGCCGTAAACTGATCCATCAGAGTAGTAAAAAGCCCTTCCAGTTTGAATATTAACGAATATACTACTGCAACTTCTCCTGAGGAAATGCCATTTGAAACCCAAAGATATAATATTAGTAAGGTTATGCTCCCAATGATGAATGAACTAACCAGGATCATAATTGATTCTGCTGAGGTAATTGCTCTTAGATAGAAAGCTGACTTCATGATAAAAATTTTTAAAGACATCTCTGTTCTGTTAAACTTGTGTTTAACATCAGAACCAGAAAATAACTTTATTGTTAGAATATTATTAAAGTTATCACTCATTGTGCCATTCACATTTACTGCTTCATTTGCAGATTCACGAGCTAATTTTTTTGTTCGCGGCACATAAATTTTAGCGACAAAAAAACTTGCAATCATCCATATTAATATAGGCACGAAAAGGTACAGATTAATTGAAGCCATAACCGAGAAGGAGAAAATAAAAAAAGCTATCGTTATCCATATGTTTTGAAAAAACAAAGAAGCCATTTCATTGACTGCCTGACCGGCCTGCCATATCGAAGAAGTTATTTTTCCTGGGTTATTCTCATCAAAAAAAACCATTTTATTTTTCAACGTTTCATTATATAACTGAAATCTTACCAGCGCACTCAATCTCGAATAAACTGATTGATTAATTGTTAGTAAGTTTACGCTTCTTAATATAGGCCTTAAAACAAATAGAACTGAAACAAATATACAGATAAAGGCATAGTTTTCTTTTAAAGATTCAGCCACGAACGCCCGGCTTATACCTGCTTCACTGATCATATCAACAAGCTTACCTGAAGAATGAATGATAAAAACCTCACATCCTGAACATAATAGTCCAAGCATGAACAGATAAAATGCTAATAGCTTGAATTTACCAGCAAGAGTTATTAATACTTTAAGCACGTTCTTTTGATCAAAAATATTATTTTTAACATTAAAAGGGTCGATACAGCTTTCAAATTTCTTAAAAATAAATGTTAGCATATTTCATCCCAA
>NZ_JAAVXH010000096.1:0-178334 GCF_012273755.1 Dickeya sp. CFBP 2040
GGCTATATTCCTTACTCAAATGCTCTCCCCCTTACGGAGAGAGCACGGGATCAATGTGTTGTTAAACTCGAATTACTTGCTACGGGCTTCAATAACAGCCTGAGCAACGTTGTTCGGAGCGTCATCGTACTTCAGGAACTCCATGGAGTAAGAAGCACGACCTTTGGTCAGAGAACGCAGCTGAGTCGCATATCCGAACATTTCAGACAGCGGAACTTCAGCGTGAATCACAACGCCGGTAACGTTAGATTCTTGACCACGCAGCATACCACGACGGCGGCTCAGGTCACCGATGACGTCACCAGTGTTCTCTTCCGGCGTTTCTACTTCAACCTTCATGATCGGCTCAAGCAGAACAGGATTCGCTTTACTGAACGCAGCTTTAAAGGCAATAGAAGCGGCCAGTTTAAACGCCAACTCAGAGGAGTCAACGTCATGGTAAGAACCGAAATGCAGACGAACGCCGAGATCGACTACCGGGAAGCCAGCCAGCGGACCGGCTTTCAACTGTTCCTGGATGCCTTTATCAACAGCCGGGATATATTCGCCAGGAATTACACCGCCTTTGATATCGTTAACGAACTCATAACCTTTCGGATTTGAGCCAGGTTCCAGTGGGTACATGTCGATAACAACATGACCGTACTGACCACGACCACCAGACTGCTTGGCATGTTTACCTTCAACATCGGTAACTTTAGAGCGAATCGCTTCACGGTAAGCAACCTGCGGTTTACCCACGTTGGCTTCCACGTTGAATTCGCGCTTCATACGGTCAACGATGATGTCCAGGTGCAATTCACCCATACCTGCAATAATGGTCTGGTTGGATTCTTCGTCAGTCCATACGCGGAAAGACGGGTCTTCCTTCGCCAGACGGCCCAGAGCCAGACCCATTTTTTCCTGGTCAGCTTTGGTTTTCGGTTCTACCGCGATGGAGATAACCGGTTCCGGGAATTCCATACGTTCCAGAATGATCGGATGATCCGGATTACACAGGGTGTCACCGGTGATCACATCTTTCAGACCGATAGCAGCGGCGATGTCGCCTGCGCGAACTTCTTTAATCTCTTCACGCTTGTTAGCGTGCATCTGAACGATACGGCCAAAACGCTCACGCTCGGATTTCACTGAGTTCAGCACGGTGTCGCCGGAGTTAACTACGCCGGAGTACACGCGGAAGAACGTCAGGTTACCCACAAACGGGTCGGTTGCGATTTTGAACGCCAGTGCAGAGAACGGTTCGTCATCGCTGGCATGACGCTCAGCCGGCGTGTCTTTACCGTCGTCCAGAATACCTTTGATTGCCGGAACATCGGTCGGCGCAGGCAGGTAATCAATAACGGCATCCAGCATTGCCTGAACACCTTTGTTCTTGAACGCAGAACCACAGGTAACCAAAATGATTTCGTTGTTCAATACACGCTGACGCAGTGCTTTTTTGATCTCTTCCTCGGTCAGCTCTTCGCCGCCCAGGTATTTTTCCATCAGCTCTTCAGAGGCTTCTGCCGCAGACTCGATCAGATTCTGGTGCCATTCAGCAGCCAAGTCCTGCATGTCAGCCGGGATATCTTCGTAAACGAAGGTAGTACCCTGGTCTGCTTCGTTCCAGTTGATGGCTTTCATTTTCACCAGGTCAACAACACCGGTGAACGCTTCTTCAGCGCCAATAGCCAGTTGCAACGGAACCGGATTAGCACCCAGACGCACTTTAATCTGGTCAACAACCTTCAGGAAGTTCGCGCCCATACGGTCCATTTTGTTAACGAACGCGATACGCGGAACTTTGTATTTGTTTGCCTGACGCCATACGGTTTCAGACTGCGGCTGAACACCACCTACCGCACAGTAAACCATGACGGCGCCATCCAGAACACGCATGGAACGTTCTACTTCGATAGTGAAGTCAACGTGCCCTGGGGTATCGATGATGTTGATGCGATGCGGTTCATACTGCTTAGCCATACCAGACCAGAAGGCAGTGGTCGCAGCGGAGGTAATGGTGATACCACGCTCTTGTTCCTGCTCCATCCAGTCCATGGTGGCGGCGCCATCATGAACTTCACCGATTTTGTGGTTCACACCGGTGTAGAACAGAATACGTTCCGTAGTGGTGGTCTTACCGGCGTCGATGTGTGCGCTGATACCGATATTACGATAGCGCGCAATGGGTGTTGTACGAGCCATTTGTTTCCTCTATTCCTAGGGCGTTCAAAGTAGTAAACCCAGGCGGGTCAGCCTTTTAGCGCCCGCCAGGGTATTAACGTCTACGCAGGGATTACCAGCGGTAGTGAGCGAACGCCTTGTTGGCTTCAGCCATACGGTGAACGTCTTCACGTTTCTTCACAGCAGTACCTTTGTTGTCTGCTGCATCAGAAAGTTCGTTCGCCAGGCGCAAAGCCATGGATTTATCACCGCGTTTACGAGCAGCTTCAACGATCCAACGCATAGCCAGAGCATTGCGACGAACCGGACGAACTTCAACTGGAACCTGATAAGTAGAACCACCAACACGACGCGACTTAACTTCGACAGTCGGGCGCACGTTGTCCAGTGCTGCTTCAAAGGCTTCCAGGTGGTCTTTACCAGAACGCTGAGCCAGGGTCTCCAGCGCGGTATAGACAATTGATTCTGCAGTAGATTTTTTACCATCTACCATCAGGATATTAACAAATTTAGCCAGCAGTTCTGATCCGAACTTCGGATCCGGCAGAATTTTACGCTGACCAATGACGCGACGACGTGGCATGGAAATACTCCGTTGTTAATTCAGGATTGTCCAAAACTCTACGAGTTTAGTTTGACATTAAAGTTAAAACGTTTGGCCTTACTTAACGGAGAACCATTAAGCCTTGGGCTTCTTCACGCCGTATTTGGAACGGGATTGCTTACGGTCTTTAACACCAGAGCAGTCCAGCGCGCCACGAACGGTGTGGTAACGCACACCTGGCAGGTCTTTAACACGACCGCCACGGATCAGGATCACGGAGTGCTCCTGCAGGTTATGACCTTCACCGCCAATATAAGAGGTAACTTCAAAACCGTTGGTTAAACGAACACGGCAAACTTTACGCAGTGCGGAGTTCGGTTTTTTCGGGGTGGTGGTATATACACGGGTACATACGCCACGTTTCTGCGGGCAGGCTTCCAGCGCCGGAACGTTGCTCTTAGCAACCTTCAGGGAGCGTGGTTTGCGTACCAGCTGGTTAATTGTTGCCATTCAAAAAGCTCCTGGTTTTTGCTTCGTAAACACGTAATAAATCACCTCATACTTAGACAGAGGCAAAGTATGAGGACGCAGAATTTTAGGGCTGGCCGGGTAAGGAGTCAAGAAATATACAAAAATGCGAAATTACCAGGCCAGTTGCCGGGAATGCAGAGCTGTTAATTGCACGAATTGAGTATAGTCAATCAGTATAATTGTGGTGGTAATTTGGTCAGAAAGTCCGCGCGCGACGACATCCTCTTGCAAGGCATATACCGTAGCGCCAGAAGACAATAGACGTTCACCAAAGGGGGCCCCGCTTAACGCGGCGATGACGCCATCTTGCAGCAACAAAATAGCATCGCTTTCGCCAACATTACGCAGCAACGCATCCAGATCGGTATGGTAAGGCGAATGCGCCAGAGTATGTAGCATGGGACCACCGGTCAAAAGGTCAGCACAGTATCGTAAGTATTCAACGTAGCGCGCAGCGCATCAGCCGCCAGCGGTTCTACGTCCAGTACCCAGGGGGTGTCCGCAGACAAGCCACGCTGACTAAGCGACGCCTCGCAGACATAACAGCGTTCAACGTCATACAACGCCAGCACCCCAAAAGTCGCAATATAATTGCGCATCAGGATCAGATCTGGTCGCTGGTTAGGCAAAAGCTGGAATACGCCGTCAGCGATAAAAAAGACGCCAATATCATCAGTCAGCGCCGACATTGCCAACAGCGCGTCCAACCCTTCTCTGCCGGCAGCCGAACCATGAGGCGCCTGGGTAAATACAAAAGCAACGCGCTTCATTCTGTTTTTCCCCATGACTAAAACTGAACGACGCGATCACAGTGCAGTACCGACTGCGACAGTTCGCCTAGCCCACTCAGGGTAAATCCTGACTGAAGGTTCGCCCCTGCCAGATGCAACTGTTCCGCCTGCTGTGCGTCAGTCACGCCGCGACGCAACGCTGCGGCGACACACACGTTCAGCGCCACCTGATGAGCTTGCGCCAGTTGCTGCCAGGCCCGGACCAGATCAAACTCGTCGTTAGCCGGCGCAGTCAGTTGGTTGGCGTTAAGCACCCCTTCACGGTAAAAGAAAACGCTTTGCAACTCATGCCCTTGTGCCAGCAAAGCCTGCGCGAACTGAAATGCGCTGCTGGCTTGCTGCGTGCCATAGGCGGGGCCGGTCACCAACAGGCAGTAACTTAGCATTAACGATCATGCCCGCTGAAATCACCGCTCTTGAACTGGCGGATGTAAAGATAGACAGTGTGCTTGGAAATATTCAGCCTATCCGCCACCTGATTGATGGCGTCTTTAATATCAAAGATGCCTTTTTCATAAAGGTTCAGCACAATCTGGCGGTTCTTGGCATTGTTGGAAACATTGCGATCGGCATTCACCTCTTCAATGGTGAACTCCAGCGTCTGCGCCACCAGTTCATCCACCGAAGACGCGAAGTTGACGGAAGATGCCACTTCCTTGATTTCAGGCGGCAAGAAAGTCTGCATGATCTGCGAGAAGGGAACGTCGAGATTCATATTGATGCACAACAGCCCGATGACGCGCTGTTCACGATTTCGGATGGCGATGGTCACCGACTTCATCAATACGCCGCTTTTGGCGCGGGTGAAATACGCTCTGGAAACGCTGCTGTCTTCGCCTGCCATATCATGCAACATGCGCAACGCCAGATCAGTAATGGGCGAGCCGATTTTGCGTCCGGTATGCTCGCCATTGGCGATACGGACCGCTGAGCATTTCAGGTCGTCTAACGAGTGCAGCACAATCTCGCAATGATCACCGATAAGCATCGCCAGGCCGTCAACCACGGCTTCATACGATTTCAGGATTTCATAATCCGTCTGTGTGAACGGACGCTGATCCAGCAAATCTAGATCATTAGATTCGCCAGTAACAAGCGAAGTAGACATGGCAGGCACCACCTTCAACGTCATTTATCATCGTATCGACAGGATTGCAGTCTACCAAATAACCCTTGCGTCGTCCTTTGTATTTCGAGAGCGACGGGGGGCTGTATTCCTTCTTGAGGTTGGGTTAATTTATGCGTTTTAGAGTGCGACAAACTTTATTTGTCCCGCATGGATGGCTTTCCCACAATGTTCAAAATTGCCTGCCCGTCTCGCCCTGTTTGGAGTAGTTTTACCTATAATCTGGTGTTCGCGGCCTTCATTACCCTGATACAAAATATCGCCTATTACCGCCAGGCTTTACAACTGGTCATTACCGATTCCTGGTGGAATGGATTATTCCTGGCAACCATGCCCATCGTTATTTTCGCCGTGCTCAATATTTTCTTCACATTACTGATTATTCCCTGGCTGCGTCAGGGGATTGTCGCCCTGATGCTAACAGGTGGCGCCGCAGTACAGTATTTCATGATTAATTACGGCATCATCATCGACCGTACCATGATGCAGAACGTGTTCGAAACCAACATGGCAGAATCTATGGCGTTGGTGACGCCACAATATGTGCTCTGGTTGACGCTACTGGGCATCTTACCGGCACTGGCTGCGCTATGGGTTAAAATTCGACCGACGCCGTTAAGCTGGATAGCCATCGGGTCTCGCTGTTTCAGCATTATGTTGTCGATTATTGCAATTATACTGGTCGCTACTTTTTTCTATAAAGATTACGCGTCACTCATGCGAAATAATAAGGAGCTGGTAAAATCACTGACCCCTAGTAATATTATTCTCGCCAGTATTTCTTATTATCGTCATCACGCACAGGCCAATTTACCGTTAGTGCAAATTGGTCTGGATGCACATAAAAACGTGCCTGCCGACAATACCAAAAAAAATCTGGTGATTCTGGTGGTAGGAGAAACCTCTCGCGCCGAGAACTTTTCACTCGGCGGCTACAGCAAACCCACCAATCCGCGGTTGACCAACGATAATGTGGTTTATTTTAGCCAGACAACATCCTGCGGCACCTCTACTGGGGTTTCCGTTCCCTGCATGTTTTCCGGTATGCCGCGCACCGGCTATGATGAGCAACTGGCTGCCCATCAGGAAGGATTGCTGGATATTCTGCGACACGCGGGCGTCAGCGTACGCTGGCAGGAGAACGACGCCGGCTGTAAAGGTGCCTGCGCTCGCGTGCCGACTCTGGATGCCACTACACTGAATCTGCCTGGACAATGTCTTGATGGTGAGTGTCACGATGAGGTCTTGTTCAACGGCGTGGACGACTATATCAACCAGTTGAACAACGACGGCATCATCGTGCTACACACAATAGGTAGCCACGGGCCAGCTTACTATCAACGTTACCCGGACGCTTTTCGAAAATTCACGCCGACTTGTGATACCAATCAAATCCAGACATGCTCGCAGGAATCATTAATTAATACTTACGATAATACGATTCTCTACGTAGACTATATTGTTGATAAGGCAATTAATGTATTGAAAGGGCATCAGGATAAATTTAACACCGCTTTGGTTTATCTTTCCGACCATGGCGAATCACTGGGCGAGGACGGGCTTTATCTGCACAGTATGCCATACGCGGTAGCGCCCACACAGCAAACTCATATTCCGATGCTGATGTGGTTTTCCGGCGGCTACCAGCAGCAGTTTGCCATCAATGACAGTTGTATGCGCAGACAAGCCAGCCAGCAGCGTTTTTCTCAGGACAATCTTTTCCATACCGTTCTGGGCATGTTTAACATTGCGACCAAGGAATATCAGGCACCGCTTGATATCCTTCAACCGTGTCGGGGCACTTCATGAAACTGTTGATTGTTGAAGATGATGCGTTGTTACAGGAAGGACTATTGCAGGCAATGCGCAACGAAGGATATGTCTGCGATTGCGCCTCTACCGCCAAAGAAGCGGATGCCCTCATCAACAGCGCCCACTACAGTCTGGTGGTGCTGGATCTGGGATTACCGGACGAAGACGGCCTCACTTTGCTGGGCCGCTGGCGCCGGAGCAATTACCAGCAACCGGTGTTAATTCTGACAGCCCGCGACACCGTGGATGATCGCGTCACCGGGCTGGATGTCGGCGCTGACGATTACATGATAAAACCCTTTGCACTGAACGAGTTTCAGGCGCGGGTCCGTGCATTAATCCGCCGTCACCAGGGGTCCAGCGACAGTTGGATTCGGGTAGATAACATCACGCTCGATCTCAACAATCAACAAGTCATGCTGGATGATAAACCGATTGTGCTGACGCCGAAGGAATTCGCCATTCTGTCCCGGTTGATTCTCAAGGCCGGTTCACAAGTTCACCGCGAAGTGCTGCATCAAGACCTTTACAGTTGGGACGACGACCCCTCATCCAATTCTCTCGAAGTCCACATCCACAACCTGCGGCAGAAGATCGGCAAAAATCGCATCAAAACCCTGCGCGGCTTCGGCTACCTGCTGACCAAGGGTGACCAGACATGAGCCATATCTCTCATTCCGCCTCATTAGAACGCGCCACCGTAAGCATTCGTACCCAGCTTATCCTGACATTAGGCTGCATTCTTTTGGCCTGCCAGTTGATAAGCGTTGTCTGGCTCTGGCATGAGAGCAAAGAGCAGATAGAATTGCTGGTAGAACAGACGCTGACGGCCAAATCTCTCAACAGTGACATTGAATTCGAAATTAATGAGGCGATTGCTTCATTAAGTCTTCCCAGCCTGATGATGATTATCGCTTCTCTGGTTATGTGCACCCATGCTGTCAACCGCATCACCAGACCACTCCTGACACTGCGGGAAGAATTGCACAACCGCACCGCCGAAAACCTAGACCCGTTAGAACAACGCAGCGATGTCACCGAAATTGCGGCTGTCATCGCTAGTATGAACCAGTTGTTTGCGCGCTTTAGCGAATCGTTGCGCCGTGATCGACTCTTCGCCTCAAACGTCGCGCATGAGTTGCGTACCCCGTTGGCAGGCATCCGGCTGAGTCTGGAATTACATGAACAAATGCACCATATCGACTGCCAGCCGTTAATCAAACGCGTCGATCATTTAACCAAAACCATCGAACAACTTCTGTTGCTGGCGCGGGTCGGTAACGAAATCGCCGCTGGCCACTACGAACCCGTGTCACTGGTTGATGATGTGATTATGCCAAAGCAAGAAGAACTGGAGGAAATGGCGACCATACGGCATCAACAGCTCGACTGGCAGTCAGAGACGCAAGACGTCACCGTGCCGGGCAATGCCACGCTACTGCAGTTACTGCTCCGCAATCTGGTGGAAAACGCCTACCGGTACGGTCCTGAACGCAGCACGATTATCATCAGAGTGGCCGATCACCCCGACGGCGGTTGTGAATTGAGCGTCTTAGACGAGGGACCAGGCATCAACGAATCTCAGGTGGGGGAACTGACCAAAGCGTTTGTGCGCATGGATACCCGCTATGGCGGCATCGGCCTTGGGCTGAGTATCGTCACCCGCATCGTGCAGTTGCATCATGGTGAATTCTTTCTGGAAAACCGACGTGATCGTCCCGGCACCCAGGCGCGTGTTGTTTTCAAACGCCACATCCATGAGATCATCGGCAGCGAAGACAACGTCGCCTGACCGGATCGCTCGCCTACACCCACGACATATTTCAGACGTCTGTCAGAGCAAAAAAATACCGCCGACTCGAATGAGCGGCGGTATTACAACATGCACGGCGGCAGTCAGCCAATTACTGCGCGGCTTTCTTCGCCTTGTCGTCAGCCGGTTTTTCCGCTTTCGGCGCAGCGCCTTTGGCGTCAGCACCTGATTTGATGTCCAGCAGTTCAACATCAAACACCAGCGTAGAATTAGGTGCGATCCCCGGCACGCCTGCTTCGCCGTAAGCTAGCGCCGGCGGGATAACCAGCTTGATCTTGCCGCCTTTTTTCACGTGCTTGAGACCTTCGGTCCAGCCAGGAATAACGCCGTCCAGACGGAAAGAGAGCGGTTCGCCGCGTTTGTAGGAGTTATCGAACTCGCTACCATCAACCAGCGTACCTTTGTAGTTCACGACTACAGTATCGCTGTCTTTAGGTGCTGCACCGGTCCCTTCCTTCTCTACCTGATAAAGCAGACCGGATTCGGTTTTCTTCACGCCTTTTTCTTTGGCGAAGGCATCACGGTATTTGGTGCCTTTGTCAGCGTTATCTTTGGCATCCTGCTGCATTTTAGCCTGAGCAGCAGCCTTCACCTGGCCTTCAAACGCCTGCAGGGTTTTTTCGATTTCCTCATCAGACAATTTGCTCTTATCAGCAAACGCATCCTGAACCCCCTGGATCAACTGTTGCTTATCCAGTTTGATACCCAGTTTTTCCTGTTCCTTCAGGGAATTATCCATGTAGCGACCCAATGAAGCGCCCAGAGCGTACGCGGCTGCTTCTTCATCGCTTTTAAACTTACCCGCTGCAACTTTCGCTGCATCCGCAGGGGCAGGGGCAGACGTTGCCGCTGCTGCATCAGTGGTCTTGGCCTCATCCGCCGCCATAACCCCCGTACTCAACGCCAGTCCCATAGCTGCCGTCAGCAGTGTGACTTTAAATAGTGATTTCATCCGTCTCTCCAACATTCGGAGCACCATGCCCCGGCAACATTAAATTTCGCAGCTACTATAACGTTGCGCGTGAAGACAATACAACGACGCGCCGCATCGGATAGCGAAAAATTCCGAATCTCAGGATATATGCCCCACTGCGTGTGGTTTTACTACCAGAACGCTCCGCTTTCTGACACACTTTGCGCTCATTGCATGGGAGGAAAAACGATGCCACTGTCACAACTGGAACAACGGCTCGAATTACTGGAAAGTCGCCAGGCTTTTCAGGAGATCACCATTGAAGAACTGAACCAGACTGTCGTACAACACGAGTTGGAAATGACCCGGCTACGCGAACAGTTGCGGCTGCTAACCGAAAAACTACGAGCGGCGTCACCCTCGATGATTGCCTCGCAGGCAGAAGAAACGCCGCCACCGCATTATTGATACCGGCAAGCGCAACCACCACCGCTATGCCTTACGCCACTGCCGTGGGCTGATGCCAAACCAACGACGAAAGGCACGGGAAAACGCGCTAACTTCAGAGTAACCCAGCAGAAATGCCATCTCGGAAATTGACAGCTGGCGTTGTTGCAAATAGTGGGTTGCCATCTCGCAACGCACTTTCTCCACCAGTTGGGTGAAAGTCATACCTTCTTCTTTCAATCGACGTTGTAACGACCAGCTCGATAAGCCGATGTTTTCCGCCACCTCTTCCAGTGACGGCTCGCCTTGCGGCAACACCTGACGTAACCGGGCACGCGCCAGGTCCACGACGCTCTGCTGAGGAGCGTCATTGTTAAGCCGACGCAGAGCATCCTGAACCACCAGCAGCAACAGAGGGTCATGATCCGGCATGGCTCTCATCACATCACGCTTGGGGATCAGCAGCGAATTGAACGGTTGATCGAAATACACCGGCGCATCAAACGCTTTACAGTGCTCATGCCACTGTTCGGGACGGGGATGTTCAAAATGCACTTCCCGCGGCGCCCAGTTTTTGCCTGCAGCATGACGAATCAGGTTCAACATCATCCCCAGCGTCAGTTCCGCATCCTGACGGCAATGCAGGATAGCGCCATGACGCACCTGATAATCAAAACGCCAGCAATCCCCCTTATCCACCAGACGAATCAGCGTATCGTGTTGATGAAAGGGAAAGGCATTGACTACGTTATGCAATGCCTGCTCCAGAGTGGCACTGCATAACCCAACATAGCCTATCAACCCCAGCGCCTGGGGCTTGAACTGCCGACCATAATGCAGCCCGAAATTATCGCAGTCCGAATAGCGGGCAGCCTCTTCCAGCACCCGACAATAATTCACCAGCCCGACACTCAGCGTCGGGCTGGCCAATAACTCCGGGTTGATACCACTGATGCCCAGAATACGATCCGCATCACCACCTTTTTCACCGATAAAATCGGTAAGACCTGATGCCGCGGCGGCCAGCACGCCCCGATGCCCACTGGACAACCCGGCGACCGGCGGCAGCCGAAAAGATGTAGTTTCCATGACTCCTGCCTCACTCAGCCTACCCAATCACATAAACCTGCAAATTTCATACCATTCACAAGCCATTGATCTAAATAGCATCGCAAAACAGAACAGCACCATGGCGATCACAGCGTGCGCGGTCATGGTGCAGTTGCCGCACTGGTCGGTTCAGGCGCCAACCGGCAACGCCGCTTGCTCCAGATAACGACGACACAACCGCACGGTGTGGCTACTCCAGTCGGTTCCCATACTCATGGCCTGTTCAGTCTGACTATGCGAGCCAGCCCAGGCCATCAACTGAATACGACGCTGGATCAACAGCGATGGAATCACCGCCCTATCCACCTCGCCAAGTGGACATACACGCTGATAGCCATTGAGCCAACCTTCCACCCATGCAGGCGCGCTGGGATGATGCTCCACAAAACTGATCGCTGCCGCCAGATCGTGCAGATACCAGCTAAAGCCGCAATCATCAAAGTCAATCACTCTGGTTTCGCCGTTTTGCAGCAGCAAGTTGGTCAGGCGCAAATCCGCATGAATCAAGCCATAACGCTGGCGATCCTTGCCGTAGAGCGTCAGCGCTTCGCGTACCTGCGCCAGCGTTTCTTCAATGATGCCGTGGTCTTGCACATTCAGGTTGGGTGCATCCTGCCAGCGTCCCCAGTGACCGTGCGGCCCTACCATAGTGTCATGGTCCCACACCAGCCGACGAAAGCCAGCAGGGGGGACCCAGCGGCGGCTATGTTGGTGCAGGCGGGCGGTGATCATACCCAGTTGCTCAAAAGCGTGAGCATCGACTGCCGTCGTCGGCATTTCACCCTCAATCCAATGGAACAGCACCACATTACGCACCGTGCCATCGGCCATCGTCACCGTTTGCACCGTTTCGCCATCCAGCCCGGTCAACGCCTGCGGCACCGTGATTCCCTCTTCCCGCAGCGCCTCCAGCCAGGCCAGTTCGCCGGCAATCTCTTCACGTTGATGATAACCAGGTCGGTGAATACGCATCGCATAGCGTTGACCGCCCGCGACCAGTCGATAGGTCGCATTTTCTGAGCGACACAGCAGGCTGAGCTGCCCCTGCAGTGCTGACGGGTAACGTTGCATAGCCAGTGCGGCCAGGTGATCCAGCGTGGTGTTATCAAGGGTATCGTATTGTTCTGCCATGTGCTGTTCTGCCGTGTCCTGTTCTGCCATAGGTGTTATCTCATCCAAAGAGGGCCAAACCGGGTGGAATCCGGGTGATAGGCCTTCAGGATGTGATCACTCCCGCGATGATGCTTGACGTCGCAACGCCGCAACTTGACCGTACGCGACACGGACCTGCCGAATCCTCCCTGTTTGACCGCAGAGCGCAAAAATCTCCGCGCGGATGTCAAGTCGCCGACGAACCGTCAGCGGCATTATCGAAACCGGTAGCGTTGCCTCGCAGAGGTTTGCAGAAAAAAGCCACGCCACTCGCTCATTCGGTGATTTTTATAACCACATGATTTTTTTATAAATAGCGGTAATGGAAAGCAGTTATTTTCGCATTGCTGCTTGTAAGGGAGACCGTCATGACAATGCAGTTAAAACCCACGCAGTTAAAACCCACTCTGGGTACGCTTCATCTGTGGGGGATTGCCGTCGGCCTGGTGATTTCCGGCGAGTACTTCGGCTGGAGTTACGGCTGGGGCGTGGCGGGAACACTCGGTTTTCTCGTCACCACTCTGATTATCGCCGCCATGTATACCTGCTTTATTTTCAGCTTTACCGAGCTGACCACCGCCATTCCCCATGCCGGCGGCCCGTTCGCCTACAGCCGTCGCGCCTTTGGCGAAACCGGCGGTCTGATTGCAGGCATGGCGACCCTAATCGAGTTCGTGTTCGCTCCGCCGTCGATTGCGATGGCCATCGGCGCTTACCTCAACGTGCAATATCCGTCGCTGGACCCACGCTACGCCGCTACCGGCGCTTACCTGATCTTCATGACACTAAACATTCTGGGCGTAAAACTGGCGGCGATATTTGAATTGTTTGTCACCGTGCTGGCGGTCATTGAGCTGCTGGTATTCATGGGTGTGGTCGCGCCCGGTTTCAGCATCAGCCACTTCGTCGCCAACGGCTGGGCCGGCAGCAATGATTTCGGCAGCACGGCTATCTCCGGCATTTTCGCCGCCATTCCTTTTGCTATCTGGTTCTTTCTGGCAATTGAAGGCGCCGCCATGGCTGCCGAAGAAGCCAAAGACCCGCAGCGCACCATCCCCAAAGCTTACATCAGCGGTATTATCACGCTGGTGGTGCTGGCGCTTGGGGTGATGATTATGGCCGGCGGCGTGGGCGACTGGCGCACCTTGTCCAACATCAACGATCCGCTGCCGCAGGCAATGAAAGCGGTGGTGGGAGCCAGCTCTGGTTGGATGCACATGCTGGTGTGGATAGGGCTGTTCGGGCTGATTGCCAGTTTCCACGGCATTATCCTTGGCTATTCCCGTCAGTTCTTCGCGCTGGCCCGCGCCGGTTATTTGCCCGCTGGTCTGGCGAAACTATCTCGTTTCCAGACGCCGCACCGCGCTATTCTGACCGGTGGCGTGATTGGCATCGCCACCATCTTCAGCGACAGCTGGATTAACCTGCAAGGCATGAGCCTGACCGCCGCGATGATCACCATGGCCGTATTCGGCGCCAACGTGATGTACATGATGAGTATGCTGAGCCTGTTTCGTCTGCGTCGCAGCGAACCGGACCTGCATCGCACATTCCATGCGCCTGGTTATCCGTTCATCCCGGCTATCGCGCTGGTCTTGTCCGTGGTGTGTCTGCTCGCCATGCTATGGTTCAACCCGGTGATTGGCGGCCTGTTCATCGTACTGATGCTGATGGGTTACAGCTATTTCCTGATGACCCGCACCCAACGCGACAATGCGCCGCAAGATGCGATGCTGGTGGGAAAAGAATAACCGGAGAGAAAACAAGAATAAGGCCGCATTAGCGGCCTTGAAGGGAAGGGCAAATCAGTGGTGGCAACCGCAACCACCGTGACCACCGCAACCACCTTTACCACCGTGGTCATGGTCGTGATCATGACCGTGGCCGCCACAGCAGCCTTCGTGGTCATGATCGTGGTCGTGCGCACCGTGTACATGGCCGTGTGCCAGCTCTTCTTCCGTTGCTTCACGGATGGCAACCACTTCCACGTTAAATTTCAGGTTTTGGCCCGCCAGCATGTGGTTACCATCAACCACCACGTGGTCATCCTGCACCTCGGTAATTTCTACCGGCACTGGACCCTGATCGGTATCAGCCAGGAAACGCATACCAACCTGCAGTTCGTCCACACCGACAAATACATCTTTCGGCACGCGCTGAACCAGATTGTCGTCGTATTCGCCGTAAGCATCGTTAGCACCGACGCTGACGTCAAAACGCTCGCCCACATCGCGGCCTTCCAGCGCCTTTTCCAGACCGGAAATCAGCGAACCGTGACCGTGCAGATAGTCCAGCGGTGCGCTCACCGGAGACTCATCAACCAATACACCATCTTCCGTACGTACCTGATAGGCCAGGCTGACCACCAGGTCTTTTGCTACTTTCATGATATCTCCTAGCGTTGGAAATCAATTTGCGCAAATTGTAGCGGAAAAACGTCCCCATGTACTGTCCGGTATAAAAAAACTGTCCGGTATAAAAAACTATCCGGTATGCTCCCGGCCAGAATGTGAATCAACAGGCTTGCAGCCATAACGTCGAAACGTATAACCGATCTATTCCGGACGAAACAGACCGATGATCTCACCAGTTGGCGGCGTGACGGACTTCGGCGGCGTTTCTGACTGGCTCTGCTGATAACCGCAGTGCACACACACCACGACGTCATCATCATCTTCGCGCCCCACCGCCAGCGTATCCTGTGAATGGCACTTCGGGCATACCGCTCCAGCAATAAAACGTTTGCGCATGGTTATCCCGTCTCCCTGTTTTTTATATGGCCCACATTTTATAGGGTCTGCATTTGTGGCCTATCACACCTATCACAATACACCCGGTGTTATAGACCTGGTGTTATAGACCTGGTGTTATAGATCTAGTGTTCGTCCCAATCGTCCGGCCTACGTCGCTCACGTTGCATTTCACGCTCGAAGATCTCTTCCAGCTCGCGGCGCGCTTCCTTGACGCGGGAAATCTGCGTCACATCACCTTTGTGCTGAGGCATCAGTTCACGCAGCATACGCATGTCGAGCCGTCGGAAATGCTGCTGCGCCCGGTAAGCCTGATGAGGATGCATACCTAATGAGATCAGCGTCTTTCGCCCCAACTCCAGCGCACTTGAGAACGTTTCGCGTGTGAACTGCGTTACGCCCGCCTTTAGCAGCTCATGTGCTTCCACACGCCCACGGGCACGCACCAGAATCTCCAGATGAGGAAAATGCTGCTGACACAAATGTACAATCGACATGGAGTGCTCAGGATTCACACAGGTAATCACGATGGACTGAGCCTGATCCGCGCCCGCGGCGCGCAGCAATTCAAGTTGGGTGGCGTCACCGTAATACACTTTATAGCCGTAAGTGCGCATCAGCCGTACTGCGCTGATATCACGATCCAATACCGTGATACGCATTTTATTGGCCATCAACAAACGTGCGACAACCTGCCCAAAACGCCCAAATCCCACCACTATCACCTGAGGACGGTCGTTTTCCACATAATGTTCTTCATCCGCTTCCTCCTGATAGTTAAAGCGATGCGTCAAGATCTTATCGATAAGCGTCATGAGGAGCGGCGTCACCATCATTGACAGGGTTACCGTCACCAGCAGCAACGGTAATTGTGAACCTTTCAGTACTTTGTAAGTGGCAGCGGAGGAAAACAGCACAAAAGCAAATTCACCGCCCTGACTTAACACGCCGGCAAACTGCAAACGCTCAGAGGAACGCAGCCCGTACAACCACGCCAGCAGATATAAAATCAGCCCTTTCAGCACCACCAGAATCGCCACGCCTGCCAGTACCGTCAGGATATTGAGGTACAGCACGCCAAGGTTGAGCGACATCCCCACCGAAATGAAGAATAGCCCCAGCAGCAGCCCCTTGAACGGCTCAATGGCGATTTCCAGTTCATGGCGGTATTCGCTTTCTGCCAGCAGCACACCAGCAATAAACGTACCGAGCGCCATCGACAGACCCAACGCGTCCATGAATAATGCAGAGCCGAGTACCAGCAACAACGACGCGGCGGTAAACACCTCCCGCACCCCTGATGCCGCGATAAAGCGGAACAACGGGCGAACCAGATAACGGCCACCAATCAACATGCCACCAAACGCCACCACCTTCAGCATCACCTGATGCCAGTCATCCAGCTCACCCTGCACGCCCGCCAGCACTGGAATCAACGCCAACGCCGGGATCACCGCCAAATCCTGAAACAACAACACAGAAAAACCGAGCTGGCCGGATTCGTTGCGGTTCATACCCTTTTCACGCATCAGTTGCAGTGCGATAGCGGTGGAAGACATCGCCAGTCCAATGCCGCCAATCATTGCTGCCTGCCAGGAAAACCGGCTCAAGTACAGCACGCCGCCCAGCAGCACGGCACTCAACAACACTTGCGCCGCACCGGTGCCGAAAATAGACCGCCGCAACCGCCACAGCTTGGCGGGGTCCAGCTCCAGACCAATGATAAACATCAGGAACACTACGCCCAACTCGGAAAAATGCAGAATGGCTTCCACATCACGAATAAAGCCCAATCCCCACGGGCCGATGGCGATGCCGGCCAGCAAGTACCCCAACACGGCACCAATCCCCAGTCGCGCTGCAATCGGCACCATCAATACCGCGACAAACAGAAACAGCACCCCGGCGTTTAATAGAGAAGAGGTTTCCATGTTTACGGCTCCGCATGGGGAAATGGCGACGCCAGCCAGTCGCTATAGGCTTTAGCATGATCCTGCAGCACGCCCGGCGGTAAACGCCTGGCCCAATAAATCACCAGAGGCGACAGCCAGTGCATGTGGCACATGGCAGCCGTCATCTCAAACGGTCTTAATACATCATCCATCGTGTAACGATTCACACCTGAAGGCCGATAAGCATCCACCTGCTCACCCGTCGTCACTACCGAGCGCCAGTATTTTCCGGCAAGCGCGTTACCGCCAACCCCATTAGCAAAACCGCGAGTCAATACCCTATCCAGCCACTCTTTCAACAAAGCCGGGCAGCTGTAAGTATAAAGCGGATGCTGGAACACAATAAGTTGATGCTCACGCAGCAACTGCTGCTCATGATGAATATCGATAAAAAAATCAGGATAGTGTGCGTAAAGGTCGTGCACAGTGACATGCCCAAGTTGCCGGGCAGAATGTAATAACAGCTTATTCGCGACCGAATCCTGAGATTCCGGATGGGCAAACAGCAGCAAAATCTTTGGTGGCTGCAACATCATTCCCCTCCAAGGCGTCGTCATTGCCGGTATTTTCGGCTACCATGCTGCGCAGCAGTACAACAGGACACGGCAGTCCTGAATACCCGACCGGTAATTTAACATATTTGAACATTTGGCGTGTTATGATTGTTTTCTCCTCATTACAAATTCGACGCGGTACCAGGGTACTGCTGGACAACGCCACCGCTACCGTCAACCCAGGCCAAAAAGTCGGTCTGGTCGGTAAAAACGGTTGTGGCAAATCAACCCTGTTGTCACTCCTGAAAGGGGAAATCAGCGCCGATAGCGGCAGCGTCACCTTTCCACAAAACTGGGCGCTGGCATGGGTTAATCAGGAAACGCCGGCGCTGGCGCGTTCAGCGATTGATTACGTGATAGACGGCGACCGCGAGTTCCGCGAGTTGGAAGCCGATCTGGACGCAGCGAATGTCCGCAACGACGGCAACGCCATCGCCACCCTGCACGGCAAGCTTGACGCCATTCAGGCCTGGTCGATTCAGGCCCGCGCCGCCAGCCTGCTCAGCGGACTGGGTTTTCAGCAGGACCAGTTGCAACGCGCCGTCAGCGACTTCTCCGGTGGATGGCGTATGCGTCTTAATCTGGCACAGGCGCTGATCTGCCGTTCTGACCTGTTACTGCTCGACGAACCGACCAACCATCTGGATTTGGATGCGGTGATCTGGCTGGAAAAATGGCTAAAAAACTACCCCGGCACGCTGGTGTTGATCTCCCATGACCGGGATTTCCTCGACCCCATCGTCAACCGAATTCTGCATATTGAACAGGAAACCCTGTTCGAATACACCGGCAACTACACCTCGTTTGAGCAGCAGCGCGTCACCCGTCTGGCTCAGCAGCAGGCTATGTACCAGCATCAGCAAGAGCGGGTCGCCCATCTGCAGCACTACATCGACCGTTTTCGCGCCAAAGCCAGTAAGGCCAAGCAGGCGCAAAGCCGTATCAAGATGCTGGAACGTATGGAGCTTATCGCCCCGGCCCACGTTGACAACCCGTTCCGCTTTAGCTTCCGGGCACCGGAAGCCTTGCCTAATCCACTGTTGCGGATGGAAAAAGTCAGCGCAGGCTATGGTGACCGCCTGATTCTGGACTCCATCAAGCTGAATCTGGTGCCCGGTTCGCGTATCGGATTGCTGGGTCATAACGGTGCCGGTAAATCGACGCTCATCAAACTGCTGGCAGGCGAACTTCAGCCGTTCAGCGGCGACATCGGTCTGGCCAAAGGCGTACGCCTCGGTTATTTCGCCCAGCATCAGTTGGAGTTTTTGCGTCCTGACGAGTCGCCGTTACAACATCTTACCCGGCTGGCGGAACGCGAAACCGAGCAGCAATTGCGTGACTACCTTGGCGGCTTCGACTTTCGGGGCGACAAGGTCACCGAGGCCACTGCGCGTTTTTCCGGCGGTGAAAAAGCGCGACTGGTGCTGGCGCTGATCGTCTGGCAACGTCCTAATCTGTTGCTGCTCGACGAACCAACCAACCATCTGGATCTCGACATGCGTCAGGCGCTGACTGAAGCGTTGATCGACTTCGAAGGGGCGCTGGTGGTGGTGTCTCATGATCGTCACCTGATCCGATCCACCACCGACGATCTCTATCTGGTGCACGATGGCAAGGTTGAACCGTTTGACGGCGATCTGGAAGATTATCAGCAATGGCTGCTGGATGCGCAGAAGCAGGATAACGCCACGGAATCCGCCCCTAAGGACAACACCGCCAACAGCGCTCAGTCGAGAAAGGATCAGAAACGACGCGACGCCGAGCTACGCGCACTCACCCAGCCGCTGCGCAAACAGATTACCCAACTGGAACAGCAGATGGAAAAACTGCAAGCGGCGCTGACGGCGGTGGAAGAACGCCTCGCCGACAGCGGGCTTTATGACGCCAGCCGTAAAAACGAGCTGACCGAATGCCTGCAACAGCAAAGCACGACAAAAACAAGCCTGGAAAACGCCGAAATGGCCTGGCTGGATGCGCAGGAACAGTTGGAACAACTGCTGCGCGACGCGGAGAGTCAGGGGTAAACGTCTGCTCCATGTTCGAACGGCGGGCGGAACAGCCCGCCGTTATTCCATTATGCCCAACCATTAATATTCAACCATCAATGCCAGATCATCAGCACGCAGGTCGCCGTCAGTATCCCCATGGCGAGATTGAACAGCTTCCAGGCGCGCGGACTTTGCAGCAACCGACCGATCATCACGCCAAATCCCAGCCAGATAATCCCGGCGACAAAATTCACGCTCACCATCGCAACGCTGATAGCCACGACCGATCCAACATATCCTTCCCCCGCCAGACTGAATCCCGCTACCGCGCCCAGCGTCATCAGCCAGGCTTTCGGATTAAGAAACTGCAACAATCCCCCCTGATACAGTAGGATTGGTGTCGGCGGTGCGGTATCGGTATCCAGTTTTTCGTACGCTGCGGTGGCAATTTTCCACGATAACCACAGCAGGTAGGCGCTACCCAGCACCTTCAGCGCCAGATGCAGCGACGGATAGAGCAGAATCAGGCTACCCAGCCCCAACGCCACCAGCAGCAGCATACTCTGCATACCGAGCATGATGCCCAGCATCAACGGCATAGAACGTAATACGCCAAAATTGGCTGCTGAGGCTGTAAGTAGCATATTATTAGGTCCGGGCGTAATGGCAGCAACCCACAAAAAACCGAGCATTGAAAGAAACAGACTGGCGTGCTCCATGAAACGGCAATCCTTTAACAGGTATCAATTTGGCATGAAACCATCAAGCTAACAGCGCACCACAGCATAGACAAGTTTTTCACCCGGCACGCCCTTATCAGGGACGTTGTTTCACCATGACAAATTGAGCGCCACACTGTTTATGAACCGGATTTCACACCACCACCTGCCGTTCCAGCCCCTGACGGGGGGCAGTAACCCTCATCTGCAAACCATGCTGCCGCGTCTGTTACGCCGCCGCCCGGCACTCCAGCCGCACTGGCAAACACTGACCCTGCCGGATGGCGATTTCGTTGAGCTGGCCTGGAGCGAAGACCCCATAGCGGCACGTCACAAGCCGCGCGTGGTGCTGTTCCACGGACTGGAAGGCAGCTTCCACAGCCCTTACGCTCACGGCATGATGGCGGCCTGCCAGCAACGCGGCTGGCTCACGGTAGTGATGCACTTTCGCGGTTGCGGCGGGCAACCCAATCGTATGGCGCGCTCTTATCACGCCAGCGAAACCGAAGACGCACACTATTTTGTGCATTGGCTACATCAGACGTTAGGCCCGGCGCCCACGGTAGCCGTAGGGATTTCTCTGGGTGGCAATATGCTGGCCTGCCTGCTGGCGCGTCAGGGGGAATCCAGCCCGTTGGATGCGGCGGCGGTAGTTTCCGCCCCCTTGATGATGGAATCCTGTAGTGTTCGACTGGAACTAGGCTTCTCGCGCATCTATCAGTTCTATCTGCTTAACTGTCTACGCCGCAGCGCGTTACGCAAGCTGGCGATCTACCCTGACAGCCTGCCAATCTCCGCCGAACGGTTACGTCAGGTACATCGACTGCGGGAGTTTGATGAACTTATCACCTCAAAACTGCACGGTTTTGCCGATGCAACGGATTATTACCGGCGCAGTAGCGCATTACCGAAGCTGGCGGAGATTCGCCGGCCATTGCTGGTGGTTCACGCCAAAGACGACCCCTTTATGACACCGGAGGCGATACCGGACATCTCGCAGTTGCCGGACAATATTCATTATTACCTGACGGAACACGGCGGCCATGTCGGTTTCGTCGGCGGCACCTGGCGCAAACCACACCTCTGGCTTGAACAGTGCGTTCCTGACTGGCTGAGCACCTATCTGGAAAAAAACCGGGAGCTAAAACGATGATCATTCCCTGGCAAGAACTGGCAGCGGAAACACTGCAAAATCTGATTGAATCGTTCATCTTGCGTGAAGGCACCGACTATGGCGAGCAGGAATGCACGCTGGAAGACAAAGTGGCGGAGGTACGCCAGCAACTGGAGCAAGGCGAGGTGGTGCTGGTGTGGTCGGAATTGCATGAAACCGTCAATATCATGCCCCGCCGTCAGCTCAGCGGCGGTGAACGATATCACCCCTGAATCAATCGTTTGAAAACGTAAATTGGCGTGTCACTGCGGTATAAACATGCTAACAATGATCAAATATCTCTGACCAGAGTTGGCATCCGTCGCCGGAGATTGTCCCATTCACCGGAAGTTACACACCAATTCACCGGAGGTTACACACCATGTCGCACCAACATCCGATTATCGCGGTCACCGGCTCCAGCGGTGCAGGGACCACAACTACCAGTCTGGCGTTTCGTAAAATCTTCCAGCAATTGAATCTTCGCGCCGCGCTGGTGGATGGCGACAGTTATCACCGCTATACCCGACCGGAAATGGATATGGCGATCCGCAAGGCACGGGACCTGGGGCGTCACATCAGTTATTTTGGGCCGGAAGCCAATGACTTCTGCCAACTGGAAAACACCTTTATCGAATACGGTCGTAGTGGCACCGGGCAGACCCGCAAATACCTGCACACTTACGACGAAGCCATTCCCTACAATCAGGTCCCAGGCACCTTTACCCCTTGGGAACCAATACCAGAGCCGACCGACCTGTTGTTCTACGAGGGGCTACATGGCGGCGTGGTGACTGCTCAGCATAATGTGGCGCAGCACGTTGATCTGCTGGTCGGCGTGGTGCCGATAGTCAACCTGGAGTGGATTCAGAAGCTGGTGCGTGATATCAACGAACGCGGCCACTCCCGCGAAGCGGTCATGGATTCCGTTGTGCGGTCGATGGAAGATTACATCACCCATATCACCCCACAGTTTTCTCGTACCCACATCAACTTCCAGCGCGTGCCAACGGTAGATACCTCTAACCCGTTTGCCGCCAAAGCCATTCCGTCGATGGACGAAAGTTTTGTGGTGATCCACTTTCAGGGCCTGGACCATATTGACTACCCCTACCTGCTGGCGATGTTGCAGGGCTCGTTCATTTCTCACATCAATACGCTGGTGGTGCCGGGCGGTAAAATGGGGCTGGCGATGGAGCTTATCATGACGCCACTGGTGCAGCGGCTAATGGAAGGCAATCACATTGATTAAGCGATGCGACGGATTAAGCGGTGCGGCGGTTAAGTGAAAGACTCGCCGCCGCGTGCCGGCCCGTTAATCAAGCGCGATCACTTCATGACTGTGGGTTACCTTAACCGCTTTTTCCAACATCAGCGCCACAGAGCAGTATTTTTCAGCCGACAACGACACCGCACGTTCGACAACCTTATCGTTCAATCCTTTGCCGGTAACGATAAAGTGCAGATTGATGGCAGTGAACAGGCGCGGCGCTTCTTCACGACGTTCCGAGGTCAGGCGAACCTCGCAGTCTGCCACATCATGACGACCTTTTTGCAGAATAGACACCACATCAATGGCGCTACATCCACCTGCTGCCATCAGCACCATTTCCATCGGACTGGGCGCTTTATCACCAGCGTTGCCATCCATCAGCAGTTGATGCCCGGAAGCGGACTCGCCAAGAAACGTTAACCCTTCAACCCATTTCACCCGAGCCTGCATAATTTTGTCCTCAATCAATTATTTTTGAAATTTTACACCGCTTATGTATAAAAAAGCCTGATAATCAGAGCTTAATCATGCTGAAGCGAGACAACACGAGACACTACTCTCAACCTGTGTTACAAACAAAAGCGTAAGCCGATGTGTATTGCGTCTCTGCCTGACCTGCCACCGGCTTGCTGGCGTCATCTGATAGACAGCCTCAGTATATTTCCTGACGTCATTCCGCCAGGACGGAATTGAATTATAACTATGTTATCACGCCGTACAGGGAACTCTGAGCCCTGTGATTTGCGCAGTGAATTAACAACAGAGGATAACAGCGAATGGTTCTCGGCAAACCGCAAACAGACCCGACTCTCGAATGGTTCCTTTCTCATTGCCACATTCACAAGTACCCATCGAAGAGCACCCTGATTCATCAGGGTGAAAAAGCAGAGACGCTTTACTACATCGTGAAAGGCTCGGTTGCCGTGCTGATCAAGGATGAAGAAGGCAAGGAAATGATTCTGTCTTATCTGAATCAAGGCGATTTTATTGGAGAACTTGGCTTATTCGAAGACGGACAGGAACGCAGTGCGTGGGTTCGGGCAAAAACAGCCTGCGAAGTCGCTGAGATTTCTTATAAAAAATTCCGCCAGCTCATTCAGGTCAACCCGGATATTCTGATGCGGTTGTCCTCGCAGATGGCGCGGCGCTTGCAGGTGACTTCGCAGAAAGTCGGCAATCTGGCGTTCCTCGACGTAACCGGTCGTATCGCACAAACTCTGCTCAATTTGGCTAAACAGCCGGACGCCATGACTCACCCGGATGGTATGCAGATCAAGATCACCCGTCAGGAAATCGGCCAAATTGTTGGCTGTTCCCGCGAAACGGTGGGTCGTATCCTGAAGATGCTGGAAGATCAGAACTTGATCTCCGCACACGGTAAAACCATCGTCGTGTACGGCACTCGCTGATTTATCATCAGTTGGATTGTTGGATTGAAAAGAGCGTGCCATGGCACGCTCTTTTCGTTTCAGTCGGTTCAGTCGTTTCAGTCGAAGGCAACAGCGATTACGCGCCCTTCACCACCTGCGCTACCGCTTTTGCAAACAGCGCCATTCCCTGATCGATCTCTTCCGGGGTAATCACCAGCGACGGCACAAAACGGATGACGTCCGGCCCCGCCACCAGAATCATCAACCCCAGTTCCGCCGATGCCGCCAGGAAGTCACGGGCGCGGCCATGCCAGACCGGTTTCAGTTGTGCGCCCAGTAACAGCCCCATGCCGCGGATTTCATCGAAAATATCGTACTGTGTGTTGATCTGCTCCAGCGCGGACACAAAGCGCGCGTGGCGATCCATCACGCCGGACAGCACTTCCGGCGTATTGATCACATCCAGCGCCGCTTCCGCCACCGCACAGGCCAGCGGATTGCCACCGTAAGTCGTGCCATGCGTACCGACCGCCATCACTGATGCAATCTCTTCCGTGGTCAGCATCGCGCTAATCGGGAAACCGCCGCCCAGCGCTTTAGCGGTGGTCAAAATGTCTGGCGTGATGCCGTAATGCATATAAGAGAACAGTTTACCGCTGCGGCCCATACCACACTGCACTTCATCAAACACCAGCAGCGCCTGATACTGGTCGCACAGTTCGCGCACACCGTTGAGGAAAGCTGGCGTAGCTGGCGTGATGCCGCCTTCGCCCTGAATCGGCTCCAGCACCACTGCGCAGGTGTGATCGTCCATCACCGCTTTTACCGCATCCAGATCGTTGAACGGCACATGCACGATATCCGCCGGTTTCGGGCCGAAGCCATCGGCGTATTTCGGCTGACCGCCGACAGATACGGTAAACAGCGTACGGCCATGAAACGATTGGTAAAACGAAATGATTTTGGTTTTGTACGGGCTATGGCGGGTAATGGCGTAATGCCGTGCCAGTTTGAACGCCGCTTCATTAGCTTCCGCGCCGGAGTTGGCGAAAAATACGCGGTCGGCAAAGGTGGCATTGATCAGTTTGGTAGCCAGACGCAGCGCTGGCTCGTTGGTGAATACGTTGCTGGTGTGCCACAGGGTTTCACCCTGTTCTTTCAACGCCGCCACCAGTGCCGGATGGCAATGCCCCAGCGCCGTTACCGCGATGCCGCCGGAAAAATCGATATATTCTTTGCCCTGCTGATCCCAGACACGGCTCCCTTTGCCTTTTACCGGCACAAACTGCGCGGGTGCATAAACCGGAAGAATTACCTTATCGTAAGTATCCCGTGTTACTGCTGCTTTCTCTGTCGCCATTTGCTGCCCCGTTGTCATATCCCGTAGTGTGGAGTGAAGATCTTAAGTGAAAATATAATCAATAAATATGCATAAAAAATCAAAAATAGGCAATCGTTAATCTGATATGCCCAGATTTGAGTCCGCTATCTGATTATAAATAAAGGAAATTTTTCAGCAGTTGATGCCCCTGCTGGCTGAGAATGCTCTCCGGGTGGAACTGTACGCCTTCCAGCGGCAATGTGCGATGACGCACCCCCATTATCTCATCGACCACCTCGTCGGTTCCGGTCCAGGCGGTCACCTCAAAACAATCGGGTAGCGTATTCTTTTCCAGAATCAGCGAGTGATAGCGGGTGACGGTCAGCGGGTCTGCCAGCCCGGCGAACACACCGCAACCGGTATGCCGCACCGGCGAGGTTTTGCCGTGCATCACCTGACGGGCGCGCACCACCCGTGCGCCAAACGCCTGCCCCAACGCCTGATGTCCCAGACACACGCCCAGAATCGGCAGTTGACCGGCAAAATGGCGGATGGCCGCCAGCGAAATCCCGGCGTCGTCCGGCGTACAAGGGCCGGGGGAAATCACCAGCCGCTGCGGCGATAACCGCTCGATGTCCGCCAGCGTCAGCGTATCATTACGCCTGACCAGCACCTTCGCCCCCAACTCACAAAAATACTGGTACAGGTTGTAGGTAAAGGAGTCATAGTTATCGATAATCAGCAGCATGTCTTTATCTATCAGCAGATGAATTGACGTTATGATCGTCGCCAACATCAAGTCTAATGGCGCATGATGTCGCGTGAATACTGACGCTGAGTCTGAAGAGTTGGGAGGCGGTTGTCCAGACACGAGGCTGAAACAACCGGAACAGAAAGTAAATAAATGACGCGGTATCAGTAACAGAAAACTCGATCATAGCGTACCGATGATGAACGGCATGACGTTGCTGACGTCAACGGTGTAACGATACAAATTGGCGTGCAGCAGTGCGAGGTGTTCTTTCGGATTGAAGAACTCCAGCACCAGGTCCCAGCAATCGGATTCCGGATAGCTTACCGGGCTGAGTGTCGCGCTAATCTTGTTCAGGAATAATCCTTCAGCAAAAGATTTTCTAAACAATCATCTCCCTTTTCGGTTACCGACCCGCACCGACCAAAATCGGCTCAACACCATTAAAAAATGCAAATCCATATTTTGAAACGTAGTTCCAATTATTGCACTATCCAATTTACACACAAATATTACGTTTACCCACCAATAAACATTAATTTTATTTATTAAAAAATATCTATCATCCACCACTACGGAGACAGGGAATTATGCTGCGCCTCAGTGAACACTGAGCCGTCAGATCATGGCAGAGGGAGGAGATATAGCTTATAACATAAACAAAACAATAACATCCATACAGATATGGTCGCTACCGAACGGACCACCTGTCCGATCTTTTTTAGTTCGGACTAAATAACCCGACGATCAATTCAATATGGCATGGCATTTCACATTAATCGAATAATTAATTTTTTTAATTTCCAAAAGCTATAAGCAACAGGTCGGAACTCAGACCACAAAAAGTGATTCCTGTCAAAATACGAGAAAACATAACCGATACTAATAATGAAATACCATTTCAACTATTGAAATGTCCAATTTTTGAGCTAAAACTGAGCGCAGGTTGATTCATGCTATTCGGTTTTACTTATCCATCCTTTGAATAATTCGTGTGACTGAAAGGCCGTTATGCCCCGTCAACATGAAACAGATGGGTATATCCCTATCGCATCAACCATAAGTAAGGGCATGTGGAACGATAAATGCCCATTTCACATTTTTTCAAAAAACAGGAACACGACTCATGAAATCATTCATTACTCCGATTGCCGCCGGTCTGCTGCTGGCCTTCTGTCAATCCAGTCTGGCTGCCGATACCGGTGGTTATACCAAAACTGACGGTGGTGATGTCACGGGCGCCGTAAAGAAAACGGCTACCTCGATGCAGGATATTATTGATATCGTTGAAGCAGCCAAAGTTGACGCCAAAGGCAAGAAAGTTAAAGGTGGGGCCTATCCGCTGGTGATTACCTACACCGGTAACGAAGACAGCCTGATCAATGCAGCTGCCGCCAACATCTGCGGTCAGTGGAGCAAAGACGCCCGCGGTGTGGAAATCAAAGACTTCACCAAAGGGTTAACCATTATCGGCGCCAATGGTTCTTCCGCTAACTTCGGTATCTGGATTGTGAACTCTTCCGACGTCGTGGTGCGCAACATGCGTATCGGCTATCTGCCGGGCGGTGCTCAGGATGGCGACATGTTCCGTATCGACAACTCGCCGAACGTCTGGCTGGACCATAACGAACTGTTTGCCGCCAACCACGAGTGCGACGGCACCAAAGACGGCGACACCACCTTCGAATCCGCCTTTGACATCAAGAAAGGTGCGACTTACGTCACCATCTCCTACAACTACATCCACGGCGTGAAAAAAGTGGGTTTGGCTGGTTTTAGCTCTTCTGACAGCGCTGAACGCAACATCACTTACCACCACAACATTTACAACGACGTCAACGCCCGTCTGCCGTTGCAACGCGGTGGTAACGTCCACGCGTATAACAACCTGTACACCAACGTGACCAGTTCCGGTCTGAACGTACGTCAGAATGGTAAAGCGCTGATCGAAAACAACTGGTTCGAAAATGCGGTAAGCCCGGTGACGTCCCGTTATGACGGCAGTAACTTCGGCACCTGGGTGCTGAAGAACAACAACATCACCAAACCCGCTGATTTCGCTACCTACAACATCACCTGGACGGCAGATACCAAAGAGTATCGGAACGCCGACAGCTGGACCTCGACCGGCACCTACCCGACTGTGCCTTACAGCTATAGCCCGGTTAGCGCACAATGCGTGAAGGACAAACTGGCCAGCTATGCTGGTGTAGGCAAAAATCTGGCAACGCTGACCAGCGCAGCCTGTAAGTAATCAGTTCCTGTCAGCTACGCCTGATGTCTGGAACCTCATCCGCCCAGCCAGCCTGGGCGGATCACGCAACCAGAGTGCAGCGGGAGGGTGACCTTCTCTCACCCGCTTTTGGTTTAGCGATGTCCCGCCAGCAGGCAGGATTCGCCCCGGTATATGGACCCATTTAATTATGAGATATACCCTTTTATTCGCTCTGCTGTTTGGCAGCAGCATGTTGACTGCTCAGGCTGCCAGCACCGCCGCCCCCGACCTGAAAGGATTCGGAACCGAAACGGTGGCAGGCAGCGGCGGTAAAATTATCCGTGTCACTAAAACACCGATTCCCCTCGCCGCTACGGCAAGGGGAATCGGTTAACCGCCCATCAGCAGAGATCAGGCCAGCAAGCGTTATTTCTTAATAATCTTCGCGGACTGAATCACAATCGGTTTGGAAGGCACATTCTGGTAAGGTCCAACATTTTCTGTCTGGACCTGAGAAATCTTGTCCGCTACTTCCATACCTTTGACCACTTTACCGAATACGGCGTAGCCAAAATCACGCTGACCATGATCCAGAAATGCGTTGTCCGCCACATTAATGAAGAACTGGCTGGTAGCGCTGTCTTTTTCACTGGTGCGCGCCATGGATATGGTGCCGCGCAGGTTACGCAGGCCATTGTCCGCTTCATTCTTGATCGGCGGATTAGTGGCTTTCTGCTTCATATCACTGCCAAAACCGCCAGCCTGCACCATAAAACCGGGGATCACCCGATGAAAGATGGTGCCGTTGTAAAAACCACTGTTGACATAATCGACAAAATTTTTCACGGAAACCGGTGCTTTTTGATCATCCAGAGCCAACTCGATGTTGCCCGCAGAGGTTGTCAATAACACATGGGTAGAGGTGGTAGAAGTGGTAGCGGCAAAAGCCGGTGAAAAGGCGGTGAGAGCAAGCACAGTGACTACCGCTGCCAATATACGTTTTGACATGAAGAATTCCTTTTGAGCATCAACGACGACAGAAAGCGTACCGATTTTAAATAGCCGTAACTTTCTGCGCCACCCATTTACCTTTTTTTACGCGATCCCATACCTCTATTGGCGAAAAAAAGAGCACGATTTGTGCTCTCGTTGTACCCTCGCTCGCCGATACAACATGAGGTGGTAGCAATCAGGCTCCCCCGGCGTTCAGGTTTCTGCCACCGGGGGAAGGAAACATCGTCAAAAGATCGCCAAAAGAAAGCGGCAACCACGTGTCTTATCAGTGCTTGCTCAACGTATGGGCATCAATCCAGTCAAAATTGATGTCCTCACCCAGGCCGGGGCGCTGCGACAAATGGACATACCCTTCTTCATCCATCGAGTCAACCAGCGCATTCAGATAGGCAGCAGGTTCATCGTAGTTCAGGAACGGATGCAGCAAGCCGCGTTCATACCAGCGGCAGTTTTTAATCGCCCCCACCACCGCCAGATTGGCCGCACCATTACCATGAATTTCACAATCCATGCCGAACGCTTCCGCCAGATGTGCCACCTTGAGGCACGGTGAAATCCCGCCTACGCCTTGCACTCCGGCGCGCAGAATGTCGCAGGCGCCTTCCTTCACCCAGTCGGCACGGCTGAAGTATTTCCCGCCCAGACTTTCCGGACCGATAACGTCGATGTCCAGATTTTTGTTCAGCCAACTGTAGGATGCCATGCTCAGCTCTTCCATCGGCTCTTCAAACCAGGTGAAGTTCAGTTTTTGCAGCTCACGGCCAATATACAGCGCCTCACTGCGGCTGTACCAGTGGTAGCCGTCCAGCATCAGGCAGATATCCGGCCCTACCGCTTCACGTACCGCCGCACAGGCTTTAACATCCATTTTCGGACTGGGTGCGAACGACACCGGCGGCATCCAGGTGTGCAGTTTGATAGCCTTATAACCACGCTGCACCAGTTGTTCGGCGAACTGACCGTACTCGTCCGGCGTCGACAGGCCACCTTTTAACTCATCGCCACACATGGTGCTGCCATATGCCGGAACTTTATCGCGGTAACCGCCCAGCAGTTTATATACCGGCATATTCAGCGCCCGCCCTGCCAGGTCCCACAGCGCTTGTTCGATGATCGCCAGCGCCCGGTCGGTAAGTTGGTTGGCGCTACCGCGCTGCCAGTGCGCCAGCTCCTGCCACAGGCGCTCACGATCAAATGGATCTTGCCCAATCAGTACTTTACGGAAAAAACTGTTTATCACATATGGGCGAACCACCTCCGGCGGCGCGAACGCATAACCTTTGTGCCCGCTGTCGGTAGTGATGGTCAACAACGCCATACTGGCCTGATGCTCATCGCCTGGATGGGAATGCCCTGCACTGTCGGAGACGCGGCGAGTGGGATAAGTGAAGACGGTGACGTCGATCGATGCAATTTTCACGTTGATTACCTGCCTGAGGATGAAGCGCCTGCCAGCACGGACTTTCTGATATTAAATAAAAGCACAGTGCTGATTTAATAAAATAGTGTTTTATTTTTATCGATTATTGAGGAAGTCTGTTGTGAGGTCATTAGGCAATTTATAACATTTGTGAAAATTATCCGTTCGATGATTATGCAATTGCCCTATTTACAATCGTTCTGACACCAATCCCTCCGTTTACCGGGTATAAAAAAGCGCCGTTTCTGATAAGAAACGGCGCTGTCTGCATCGATATAACGACAATCAGATTACGGACGAGCCACAAATCCAACCACATCGTAGACCTTGCGCAGCGTTTCCTGCGCACGGGCGCTGGCCTTCTGCGCACCATCACGCATCACCTGCTGCAGGAAGGCTTCATCATCACGGAAACGGTGATAACGTGCCTGCAACTCGCTCAGCATACCGGAGACGGCGTCCGCCACCGCACCTTTCAGGTGACCATACATCTGCCCTTCAAACGCTTTCTCCAGATCAGGAATGGATTTCCCCGTCACCCCGGAGAGGATATCCAGCAGATTGGATACGCCAGCCTTGTTTTGCAGGTCATAACGTACCACCGGCGGTTCGTCGGAATCCGTTACCGCACGTTTGATCTTCTTCACCACCGATTTCGGGTCTTCCAGCAGACCAATGACGTTATTGCGGTTGTCATCCGACTTGGACATCTTTCTGGTTGGCTCCAACAGAGACATCACCCGCGCACCGGATTTGGGAATAAACGGCTCAGGAATGCGGAAAATATCGCCGTAGATCGCGTTGAAACGCTGGGCGATATCCCGGCTTAGTTCCAGATGCTGTTTCTGATCTTCCCCAACCGGCACCTGATTGGTCTGATACAGCAGAATGTCAGCCGCCATTAACACCGGGTAGTCAAACAATCCGGCGTTGATGTTTTCTTCATAGCGGGCGGATTTGTCCTTAAACTGAGTCATGCGGCTCAATTCGCCGAAATAGGTGTAGCAGTTCAGCAACCAGCCTAACTGTGCGTGTTCCGGTACATGCGACTGAACGAAAATAGTGCTCTTTTGCGGATCGATGCCGCAAGCCAGATAAAGCGCCAGCGTATCCAGCGTCGCCTTGCGTAGTTGCTGTGGCTCCTGGCGCACGGTGATCGCATGTTGATCCACGATGCAATAGATGCAGTCGAAGTCATCCTGCATGTTGACCCACTGACGTAACGCACCCATGTAGTTACCAATGGTTAACTCGCCTGACGGCTGTGCGCCGCTAAACACAATGGGCTTACTCATGTCATGCTTCCTGATCGTTTAAAAGGGTTAACCCGGATAGGGTCAGTAAATCCGCAAAGCTCTCCAGCACCACATCGGGGTGGCTTAAGGCAATCGCTTCACCATAGTTATAGCCATACGTCATGCCGACGCACGGGCATCCGGCGGCCCGCGCCGCCTGTATATCATTACGTGAGTCGCCGACAAACAGCAATTCATTCGCTCGCAGACCCAGCTTGCCCAACACCATGTACAACGGTGCAGGATGCGGTTTCTTCTCAGTGACGTCATCGCCGCCCAGAATCAGTGAAAAATAGTGGCCGATACCCAGCACATCCAGCAACGGTGCGACAAACGGCGTCGGTTTATTGGTGACCACCGCCATACGCAAACCACACCCAGCCAATTCGGCCAACGTTTCCTGCACCCCTGGAAACAGCAGGCTGCCGCTGTCTACCGTACGGGCATAGTACTTATCAAACAGCGAACGGGTGTCCTGAATCTGCCGGCTCGTTGGCTCTACCCCCGCCCAGCGCAACGCACGCTCTACCAGCACATCAGCGCCGTTGCCAATCCAGGTCGATACCCGCGCTTCACCCGCGCGCGGCAGCGACAATGCGCCTAATGCCATATCGACCGCTGCGGCCAGCCCCGGCGCACTGTTGACCAGCGTGCCGTCAAGATCAAATGCCAGACCACGAATCGCAGCAAAATCAGTCATGACGTACTGTCTCCAACTCCTGGCGCATCTTATCAATCACCGCACGATAATCCGGCTGACCAAAAATCGCCGAGCCTGCGACAAACATATCCGCCCCGGCTGCCGCAATTTGCGCGATGTTATCTACTTTCACGCCGCCATCAACTTCCAGACGGATATCATAGCCGCTTTCATCAATGCGCTGACGCACCTGGCGTAGCTTATCCAGCGTAGACGGAATAAACGACTGACCGCCAAACCCCGGATTAACGGACATCAGCAGAATGATATCCAGCTTGTCCATCACATAGTCAAGATAGCTCAGCGAGGTAGCCGGGTTAAATACCAGACCCGCTTTACAACCATGATCCTTAATCAGTTGCAGGGTACGGTCAACATGCTCGGACGCCTCTGGATGAAATGTAATGAAGCTGGCCCCCGCTTCGGCAAAATCAGGTATCAGCCTGTCTACCGGTTTTACCATCAGATGAACATCCACAGGTGCGGTGATGCCATAATTGCGCAGGGATTTCAGTACCAGCGGACCGATGGTTAAATTGGGAACATAGTGATTATCCATCACATCAAAGTGGACAACATCCGCTCCAGCTGTCAGGGCTTGCGCGGTGTCCTCACCAAGACGGGCAAAGTCAGCCGACAAAATAGACGGGGCGATTAAAAACGGTTTCATGCGTTTCTCCAAACCATCAAGTCTGCATTCCGCTGCCCGGCGCTATCACTGATGACACGCCTGTGCAGCCACTCTGTTGGGGAACAATACTTATGAAGAACTATACTTATGAAAAACAATGTTCATGGGGAACAAGGTTTACCGAGAACACTGGCCGCGATCTCATCTTATTCCCTGCTCGCCACACCTTGCCAGACTCAGCAGGACGCCGCCTGGCAATATAACGCCAGCAGTTCATTGACCTTGCCGCGGCCAGAAATATTGCGGCTGATGGTACGACGCGCCTTGACCACATATAACGATGACGCATCACGATACCACTCACGGGTCAATACCGTGTCGTGGTTAGAAATCAGAACCGGAATCTGGCTTTGCGACGACAACTGTTGCGCCAGTTGAGCCAGATTTTGCTGGTCCAGATTATTAAAGTTGTTGGTGTGGTACGCCGTAAAGTTAGCCGTGGCCGATAGCGGTGCATAAGGCGGATCGCAATACACCACCGAACCTGAAGTCGCCTTGGTCAGCGTCTGTTGATAATGCTCGCATACGAACGTGGCGTTCTGCGCTTTTTCCGCAAACCAGTAAAGTTCCTCTTCCGGAAAATAAGGCTTTTTATAGCGCCCGAACGGCACATTAAACTCACCCCGCATGTTATAGCGGCACAGGCCGTTATAGCAGTGGCGATTCAGATACAAAAACAGCAGCGCACGGCGATAATCATTGGTACAGAGGTTGAATTCCTCTCTCAACCGGTAAAAAACATCCGAGGTATTCGCTTCATCAATAAACAACTCGCGAGCATCGCGGATAAAAGCATCGGTTTCTGTTTTGACGATTTTATACAGATTAATCAGATCGCTGTTGATATCCGCCAGAATATAGCTGTCGTACTCGGTATTGAGAAATACGGAACCCGCGCCTACGAAAGGCTCGATTAATCGCTCTCCCGCTGGCAGGTATCGGCGAATCTCCTCCACCAGCGGATATTTTCCACCAGCCCATTTTAAGAACGCGCGGTTTTTCTTCATGCCGTCGTTAGTTACTCACACAGTTCAGAGCCACGGATTGTACTCTGTTAAGACAGCACATCAGGGCCAATTGGTGTTACCTGGTCAAGTCCTGCTTCACCTGACGGATCGGCCTGACCCAGGGTTTCTTTGCCTGAACATCAGCAGGCAGGGACGCAATCGCGCGCCTGGCATCCTCAGGCGAGGCGTAAACACCATTCACCAGAACATACCAGGGCTGCCCGTCACGTTTCGTTTCATACACCCAGTAATTCGCCAACCGCTGTTCCCTGGCATACGCCTTGAGGGAATCGGCACGGGACGCACTACTGAGCTGCAAAGTAAAGTGGCTGGCTGGCGCACTCTGAATAGCCGTACTGCTCTGACCTCCCGCCGACACCGCCGGTTTAACCGCCGTTACCGGTTTGCTGGATGGCGCAGGCGTCACTGCCGTCGTGGGTACACGATGCACATTCGCTGCAGGTTTAACGGTCTCTTTCACTCCAACGGCAGCTTTATGAGATGGCGATGAAGGCTGTTTTTCCGCCTGAACATGGGAAGGCGACTTCTCCACCGGCTGAACCCGTCCACTTTTGGCTGTCGGCGACAACACCGTTGCCGGTTCGGTCGGCAACCCGGCAGACAACGCGTTGACGCGATCCTGTTGCTGGGGCTGAGACAATGCATCGGTAATATTGCCCGGCAACTCAATACGCTGCTGATTGGTATTCTGCGAAGACAACGGCGCCTGCGTAGGCGTGCCGGAAACCGGCTGACCACTCAGCGTCTGCGGAGCTCCAGACCCCGTATTCTGGGCACCAACCGGCGCAGGAGAAGATAACTGAGATGCCGCCGGTGGTGTTCCCTGTGCCTGACCGGAAGACAAGGAAGACGATAGATCAATATTCTTGCCAGAACCTGCTGATTGCGACGACGCCGAAGAGGTATTCTGGCTGGGAGATTGCAAAGCAGAACCGATGCCGACAATCAGTAACACCAACACCACAATACCGATACCAATCATGGTGTGTTGTCTGGATAGCGAAACACTGGGGGCAGAGAAACCTTTGCTTCGTCTCTGCTGACGCACAGGGCGTCGATCACTGGTATCCGGCTTTAACTCTTCTTCCGGATTGAACTCATCCATTTATACCCTCCAACTGAAAGGCCAGTTTCCGCGCACATCTGACACCGCAGAAAGTCTAAATCATAAAGTCTTGTATTTAAAACACAAATACCGAAATTCGCCTGCTGACCATTCAGCCAGCCAGAACAATAGCTCAGGGAAGGCAGTCAGCTATGGATGCCAGCACCAGTTCGTGCGATACGCCCGACCGGACTTCCGACTGACCAATCGCCGTGGGCAGAACCAAACGCAATTCACCCGCCAGAACCTTCTTGTCACGCATCATATGCGGCAGGTACGTTTGCGGAGCCATTTCACGCGGCCCGGTAACAGGCAACCCAGCCCGCCGCAGCAATGCCTTGATGCGCTCAACATCATCCACGCTAAATTGGCCCAGGCGACGTGCGGCCTGGGCAGCCATAACCATGCCCGCCGCTACGGCCTCGCCGTGCAGCCAGTTGCCATACCCCATTTCCGCTTCAATAGCGTGTCCATAAGTGTGGCCCAAATTCAGCAAGGCGCGCAGTCCAGATTCACGCTCATCCGCCACTACCACTTCCGCTTTCAGTTCACAACAGCGGCGGATACAGTAAGCCAGCGGTGCGCTTTGCAGGCTGCGCACCGCATCAATATGCTCTTCCAGCCATTCAAAAAAGGCCCGATCAAGAATGATACCGTACTTGATCACTTCAGCCAGACCGGAGGAAAGTTCGCGCGCGGGCAACGTCTTAAGGCAATCCAGATCGACTACCACCGAAGCAGGCTGGTAGAACGCGCCAATCATATTTTTGCCAAGCGGGTGATTGACTGCGGTTTTACCGCCGACAGAAGAATCAACCTGCGACAGCAAGGTGGTGGGAACCTGAATAAAGCGAACACCGCGCTGATAACAGGCGGCGGCAAAACCAGTCAGATCGCCGATAACGCCGCCGCCCAACGCCACCAGCGTAGTGTCGCGGCCATGCGGCCTGGCAAGCAATGCAGAAAAAACCTGCTCCAGCACAGCCAAAGACTTGAACTGTTCACCGTCAGGCAGAATGACCTGATCCACCCGCACACCGCTTTTCTCCAGCAAATCACGCACCGCATCCAGATAAAGCGGCGCCAGCGTCTCATTAGTCACCAGCATGGCCTGATCGCCAGCCTTCAGTGGCATAAAAGAAGCTGCATCGTTGAAAAGACCGGCAGCTATGGTAATGGGGTAACTGCGTTCCCCTAGGGTGACGGTGACTCTTTCCATGCGCGTTCCATTGATCTTTAGAGACCTGCGGTATACAGGGGATTACACAAAATCAGTTGTTTTCCAGCATACTGATAATCTGGTTGGCAACGACCTTGGCGCTTTGTTCATCAGTGCGAATTGTGACATCAGCAATCTCTTCATACAGCGGATTACGCTCTTTCGCCAATGCCTCCAGCACTTCGCGTGGTGGGGTTTCAACCTGAAGCAACGGACGTTTCTTATCTCGTTGAGTACGGGCCAACTGTTTTTCAATCGTGGTTTCCAGATACACTACCACGCCACGAGCGGACAGGCGATTGCGGGTTTCGCGTGATTTCACCGAACCACCGCCCGTAGCCAACACAATGCCTTGTTTTTCCGTCAATTCATTAATGACTTTCTCTTCGCGCTCACGGAAGCCTTCCTCGCCTTCCACATCAAATACCCAGCCCACATCAGCCCCGGTACGTCGCTCAATTTCTTGATCGGAGTCGAAGAATTCCATATTGAGCTGCTGAGCTAACTGACGGCCAATAGTGCTTTTGCCGGCACCCATAGGCCCAACCAGAAAGATATTGCGTTTCTCTGCCATTTTTTTGGTATTACTAAGAAATTCGTTAATGATAACCCGCCCCGCCATGTAACCTGCGGCGGAACCTAAACTGAAACCTCATGAGCGATAGTGCGAGAATCAGACAAAAAATTATCTCAATACTCAGGGTAGTTTGGCAACCGAATAAAATGCCACACGAACCAGGCAGCGATAAACCGTACGTTTTATCTATACCCGCCATACTTCAGGCTGCAGGAAAAAGCGCCGCGTTGTTCAACACGCGAGCGTTTTTTCCTGCAACTTAAGGTATTTCGAGTACACACCGCTGATGTAACACCACTCCCGTGCTCAAGCCGCTATCCTTGTATGCTAAAACGGCGGTATCGTCAAACGATGAAGGGCACTATTTAACAAAGTAGCTTAACAAAGCAGGCAAGCTCCCGCTGCCCGCCGCTCCAGCAAGTCAGGCTGCCGGCGCACGTTTAGCGGCCTGAATCAGGGTGGGTGTAATGAAGATAACCAGCTCACGACGGGTATGCTGACGGTTACTGGAGCGAAACCACTGCCCGATGCCCGGCAATGCCCCCAGTCCCGGCACCTGACGCTCCCCCTGATTTTTTTGCTGCTGGAAAATACCGCCCAGCACAATGGTTTCGCCATCCTGAACCGTTACCTGCGTCTGTATTTCCTGTTTATCGATAGCCAGTATTTCACTGCCCTCGCCCTGTTTAATCGCGCGTCCCGGCATATTCTGGCTAATCAGCAAATTGAGCGTAATCTGTCCACCATGCAGAATTCTGGGCGTCACTTCCATCCCCAGCACGGCCTCCTTGAACTCAATTGACGTGGAACCACTCGCGCCACTGGACACCTGATACGGAATTTCCGTGCCTTGTTTGATGCTGGCCGTTTGCTGATGCGCGGTAAACAAACGCGGGCTGGCAATGATCTCCACTTCGTTTTCTTGTTCCAGCGCCATCAACTCCAGATCCAGCAATCGTCCATTCAATTTTGCCAGATGAAAACCTGCGTTAACGGCGGGCGACTCCACCGGCAGGCTAACGCTAAAATTGTTCATTTGCAGGGCCTGCCCCGCAGTCGTGGCCTCACCCAGCCCCCAGTTAACACCCAATGCCTTGAGATGCTCGCTGCTGATGGTGACGATGTGCGCCGCCAGTTGCACTTGAGCCAATGGCTTATCCAGTTCCTCGATCCAGGGACGAAGCTGTTCCAGCGCGGCGCTCACATCCCGCACCAGCAGGGTATTCGTGCGTTTGTCCACGGTGACGCTGCCACGCTCAGTCAGCAAGGTGCCGCGCTGACTTTGCAGGTTTGCCACTACATCGGTCGCTTCCGCATACTGCAAGGTGACAGACAGGTTCTGCAACGGTAGTTGCAGACGTTGTCTGGTTGCCAGTTCCTCCTGCTGCCGCTGCTGGTCTTTCATATAGGTATCGGGATAGACCATCATGACGCCACCCTGCCGTTCAATCGTCAGTTGCCCCATACGCAGAATGATATCAAGCGCCTGCTGCCAGGGCACTTGCTGCAAATTCAGGCTAATATTGCCTGCCACACCCGGCGCCACCACCAGATTAAGCTGCTGATGGTCAGCCAGCGCCTGCAACACACGCTGGACCGGCACATCATCAAATGCCAGCGAAACGGGCACATCGCCACCGGCATGAGTAGCCATGCTGCAAAACAGCATCACCAGCCAACAGTACCGACACAAACGTCTGCCGGGAAAACATCCTGTTTTCATATTTCATTCCTTTTTGTGATAAATCTTGTGATGAAAAGGCGGCTCAAGATGAATCTCCGCCCTCTCACAACGCGCTTTCCCATCCGTCAGACTTAACGTAGCGCCGGTACTATCCAGCCGCGTAACCTGCCAGTCACCCGGAGGAATAACATCCCCATCGCGGACGCGCAGCCAACCGGTTTGCGCCTGCGCCAACCACCCCACCCATTGCGACGATGACCCCACCATCCCCTTTAGTTGCCATTTATCCGGCAACTGGCCGCTATCGCACGATACCTCTGACAGCGGCTGGAACGGATCGCGCATCGTTTCTGCTCTCACCGTCCCCAAAAGCAGTCCCAGCCACAGCACGCCACGTTGCCACCTGTTCATCGCACCGTCTCCGATTGCAGCGGGAGTGACAATCGCAGTTCGGTACGCAATCCGGCAGACACTTTGCGAATGGTGATTTGATCAATGCGTAGCACTACTGGCAATGCCTTGAAACGCGAAAGAAAATTCAGGGTTGCACCGTACTCTGCATTAAAAACCAGTAACCAGGCGGAGGGCACACTATTCACTTCTTCTGTTTGCAAAGGATGCCAGGCCTCCAGATGAACGCCACTGTCACGCAACGGCGCATCCAGCAACGACGCGATACGATTTACCGGCCAGTTCACTTCCTGTACGGGCTGTTCAGCCAGCCAACGCTGCAGCACATGCAAGGCAGGCATTCGGGTAATTTTCTCCCGCCACTGATCAATAACCCGCTCGCCCTCTCGATATTGTTGTTCGAGTTGTAGCCGTTGCTGGCGCTCTGCCGACATCCACACTCCACCGGCAATGGTCACCGCCACCATCACCACTGCCGATGGCGCCAGTAACCACAACCATAGCGGCACCGTCAGCCAACGCGCAGCCAGCGGGTAAAGCCGAGTCATCATCCCTTCGATCCCGCTTCGGCTAGTGCCCGCCAGTGCAGGCGTAACGAAAAATTCAGCCGTGCGCTATCCTGCGGGTCGCGTTGTGTCTGTTGTACGCTGGCGTGCTCTATTTGCGGTAATGCCGCCATCGCGTTAGCCAGAGTGACGATAGCAGAATAGTGATTACTCACTCCGGATATGTGGATACGCGTGCCGTTGTCTCCAATTTCTGTCAGCCAGAGCGAATCAGGCATCAACGCCGGCAGCCGTTCAAGCAACGCCTGATAGCGCTGATTCCGCTGCTGGCTCTGTTCCTGCACCGCCAGTTGCGCCAGTTGGGCTTCGCGCCGTTGCCAGGCCGCTAATGTCTGATGGTAGAGCTGTTCATAGCGCGGCAGTTGCGACTGTACCAGTTCGACCTTATGCCGCCGCCACGCTTGCTGTTGCTGGTAGACCCTATAAGTCATGGTTGCCGTACAACCAACCACAAACAGCAACCCGCCGGATACCAACAGGCTCAGCCGTATACGTCGATATAGTAAACCTGGACGCCACGCCAGAAGATTCACCGTCAACATGGCGTATCCTCCGGGCGTATTGCCAGCCCACCCGCGATGGCGAACGTGGTGGGAAACGCCGGCAATGGCGGTTGCTGTCGAACAAATGCCGCCAGAGGCGACCAGTGAATCAGGTTGGCAGAAGTCTGTTGTAAAGCCACCGGCACGGATGTGCTGAGATAAGCCAGATGAGAAACCTCTTTTTGATAGCAAGTACTCACATACTTCAGGATATCAGACTCTGTCGCAAAACCTTCCGCGCAGTTCGTCGTGTCGTCCGGATGAACGGTGCCGAATGCCAGCGGCGCTTGCAATGGCGAAACCCACAACCAGTGATCGTCGAAACGATGCAACAGCAGACGATCAGTCTCCAGTCCGGCCTGGGCCGCCATATAGCGCAAGGCACAGGGTGTAATATCCACGGCATCAGGCTGCAGGCCGGCATCGTGCAAGCAATGCAGCCAAACGTTCAGTTCGGTTTGGCGTGCCGCGGTGACCAGCAGCATATTCGGAGTTTGTGGGTCGGGGCGATAATCCAACGCCAGATCATCGCCGCTGACCGGTAATGCCCTGGCGGCCATCTTTCGGATATAGTTACCGCGCTGCGGCTCACGCAAACGGTGATCAGGCATTGCCAACCGTTGTTGCAATACCCTTGCTGCGGGAAACCCTAACCGTAATGAAACAAATCGTGGCAATTCCTGCCGCCATTGACGAAGAACCGTACAAAGTGAGGCGGGATGATGTAGACTACCGCCGCGTAACGTGCTGTCGGGTAACGGCAACTGCCACCAATGGCGCAATTGCCAGCCATGTCGGCGGCGTTGTACCGCCAGAGCGCGCATAAAGCCGTTCTGGATGTCCAGTCCAACCTGCCAGATGGGATAAGCCATAAGTGTTCGATCTCCTTATCGTTTCATAACAGAGCAGATACCCGCCAGACGTCGGGTTGCAGGTAAGGCGGTCACCGGGTAACCCCCGGTTTGCCCCGCGAGGGGGAGAGGACCAGAAAAAGACCGGGTACAGCAGTCAGCCATACGCCTGTAACCTGAAAGACGACGGGTATATTCACCTTGCTGGCTTCCCTTTATACTAGCGCCCGTCTGTTTATAAACTATTCAATTGCTACTGAATGGAAAATCTCCGGTGAAGTTCGTAAAGTACCTATTCATCCTTGCAGTGAGTTGCATTCTGCTGGGAGCCGCTTCGCTCTATGGCCTCTACCGCTATATCGAGCCACAACTACCTGATGTCGCCACGCTGAAAGATGTCCGTCTGCAAACCCCCATGCAGGTTTACAGCGCTGACGGCGAACTGATCGCCCAGTTTGGCGAAAAGCGTCGTATCCCATTGAAGCTGGACCAGATCCCGCCCACACTGGTGAACGCCTTTATCGCAACGGAAGACAGTCGCTTCTTTGAGCACCACGGCGTTGACCCACAGGGGATCATTCGTGCCGCGGTGATTGCCTTGACGTCCGGCCATGCATCGCAGGGAGCGAGCACCATCACTCAGCAGCTGGCGCGTAATTTCTTCCTGAGTCCTGAGCGCACGTTGCTGCGTAAGATTAAGGAAGTGTTTCTGGCGATCCGCATCGAACAAACGCTGACCAAAGACGAGATCCTTGAGCTGTATCTGAACAAGATCTATCTCGGTTACCGCGCTTACGGCGTCGGGGCAGCGGCACAAGTCTATTTCGGCCTGCCGGTGGAGCAGTTGACGCTGGCGCAGATGGCGATGATTGCCGGTTTGCCGAAAGCGCCGTCCACCTTCAACCCGCTCTACTCTTATGATCGCGCCGTGTCTCGTCGTAACGTCGTACTGTCTCGTATGTTGGACGAAAAATACATTACGCAATCGCAGTACGATCAAGCCCGCAGCGAAAAACTGGTGGCAGATTATCACGCCCCCGAAATCGGCTTCTCTGCACCGTATGTGGCTGAAATGGTGCGTCAGGAAATGGTGAAACGCTACGGCGAGGATGCTTATAACGATGGTTATCAGGTCTACACCACCATCACCCGCAAGTTGCAACTGGCGGCGGAAGACGCAGTGCACAACAACGTCATCGCCTATGACATGCGTCATGGCTATCGTGGTCCAGACCAGGTGTTGTGGAAAGTCGGCACTCCGGCTTTGACACAAGACAAGATTGTCGAAGCCTTGAAAAAACTACCGGTTTACGGGCCACTATTTCCGGCGGTGGTGACGGATGCCGGCGCAGACAAAGCTCATGCCATCATGGCCAGCGGCGACAAAGTCGAACTGCCACTGGCAGGGGTGCGCTGGGCGCGCGCTTACCGTTCAGATGACCAGCAAGGCCCCACGCCGAAACGGGTGGCGGACGTGCTGGAAGCCGGTCAGCAAATCTGGGTGCGCAAAGTCGATAACGAGTGGTGGCTGGCGCAAGTGCCGGACGTCAACTCCGCATTGGTGTCGCTCAATCCGAAAGACGGCGCGATACTGGCGCTGGTAGGTGGATTCGACTTCAATCAGAGCAAGTTTAACCGCGCGACGCAGGCACTGCGGCAAGTAGGTTCAAACATCAAGCCTTTCCTCTACACCGCAGCAATGGATAAAGGGCTGACACTGGCCACCATCCTTAACGACGCCCCGATTACACGCTGGGATCCGGGTGCCGGTTCAGACTGGAGTCCGAAAAACTCGCCTGCGGTGTATGATGGCCCTATCCGCCTGCGTCAGGGCCTGGGACAGTCGAAAAACGTAGTAATGGTGCGGGCGATGCGCGCCATGGGCGTGGATTACGCCGCCGACTATCTGGAACGCTTCGGTTTCCCAGAGCAGAACATCGTACATACGGAATCGCTGGCGCTGGGTGCAGCGTCCTTTACGCCGTTGCAGGTGGTACGCGGTTACTCGGTGATGGCCAACGGCGGTTATCTGGTTGATCCCTACTTCATCACCAAAATCAATAACGCCAATGGTAATACGCTCTTCACCGCCACCCCGAAAGTGGTGTGTGATACCTGTAATCTGCCGGTAATTTATGGGGATACCCAGCGTTCCGCCGTCTTGTCGGATGACAGCATGGAAAACGTCGCCACCTCACAGCAAAACACCGTGCAGGTCGCTCCCCAGGTTGACCCCATTACACCGTCGGAAGTCGCCAGACAGGCGGCAACCCAACCTTACGCGCCACATGTCATCAGTACGCCGCTGGCTTTCCTGATCAAGGACGCGCTTAACAGTAACGTATTCGGTGAACCAGGCTGGATGGGAACCGGCTGGCGCGCAGGCAAGGTGCTGCAACGTCACGATATCGGCGGTAAAACCGGTACCACCAACAACTCGAAAGACGCCTGGTTCTCAGGTTATGGCCCGAATATCGTTGCCTCTGTGTGGATTGGTTTTGACGATCACCGCCGCGATCTTGGCCGCACGTCGGCATCTGGTGTGATCCGCGACCAGATTTCCGGCTACGAAGGCGGTGCGAAAAGTGCCGAACCCGCCTGGGATGACTTCATGAAAGTAGCGCTGGCGGGCGTGCCTGAGGATAAAACACCGCCACCGCAGGGTGTCGTGACTGTCACGATTGATCGCAGCAGCGGCAAGCTGTCTGATGGCGGTGCGAACAGCCGTCAGGAGTTCTTCATCGACGGCACGCAGCCAACCGAGCGAGCAGTACATGACGCCGGGACAACCTTGTTCAATACCAGCAGTGGTCAGGCGGAAGAGTTGTTCTGATTCCGGCGAGAATACGCCACTGTTTTTATCAGTGGCAGATAACAATCACCACCTCCCGATGAGGTGGTTTACAGCTGACAACCAAAAGGCGCGGATACCGCGCTTTTTCTTTGGACATTATGGGCTGCCACGCAGGTCGTACCGACAGGAATGCGCAACGACGAGAAGTTAAGTTATTACCGACGCTATCTGTTCTTGTCTTGCATCAGAAACTGCTGCACCAGAAATAGCGCGCTGACATTACGGGCTTCGCGGAAATCGGGTTCGTCAAGCAGTGACATCATGTCCGCCAGCGGCCATCGCACCAGTTGCAGCGGCTCCGGCTCATCGCCTTGCAGGCGTTGCGGATACAGGCCATTCGCCACGACGATATTCATGCAACTGGAAAAATAAGCAGGCGCCATGGTCAGAGTGGATAACAAGTTGAACTGCTCCGCGCCAAATCCAACCTCTTCCATCAACTCACGGTTGGCCGCTTCAAACACCGTTTCACCTGGGTCAATCAACCCTTTGGGGAAACCCAACTCATACTGCTCAATCCCTAGCGCATATTCACGAATCAACAGCAGCTCATCATCGATCACCGGCACAATCATCACCGCTTCGCGCCCCGACGGACGCAGACGCTCATAGATACGGCGCTCACCGTTACTAAACTCCAAATCAACGGATTCCACATTGAAAAGATGTGAACGGGCTACGGTCTCAACCTTGAGGATTTTGGGTTTTTGCAGGTTATTATTCATCGTGGCCTCAATGAGGAAACATCAACAGGCTTTCCCCGTTCAGGCCATGTCGGCACGGAACAAAAATCGGTAGAGCCGCTGTTTCCTACAGAATATTCAGTGAGACACATTGTGCGTTAACATTAACAGTAGCTGCAACTTCATAATGTCGAATTTACATATCGATAACAATGAAACATATTAATTTTTCTTATATAACACCTGCCACATGACCATGAACATTTACCCTACCTGTCAGCAGAAAAAATTCGGATTTTCCTCATTTCCACTCTCCGTTTAGCTTGCTAGCATGAATAGTTAAAAAGTTATATAGCCGGTTAATTCAGTCATTAACCAACGCGACGTGAGTTAACATTGTTCGTGTAATTTTGTTACTATCCGTAATAACAGAGGGAACCTTACGCTGTTGGCTGAAGATAATATGCGCACAATACTCATCATATTGGCTGTATTGTTTGCCTGTCCGATTGCGGTAGGGGGGATCATTGGTTATCTCATGCATCGTCGTCTTCTATTCGCCAAGCGTTTGCCAGTTACATCGTCTGGACATCGTCAACTAACGCAATCGGAACGTATTGCCATTGAACGCTATCTTTCCATGGCCCCATCGGATAGCCCGGTTTCCGCATCCGTTCCTGCCGCGCGACACCGCCTGCTGCCGGGCAACCGAGTGTATCCCATTACTCATAGTATTACCCGTTATGGGCTGAGTACCGAGGCCCCCAACAAATGGCGCTATTATATTGATACACAGGAAATCCATCTGCCCGCACGTTGGGAACAATACATCACCCATAACAATGAAATCGAACTGATCAAAACCCGTTCGATTCCACTGGTTATTTCATTGAATGGTCATTCGCTGGCGGAATTCGTCAATGAAATAGATTCACTTTCCGGAACCGATATTCCCGTCGAACAGGCATCGATTAGGCCAGAAGGCCATGAACACACTGAACTGGTTGCGATTCGCAAAGAAACCCCGGAAGAACACGCTGTGCACCGCTCACGCGGCCTGCGCGAAGCCGGGATGCTGAGCCTGGCATTTTTGCTGCTGGTGTTCAGCCTGACCAGTCCACTGCCGATGTTGCCCTGGCTGGCTGGCGCTGCCTGCCTTATCGTGGCCTGGGGATGCTGGCAGTTGTTTCGTCCACCCACGCAAAAAGAGTTGCACGAAGTGCATTGCCTGCATGGCATACCACAATGTATGGGATTATTCAGCGATGCCAGCCAGAGCCTTATCGGCAATGTATCGCTCGGCAATATTGATCTTATCTACCCTCCCCATTGGCAGCCTTATATCGGTTACGATCTCGGCAGAAAAACCGATGTGGATATTTATTTAACCCGCCAGGTCGTACGTCAAGGCAATTACCTGTCGTTGCACAACGAAGTCAAATTCTTCCCGCTACAGCAATGGGGCAAAAACGTCATGCTGGCCGTCGGCGCACTGCTTAGCCTGATATTACTGCTGACATCGGTACCGTTTGATCTTCCTCTCAAGCTCAGTCTGGCTTGGGTACAAGGCACTAGCAGCATCAAGGTTACCCAGATAGAAGAACTGGAGCGCCTGCCGCTACACATTGGTGACAAATTACAGGTACATGGAACTGGCATGTGCTATGTGCCGCCAATCAGCCTTAGCCCGACATCCTCCAGAGCACCGGCTTTCGCGCCATTTGATTGCACCGCCATTTACTGGAACACAGCCGCACCGCTGCCATTGCCTGAGTCAGATACCATAGATAAAGCCACCGCCTTGCAAAAGACAGTCAACGAACAGTTGCACCCGGCTTCCAGCGACAACCAGGTCAGTTCCCAGTTGGCAGACTCCATCCAGAAATCCGGCATGATTCTGCTGAATAACTTCTCTGATATCGTGCTCAAAACCGACATGTTATGTGAGAAAGAAGAAGACTGTACCCGGCTTAAAAACGCGCTTATCAATCTGGGCAACACCAGAAATTGGGATGTGTTGGTCAAACGGGCGCGCTCCGGCGCATTAAAAGGGATGAGTGTGGTACTTCGCCCAGTGAGCGCCGAGTCGCTGGATGCGCTGGTGAAAAATGCAACCGACGAGTTCTACAGCCGCGAAATTATCACTGCATCCAATTCGCTAAATAGTCCGCCGCCAGGCGGCTTTCTGATTCATAGCGATGAAGGTCACCAGCTCGTCAGTCATCCGCTTCCCACAGCGCCGCTACGCGATTTGCCGCCGCAGGAGCAATGGCAGCAGCTACAGCGCCTGTCATCCCTGTTATTACATACGCCGTTTGAAGCCGATGGCGTGATTACCCAGATTAGCATCGACGCTAACGGCACGCGTCACATCTCGCTGCATAACGAACCCGATGCCATCACCATGTGGCGTTCGCTAGGCGCTTGTCTGCTGTTGCTGGCCTTTAGCGTTATTCTGATACTGAATCTGGTATTGCTGCTGGTAAAATACCGCCGTAACCAACAGCGAATCGCCAATATCCAGCAATACTACGCACGCCATCTGGTGCCAGAAGCCCCCGTCGCCAGCGCTATGTACGGAAATGTGATTCACTCCTAGGTCAGGCGTCGTCAATCGGTGAGTGCGATCGGTTGCGTTTAGCCGGTACGCCAGACTCGTAACATCGACTACCCTATCTCCGGTTCAATCGGCGATAGGGTATCTGTACTGGAGTAAGTATGAATTCCGAACTGAACTGGAATGAGATCGATACCGTCCTGCTTGATATGGATGGTACGTTGCTCGATCTGGCATTTGACAGCTACTTCTGGCTGCAACTGGTGCCGGAATCCCTGAGCCGTAAGCGCGATATCAGCCTGGAGCAAGCCCGGAACTTGCTCGCGGTGGAATATCAGGCGGTACATCATACTCTGAACTGGTACTGCTTTGATTACTGGAGTGAACGGTTGGGGCTGGATATTTACCAAATGACCAGCGACATCGGCCACCGCGTCCGCTTGCGTGAAGACACCGCGCCCTTTCTGCACGCACTGCGTAAAAGCGGTCGCCAGTCGATTTTGTTGACCAACGCCCATCCGCATAGCCTGTCGGTCAAGGTTGCCTATACCGGGCTGGACAGACACCTTGATTTATTGCTTTCCACCCATACTTATGGGTATCCCAAGGAAGATCAGCGGTTATGGCAGGCAGTGCAGGAAGACATTGGGTTTAATCCGGAACGAACCCTGTTTGTGGATGACAGCGAACCCATACTGGATGCCGCCAGCACTTTTGGCATCCGTTATTGTTTGGGCGTCAGCAACCCTGACTCAAGCTGCCAACAGGAAAACCGCTTCCGGCAACACCCATCGATGAACGACTATCTGGCCTTTCTGCCGGACATTCATAAGTCGATTCGCGTCAGCAATCAGGGGTATTGATGAGCAAAGACAGTCAGCATGATGACGACAATGCTGTCCGGTTAGATAAGTGGCTGTGGGCCGCGCGTTTTTACAAAACCCGCACCCTGGCGCGTGAGATGATCGACGGCGGCAAAGTGCATTATAACGGTCAGCGCAGTAAACCCGGCAAACTGGTGGAACTGGATGCCGAAATCACGCTGCGTCAGGGCAACGATGAACGCACGGTGGTGGTTCGCGCCCTCAGTAGCCAACGGCGTCCGGCGGCGCAAGCACAAACACTGTACGCAGAAACGCAGCAGAGTATTGAAAAGCGGGAAAAAATGGCGCAGGCCAGAAAACTTAACGCCCTGTCAATGCCGCATCCGGACCGGCGACCGGATAAAAAAGAACGCCGGGATTTAATCAAATTCAAGTACAGTGACGCGGAATAAGCCATCGTCACATGAGAGAACATTTATGGCCAATCATGACCAACTGCATCGTTATCTATTCGAAAATCATGCCGTTCGCGGCGAACTGGTAACGGTCAGCAACACTTTCCAGCAGATGCTGGCTAATCACGACTACCCCGCACCGGTCAAAAATCTGCTGGGTGAAATGCTGGTCGCTACCAGCCTGCTAACCGCCACACTGAAATTCAGCGGCGATATCACCGTGCAGTTACAAGGCGACGGCCCACTGAAATTAGCGGTGATCAATGGCAACCATCAGCAGCAAATGCGTGGCGTCGCTCGCTTGCAAGGCGACATTGCTGCCGACAGCTCGCTGCATGACATGGTCGGCAACGGTTATCTGGTCATTACCATCACCCCAACCGAAGGCGAACGTTATCAGGGCGTGGTAGGGCTGGAAGGCGACAATGTGGCCGCCTGTCTGGAAAACTATTTCCAGCAGTCCGAACAGTTGCCGACACGTCTGTTCATCCGCACCGGCGAACATGATAGCCGTCAATGTGCCGCTGGGATGCTGCTGCAAGTGCTGCCTGCGCAACATGGCAACCGTGAGGACTTCGGCCACCTCACTCAATTAACCGCCACCGTCAAAAGTGAAGAGTTGTTTGGCCTGCCAGCCAACGAGGTGCTTTATCGCCTGTACCATCAGGAAAACGTTACGCTGTATGAACCGCAGCCGGTAACGTTCAATTGTCACTGTTCACGGGAACGCTGCGCCGACGCGCTGATGACCCTGCCGACAGACGAGGTCAGCGATATTCTGGCTCAGGACGGACAAGTCGATATGCACTGCGACTATTGCGGCAGCCATTATCTGTTCAGCGCGCAGGACATCGCCGAGATTCGTCAGCCCAGTGCCGCCCCAGGGTTACATTGATCTTCTTGCATCTCACGCAGGTAGCCTGTCCGTGGGCTATCTGCTAAGCAACATCTCCTGGCATATAAAAAACAGCCAGGTTCTCCACGCGAACAATCTGTTTAGATAACAATAATTTGATTGCTTTTTGTTCACATGTATAAGCAAAGTTATTAATTAATTTATTTAATTTTTTGATTGTTATCGCGGTTAAAATAAGCTTCCCGTCTAGACTTACCACGGGTACAACTATAACGTTCCAGGAGTAGCAACATGCAGATAAAAGGCATTACGCCAGAAGCACTGACGGCTTATGGTATTCATGATGTCCGCGAAATTGTCTACAATCCAAGCTACGATTTACTTTTTACCGAAGAAACATCCCCCACCCTGCAAGGCTACGAACGCGGTATCCAAACTCAATTGGGTGCTGTAGCCGTTGATACCGGCATTTTCACTGGTCGTTCTCCGAAAGATAAATATATCGTTCGTGACGATGTGACCCGCGACACCGTCTGGTGGTCAGATCAGGGCAAAGGCAAAAACGACAACCATCCGCTCAGCCAGGAAACCTGGCAACACCTGAAACAGCTGGTCACCAGCCAGTTATCGGGCAAACGCGTGTTTGTCGTTGATGCTTTCTGTGGTGCCAACGCCGACACCCGCCTGAAAGTCCGCTTCATTACCGAAGTCGCCTGGCAGGCTCACTTCGTGAAAAACATGTTTATCCGCCCCAGCGATGCAGAGTTGCAGGATTTTGAGCCAGACTTCATCGTGATGAACGGCGCGAAATGCACCAACCCGCAATGGCAGGAACAAGGGCTGAATTCGGAAAACTTCGTCGCGTTCAACCTGACAGAGCGCATCCAGCTCATCGGCGGCACCTGGTACGGCGGCGAGATGAAGAAAGGGTTGTTCTCCATCATGAACTACCTGCTGCCGCTCAAAGGTATCGCGTCGATGCATTGCTCGGCCAACGTGGGCGAGAAAGGTGACGTGGCGGTATTCTTCGGCCTGTCCGGCACCGGCAAAACCACGCTGTCTACCGACCCGAAACGCCAGTTGATCGGCGACGACGAACACGGCTGGGATCACGACGGCGTGTTCAACTTTGAAGGCGGCTGCTACGCGAAAACCATCAATCTATCTGCTGAGGCAGAGCCGGATATTTATCACGCCATCCGCCGCGATGCGCTGCTGGAAAACGTGACCGTACTGGCTGATGGCCGTGTGGATTTCAGCGACGGTTCCAAAACCGAAAATACCCGCGTGTCTTACCCTATCTATCACATCGATAACATCGTTAAGCCGGCTTCCAAAGCCGGGCACGCTACCAAGGTCATTTTCCTGACCGCCGACGCCTTCGGCGTACTGCCACCGGTGTCCCGCCTGACAGCGAGCCAGACGCAGTATCATTTCCTGTCTGGTTTCACCGCCAAACTGGCCGGAACCGAGCGCGGCGTGACTGAGCCAACGCCAACCTTCTCCGCCTGCTTTGGCGCGGCGTTCCTGACGCTGCACCCGACGCAGTACGCCGAAGTGCTGGTGAAACGTATGCAGGCGGCAGGCGCTAAAGCCTATCTGGTCAACACTGGTTGGAACGGCACCGGCAAACGCATCTCCATCAAGGATACGCGCGGCATTATCGACGCGATCCTCAGTGGCAGCATCGACGATGCCGAAACTCAGACACTGCCGATCTTCAATTTGTCGATCCCGACCGCGCTACCGGGTGTGGATCCGGCGATTTTGGATCCGCGTGACACCTACGCTTCTGAGGCGCAGTGGAAAGAGAAAGCGCGCGATCTGGCGCAGCGCTTTGTCACCAACTTCGACAAATACACTGATACGCCTGCCGGTGCAGCACTGGTTTCAGCTGGTCCGGCATTATAAGCAAAGGCACATTAAGCAAAGTACCGCCGCCGGTCACCCGGTGGCGTGCTGGCAGCCAAAAGGCGCGAAATCGCGCCTTTTTTATTGTTTTGCGAAACAGAATGGTGTCTTAACACACTGTCGTTTATCGAACCGGCTCCTCAGCGATTAACATCACGCGCCCGTATCGACGCGCCGCTAGAGTGATTCGGGAACGCCAGCGGCAGATAAGCACGCACGCGCAATCCGCCGCGCTCACTGGTCCCCACATCCAGCGATCCGTCGTGTGCGTCAATGATACGCTGCACAATCGCCAACCCTAACCCGGTACCGCTGGTACTGCGGGCGCTGTCACCGCGCACAAACGGCTGAAACAAGTGCATGAGCTGAGAGGGATCGATACCAGGACCGTCATCCTCTACCTGAAACCAGGCACGCTGCAATTCCCGACCACTGCTGACGCGAATCCAGCCATTGCCGTAACGGGCAGCGTTCACGACCAGATTTGCCACTGCCCGTTTGATGGACAATGGGCTGACTTTCATGAGCAACTCGCCACGGGCAAGCTCGCTATCAATTTCACGCTCGTAACCGCTTTCCGACGCTACCACTTCTCCCAGAATCGTATTGAGATCGGCCACCTCCATCTGCATTTCCTGTCCGGTACGCAGGTAGTCGATAAACTGGCCAATAATGGCGTTACACTCTTCGATATCCTTATTGATAGACTCCGCCAGATAGTCGTCCTCCTGGCTCATCATCTCTGTCGCCAGACGAATACGGGTCAGCGGCGTGCGCAAATCATGGCTGACGCCAGCCATCAGCAACGTACGGTCATCCGCCAATAGCTTGACCCCGGATGCCATCTGATTAAACGCACGTGTGACTGACCGGACTTCCGACGCACCATATTCACGCAACGGCGCGGGAATAATACCTTTACCTACCTGAATGGCAGCATGTTCCAGATCGACCAGTGGCCGGTTCTGCACCCGGATAAACAACCACGCACCGCCGATGACCAGCAACATGATAGCCAGCGTATAACGAAACAGCGGCGAGAAGTCGCCCTGATGAATTTCCGTGAGCGGCACCCGCACCCAGATATCCGGCGACAACCAGGTTTTCAACCACACCACCGGAGTATTCTTGCTCACTTCTACCCGTACTTCGGTTGGCCCCCCCAGTTGCTGCGCCATCTGCTGACTCAGAAACTTATAATGCTGCGCCCAGCGCAGCCCGCTCTCCTCCGCAGCCGCGTTGGTATATAGCGAAATGCCCAACTCACGATAAATCTCACGCCGGAACGCGGGGGGCACGTCCAGCGTGGAACCATCTTCCAGTTGCAGCTTGTCTGTCATCAACATTCTGACCTCATAGGCCAGAACCTTATTGAACTGTTGCAGGCTGGGCAGAATCGCAAAATTAAGCACCACCAGATAGGTGGTGACAAGGCTGACAAACAGCAGAGTAACTATCAGCAACAGCGTACGGGCGAAGGCGCTGCGCGGGGAGAAGCGCCATCGAATCATGCTTTACTGCCGTCTGGCACAAAGACGTAACCCAGCCCCCATACTGTCTGGATATAACGCGGATGTGCCGGATCTTCCTCGACCATGCGGCGCAGACGAGAAATCTGCACATCGATGGAACGCTCCATGGCGCTGTACTCGCGGCCACGGGCCAGATTCATCAATTTATCGCGGGACAATGGCTCACGAGGATGGCTCACCAGCGCCTTGAGTACCGCAAACTCGCCGCTGGTCAACGGCATGGGTTCGTCGTCGCGGAACATTTCGCGTGTCCCCAGGTTCAGTTTGAACTTGCCGAAAGCGATGATGGCCTCTTCCTGCGACGGCGCACCGGGCAATTCATTGGCCTGACGGCGCAGAACAGCGCGAATACGAGCCAGCAGCTCACGTGGGTTAAACGGTTTAGGAATATAATCATCCGCACCAATTTCCAGACCGACAATCCTGTCCACTTCTTCACCTTTCGCCGTCACCATGATGATCGGCATCGGGTTGCTCTGACTACGCAGACGACGACAGATAGACAAACCATCTTCACCCGGCAACATCAGATCCAGTACCATCAGATGGAAAGACTCACGAGTTAACAGGCGATCCATCTGTTCGGCGTTGGCGACACTGCGCACCTGGAACCCTTGTTCAGTCAGGTAGCGCTCCAACAACGCTCGCAGGCGCATATCGTCATCCACAACCAGAATTTTATAATTCTCTTGCATTTCTCTTCTCCAAAGACGTGATAGCCGCCAGCGCTTGGCTTCATTACGAAACTCAATCTAATATTGTTCAGAAACCAGTAACGAACTGACAGTCGTTTCTGGTATATATTCTAGGCAAAATTGTTACAAAGGATATAAAAATACGTTGTAATCAAGCCGTTCCCGCGACAAAGCGCCGCAAATGACGATTTATGATTTATCCTCTATGTTATCCCACCGCCAACGATTATAACGATTTTATGATCTTCACATTTCAGAAAAGCGTATGAAAACCGATCTGATCACCCGCGAAGGCTATGAAGCCCTGAACCAGGAACTGAACTATCTGTGGAAGGAACGCCGCCCGGAAATCACGGAAAAAGTAGCCTGGGCCGCCAGCCTGGGTGATCGCAGCGAAAACGCCGATTACCTTTACAACAAGCGTCTGTTGCGTGAAATCGACCGTCGGGTGCGCTATCTGCGTAAACGCCTGCAAGTCGTGCGCGTGGTGGATTACTCCCCTCAACAGGACGGCAAGGTGTTTTTCGGCGCCTGGGTGGAGGTGGAAAACGAAGACGGTGATGTTAAGCGCTTTCGTATCGTCGGGCCAGACGAAATCTATGGCCGCAAAGATTACATCTCCATTGACGCACCTATGGCGCGCGCCCTGCTGAAAAAAGCAGTGGACGAGGAAGTGGTGGTCAGTACTCCCGCCGGTCCCAAAGTCTGGTACGTCAATAAAATCGACTATCACCACCCGATTAACTGACTCACACCGCCATACAGAACGGTAGAGCCAGTCTGCCGTTCATATTTTCTTTCATCTTCCTGACACAATACTAAGATTTTTCTGAAATAACCCCGTAGCATTCCGGTACTGATAACACCTCCAGAACCAAGAATAAAATGGATAAGTACCAACAGCGCGCTCGCGCCCTTTTGAAGGCACTATGGTGTCAGATTTTACTCCTGAGTCTATTGTTGTCCGGCGCCCGTCTGACCATGTTTTCGGTATTTGCCGACAAACAGCAATTACAAGATCAGGCTTTTGCTGTGAAACTGATGTGGCTAACCGGGTTGCGTTACGATTTACGCGCCGTCTCCATCATACTGGCGCCGCTGCTGGTCATTGGTTTATTGATGAGCCTGCATCGCAGCGGCTGGCGCTGGCTGCAGCGCATCGCCCCCTGGTATGTGGGCGGTTGCGCCTTTCTGGTGAGCATCATCGCTATCATCAACTACTTCTATTACCAGACCTATCACACCTATATCGATATCTTCGCTTTCGGGCTGATTGACGATGGCCCGTCCGCCGTGCTGGCAACCATCTGGCAGGATTATCCGGTTGTGGTTTCACTACTGCTGGTATTGTTGTTTGCCGGGCTGGCAGGCTGGCTTAGCAGACACACACTGCTGTCGGTTCGTCAGCCCCGTTTGCTCTCTCGTCAGACCTTTATCGTTTATCTGTTCATCAGCCTGCTGCTGTTCTTCGCCATGATCCGCGGCAGCCTCAGCACCTTCCCGCTACGGCGCAACGACTCTCAAATCTCTAGCGTCACTATTCTGAACAAACTGACGCCCAATGGCCTGATGGCTTCAGCGTGGGCGCTGGGTGACAGAGACGAAGACATCAGCTTCAAACCGGTGACGCGTACCGCGGGGGACCAGCTGCGTGCCCAAACCGGCCTGACAACACTGGAAGGCCGTACCCCGGTTAACCCCTGGCTGGCAGCGCACCATCCCAACGTAGTGATGGCACTAATGGAAAGCATGGGAAGTAATATGCTGGTGTACGACCATCTGCCGGATAACGATATGCTGGGCGCGCTGAGGCCGCATTTTGCTTCGGACTTTGTGTTCCGCCGTTTCGTCTCAGAAGGCAACGGTACCGCGCCGTCGTTTGCAGCGCTGTTTTTCCAAAGCCCCATCCAGAATCTCAGCCACTCGTCCGCACAATACAAAAAGCTGGACGACACACCCTACGCCACCTACAAAAAAGCGGGCTACAAAGTGATTTTCATCACCTCCGGCAGCCGCATGTGGCGCAACCTCGGCAACTACCTGCCCCGGCTCGGCGTGGATGAAATCTACGATCAAAGTTCACTGATGGAGCGTTACCCGGAGTCACGCGCCATGCTGACCGACTGGGGCGTGCCGGATGAATTCGCGTTTCGGCTGGCGCAACGTTTGCTGGCAGAAGCACAACAGCCGCTATTTATCAGTATTCTTACCATCACCAATCATCCGCCTTATCAGGTCCCTGCCAGCTATCACCCGCACCCCGTACATGCCGGGCCAGAGATGATGGCTCATGCTGAAGTGACGCCACAGGAACAAGAGTCCATCGCCGCCACCTACCAATACGCCACCAATGCGCTGGGTGCATTTATTACGGCGGTGAAATCATCACCCATCGGCGAATCAACGCTGATCGCAGCGACCGGCGACCACCAGATGCGCCGTCTGAAGGCCCAGTATCCGCACGAGCAGTTCCTTGATCGTGCGGTTCCCTTCTATCTGTACGTGCCCAAAACCATTCTGGCGCAAACCACCTGGCGTTTTGACCCATCCCGCCCCGGCTCGCACAAGGATATCTTTCCAACGCTCTATGCCTACAGCCTCTCCGATACGCCCTATTACGCACTCGGTGGGCGCAATATGCTGGCAGAACAGGACGATACAACGCGCGCATTTGGCTACAATCAGGCACTGTGGATAGATGAGCAGGGCGCGATGCCTATCGGCAGTAGCGCACGCTATCCGTGGGACCCGGCCAACCCGATGCTCACACAAACCACCGCACACCCCGTTAATACAGAGCAACAACAACGAACCACTGCCTATCCCGCCTTGTTGTACTGGCAAATCAATGCCCGCGAACAAGGCTTCACCGGGGATTAGCCATCACACGATGCCTGTTGATACAGGCATCGTTACTCCCCCACCGGGCGGCCTTTCCTCGTTTGTCTGACTGGCATTTTGCGCCGTCAATCCGTATAACTGTCCCCCAGTTGTCTATCCTTACAACATTCATTATCTCGCTAATAACACTATCTTGTTGATAACACTATGAACAACGCATTAAGCCAGATTATTGCCAGCGAATTGCAGGCGCGAACCGAACAAGTCAGTGCGGCTATTCAACTGCTGGACGAGGGCAACACGGTCCCGTTTATCGCCCGCTACCGTAAGGAAGTCACCGGTGGGCTGGATGACACCCAACTGCGTCAGTTGGAAAGCCGTTTGTCCTACCTGCGCGAACTGGAAGAACGCCGCCAGACCATCCTCAAATCAATTGAGGAACAGGGCAAACTGACCGACGCACTGGCAGCCTCCATCAACGGTACGCTCAGCAAAACCGAGCTGGAAGACCTCTACCTGCCTTACAAACCCAAACGCCGCACCCGTGGGCAAATCGCCATCGAAGCCGGACTGGAGCCGCTGGCGGACAGCCTGTGGAACGACCCCGCTCAACCCCCGGAACTCGTTGCCGAGGCTTACGTCAATGCCGATAACGGCGTGGCCGACGTTAAAGCCGCGCTGGATGGTGCTCGCTATATTCTGATGGAGCGCTTTGCCGAAGACGCCGTGCTGCTGGGCAAGGTACGCGATTATCTGTGGAAAAACGCTCATCTGGTATCACGCGTGGTAGAAGGCAAAGAGGAAGAAGGCGCAAAATTCCGCGACTACTTCGACCACCACGAACCGCTGTCGCAGGTGCCGTCGCACCGGGCATTGGCGATGTTCCGTGGCCGTAACGAAGGCGTGCTGCAACTGGCGCTTAACGCCGACCCACAGTTTGACGAACCGCCCAAAGAGAGCCACTGCGAGCACATCATCGTCGAACATCTGGGATTACGGCTCGGCAATGCCCCGGCGGACAACTGGCGGCGTGCAGTCGTGAACTGGACCTGGCGCATCAAGGTGCTGCTGCATCTGGAAACCGAGCTGATGAGCAGCGTGCGTGAAAAAGCCGAAGACGAGGCCATCAACGTGTTTGCCCGCAACCTGCATGACCTGTTGATGGCGGCGCCTGCCGGTATGCGCGCCACCATGGGGCTGGACCCCGGTCTGCGCACCGGCGTGAAAGTAGCGGTGGTGGATGCCACCGGCAAACTGGTGGCGACCGATACCATCTACCCGCACACCGGTCAGGCCGCCAAAGCCGCCGCCGTCGTCGCGGCATTGTGCATCAAACATCAGGTGGAGCTGGTCGCCATCGGCAACGGCACCGCATCCCGCGAAACCGAGCGTTTCTTCCTCGATACTCAGAAGCAGTTCCCGGAAGTGAAAGCACAGAAGGTGATCGTCAGTGAAGCAGGCGCGTCGGTGTACTCTGCCTCCGAACTGGCAGCGCTGGAATTCCCGGATCTGGACGTATCGTTGCGCGGCGCGGTGTCTATCGCCCGTCGCCTGCAAGACCCGCTGTCGGAACTGGTTAAGATCGACCCGAAATCCATCGGCGTCGGCCAGTACCAGCATGACGTCAGCCAGACCCAACTGGCGAAGAAGCTGGACGCCGTGGTGGAAGACTGTGTGAACGCCGTCGGCGTTGACCTCAACACCGCCTCAGTGCCGTTGCTCACCCGTGTGGCGGGCCTCACCCGGCTGATGGCGCAGAATATCGTCAGTTGGCGTGACGAAAATGGCCGCTTCAACAACCGCGAACAGCTGCTGAAAGTCAGCCGTCTCGGTCCGAAAGCCTTTGAGCAATGCGCCGGCTTCCTGCGTATCAACCACGGCGATAATCCGCTTGATGCCTCTACCGTCCACCCGGAAGCCTACCCTGTGGTGGAACGCATTCTGGCCGCCACCGAGCAAAAACTGCAGGATCTGATGGGCAACGCCAGTGCGCTGCGTACGCTAAAGCCAGCCAACTTTACCGACGATCGCTTCGGAGTGCCGACCGTCACCGACATCATCAAAGAGCTGGAAAAACCGGGGCGCGACCCGCGACCGGAATTCAAAACCGCCAGCTTCGCCGATGGGGTGGAAACCCTGAACGACCTGATGCCGGGCATGATTCTGGAAGGTGCCGTCACCAACGTCACCAACTTTGGTGCGTTTGTGGATATCGGTGTACATCAGGACGGGCTGGTGCACATCTCTTCCTTGTCGGATCGCTTTGTGGAAGACCCGCATCAGGTGGTGAAAGCCGGTGACATCGTTAAGGTGAAAGTGCTGGAGGTGGACCTGCAACGTAAGCGCATCGCGCTGACCCTGCGACTGGACGAACAGCCGGGTGAGGGCAATAGCCGTCGCAGCGGCGGACGCGAGCGCGACAACGCGAATGCCTCCCGACCATCGTCGCAGGCGGGCAACAAGGCACGCCCACGCCAGACCAGTAACCCGGCTGGCAACAGCGCCATGAGTGACGCACTGGCAGCGGCGTTTAAGAAACGGTGATAGCTCTTGTCGGGGTTCAGGCTATCCAGTCTGAACCCTGTATTTTGTAGCGGCGACTAGCGTAATCAGTGCTTCACACTAGCGCCCTACCAGCACACTCTCCTGAACAAAATTCACCACCTGCTCCACAAACATCTCCGGATGAGAGATAAACGGCGCGTGGGCGGCTTTCGGTATCACCACCGAAGTGGAGTGCGGATACTGCTCATCCATCAGTGCGGCGACTTTGCGCGGCACTAACCCGTCCAGTGCGCCGTACAGCCGCAGGAACGGCATGGTGAGCGTGCGAAGCGGCTCGCGCAGGTCGGTATCGCGCAAAATCCCCAGCCCGGCGGTCAGCACCTCGGTGGAAGGCGATGGCTGGCCCGACAACGCCAGCTTCAACGCACGCGCATCTTTTCTGGCGCTTTCCGTCCCCAGTGTCTGCAATGCCAGAAATCGCTCGATGGTGCCGAAGAAATCATCACTCAGCAAACGCTGAAAACCGGACAGCACTTGTGGGCGAATACCCGGCCAGCCATCACGTTCCTCAAAACACGGTGACGACGCCAGTGTGATCAGCGCGCTGACCCGCTCCGGCGCACTCAGCGCCGCCTGGCTGGCCACCAGCCCCCCCAGCGACCAGCCTAACCACACCGCCCGCTCTGGCGCCTGCGCCAGCACCTGCTGCACCATGTCGATCAGCGGCATCGCCCCAAATGCCTGACTCTGACCATAACCTGGCAAATCCACCCGGTGCAGCCGAAAATGCGGGGCAAGCTGCACGACGATGCTGTTCCACACCTGCGAATTCATTCCCCAGCCGTGCAGCATCACAAGTTCACATCTGCCTTCCCCTTCAGTTTGCCAGTGCAGTGATCCCATGAGTTATAGTGTCCTCCGTCAGAAGTGGAATGATTCAGGCCATGCCGCCGGTAATGCCTGATTGCTCAGGGAAAGAGACGATGTTGACGATCATGGCACAGTGCTGGCTCTGCCAGCAGCCGCTCTATCATAGTCATCACGGGATATGCAGTCACTGCCGCCGTCATCTGCCGCTGCCGGTCACCTGCTGCCCACGCTGCGGACTGCCTTCGGCGTCCAACGTTCTGCCGTGCGGACGCTGCCTGCAACAGCCGCCGCCATGGCAGTCGTTGCTGTTCGTCAGCGACTACCAGCCACCGCTGACCACCCTCATCAAACGGCTCAAATTTCAGGGACGCACCGAACTGACCCCGGCGCTGGCGCGACTGGTACTACTGCAATGGCTGCTACGCCGTCGGGATACTGCGCTGACACTGCCCGACGCGTATCCCCGTCCTGACGCCATCATCACCGTTCCGCTGCATCGACAGCGCCATTGGCGCAGAGGGTTCAATCAAACCGACCTGCTCGCGCGCCAGTTGGCGCACTGGCTGGGTTGCGCCTATCATCCTGATGTGTTGATCCGCGTACGTTATACCGCGCCCCAACAGACGCTGGGCGCGCGCTCCCGTCGCCGTAACCTGCGCGGCGCATTCCGGTGCCGACACGATGTCGTCAACCAACAGATTGTCGGTAAACGGTTAGTATTGCTGGATGATGTCGTGACCACCGGCAGCACGGCGGCGGAGATCAGCCGGACGCTGCTCAACGCTGGTGCGCGGCAGGTTCAGGTGTGGTGTGTATGTCGCACCTTGTCGTAACCGTCTTGATGGGCGTATTATAACCAACTGGCGTAGTCAACTATTGAGTTAACATTATGATTCGTATTACCGACGCTGCTCAGGAGCACTTTGCCAAGCTGCTGGCAAAACAGGAAGAAGGCACCCAGATTCGTGTCTTCGTCATCAATCCCGGTACACCGAACGCCGAGTGCGGCGTGTCCTACTGCCCGCCCGATGCCGTCGAGCCGAACGATACCGAGCTGAAGTTTGAAAAGCTGTCCGCCTATGTGGATGAACTCAGCGCGCCGTATCTGGAAGACGCCGAAATCGACTTCGTGACCGACCAGTTGGGTTCCCAACTGACCTTAAAGGCGCCGAACGCCAAAATGCGCAAAGTCGGCGATGATGCTCCGCTGATGGAACGGGTTGAGTACGTACTGCAATCCCAGATCAACCCGCAACTGGCTGGTCATGGCGGTCGCGTATCGCTGATGGAAATCACCGAGGAAGGTTACGCCATTCTGCAATTCGGCGGCGGCTGCAACGGCTGCTCCATGGTGGATTACACCCTGAAGGAAGGCATTGAAAAAGAGTTGTTGCAGAAATTCCCTGAGCTGAAAGGGGTACGTGACCTGACCGAACACCAGCGCGGCGAGCACTCTTACTATTAACCGGATATTAACCGGATACCGTTGATATAACAGGATCTCGTTGATAACAGGATACGATTCTGACGATGTTACCGTCTAACGATGTTGTCGGCCTGTTTTTACTTCATCACGAGCGGTCAGTTACCTGACCGCTCGTTGTTTCTTCCAGCGACGTACACCACCTGACACTCAGGTTTTTTTCGTCTCTTGTGATTTGTCGTCAGCAGCGACGTTGCCCGCTTTTGAGGTTCTCGATGGCACCGGTCCACCGCGGCGCAAATCGATATCCCGAATCAGCCGCTCCAGATAACGATCAGTGAAAATGGAATCCAGCGGACGACTCAGTTTACGCCGCCAGTTGGGATATTCCTGATGAGTACCCGGCACATTCACCGGTGTAGACATGTCCAGCCAGTCTTCAAGCTGCAACCCCAACAGTGCGCTGGCGCTGTCCGCCAGATAGCGTTGCACACCACGATTAAGCTGAGCGCTCATGCTGGTCAATGCCGCATTGCGCCCGACCCGCTGCGGAAGCAATCCTTGTTCATGCAGAGCATCAAGCAGCCCCTGCTTGGCGCGCTCACGTGCGATGTGTTGCTGCTGTAGCAACGCATCCGTGGAATACAACCCAAGATCCTTGCCCAGCGTCAGATCAACGCCCTGCCAGTAACCACGCAGCGTTGCCAGGTCATGAGTGGTGATGGTAGCCATTGAACGGGGTGGATACTCATCAGGAGCGCGAAAATGATCGTGCTGATCTTTTTCAAAAAACAGTACCTTATAAGAATAAACACTGTTGTCGCGCAGTTTGTTGATGATCTCCTCCGGCACAGTTCCCAGATCTTCGCCGATCACCAGACAACGATGGCGATGGCTTTCCAGCGCCAGTATTCCCAACAGGTCATCCACCGGGTAAAGCACGTAGGCACCGTGGTTAGCCGTGCGGCCATTCAGAATCCACCACAGACGCAGCAAGCCCATCACATGGTCGATACGCAACGCGCCGCTGTGCGCCATATTACTGCGCAACAGATCGATAAAAGGCTGATAGCCGCGCTGGCGCAACAGTGTCGGGTGCATCGGCGTCAGGTTCCAGTTTTGTCCGCTCGGCCCCAGCGGATCAGGCGGCGCGCCAATCGTCACCGACATGCAATGCAATTGCTGATCACCCCAGGTATCCACGCCGCCCTTTGCGACGCCGACCGCCAAATCTCGATATAAACCAATCGGCATACCCAGTTGTTTACTGAGGGAAAAACAGTCCGCCAGTTGTTCATGCGCCAGCCACTGTAGCCAGCAATAAAACTGCACATCGTCGGCATGTTCCTGCCGGAATCGCAACGTGGCCTCGCTGCGCGCATCGTGGTATTCCTGCGGCCACTGCAACCAGTCGGCAGCCGCTTCATCCTGCTGTTTCATCCACGCCTGCAATGCGTCATAGGTTGCCTGCTGCAACAGGCTTTCATCATGGGTTTTCAGGAAATGCTGAAAGGCCGTTTTACGTGGGTCCAGTACATTGCGGCGAGTAAAGTGGTTAAACGCCAGACGCAGCGCCGTCAGTTTCAGGCTGGTGACGGCGCTATAGTCCACCCATCGGCTGGCGCGGGCAGCGGTTAATCGCCGTTGAACGTCATCTTGTTGCCACCACTCGCAAGCGGCATCGCTCTGATGAAAATCATCCACTTGATTCACATCGATATAGACGATATTCAGCCAGTTGCGTGATGACGGACTATACGGGCTGGCGGCCTCCGGCTCCGCCGGATACAGCGCATGTAGTGGGTTCAGGCCGACAAACGCACCGCCCCGACGCGCCACTTGTTCCACCAGCGTTTTTAAGTCGCCGAAATCGCCGATCCCCCAGTTGTCTGACGAACGCAGGGTATAAAGCTGCACCATGACGCCCCACCAACGCCTTCCTTGTGTCAACGGTTCTGGCTCATAACACCGCGCCGGCGCCACAATTACCCGGCAAGACCACTGCTGCTCCCCCTGCGTCAGTACCAGTTGGTGGTAGCCAGGCGGCAGGTTATCCGGCAACGCCAGCGCCGCCTGACCATGTGAACGCCCTTCGATAATGCCGCCTTTTTCATAGGTGAGCGTCCAGATATAGTCGCCCTCATCACGCAGGAGCAACCTATTCTGCTGCCCCTGACGGAGCACGTACACCGAAGGCAATGGCGCCGTTGTCGGCTCCGTGACATCAAGCAGTTGTTGCAGTGCCTGGCGGGTTTCGTTGTCTACAACCTGTTCATTACCGTAAGCATCTTTATAGGTATCAGCGATCCCCGGACAGTGGGGGACAGATTTTTTTGCTCTCAACGCCATGGTATTGATTCCTTAATCACGCATCGTCCAGATGCGTTGCTGATAATCATGAATTGCCCGATCAGCACTGAACATACCCATACGGGCAGTATTCAGAATGCAGCGACGCGTCCATTCATCAGGTTCACGATACAACGCATCAACACGCTGTTGAGCCTGGCAGTAAGGGGCGAAATCAGCCAGTACCAGATAGGGGTCACCCAGTTTTAGCAGGCTATCCAACAAGGGCGCGAACGCCGTTTTATCCCCATTACTGAATGTCCCATCCGCCAGTTCATCAAGAATGTCCTTTAATAATGGATTGGCGGCAATATAGCGAGCAGGTTCATAACCATCGGCAAGCAATGTTTTTACCTGCCCGACGGTATGCCCGAAGATGAACAGATTCTCGGCACCCACTTCCTGCGCCATCTCCACATTGGCGCCATCCAGCGTGCCTACCGTCAACGCGCCATTCAATGCCAGCTTCATGTTTCCGGTACCCGACGCTTCCTTACCTGCGGTGGAAATCTGCTCCGACACGTCAGCAGCCGGAATAATCCGCTCCGCCAGCGAAACACGGTAATCCGGCAAGAAAACCACGCGCAGGCGATCATTCACCCGCTTGTCGCGGTTGATATGCTCCGCCACGCAGTTAATGGCGTAAATAATATTTTTCGCCAGTACATACCCCGGCGCGGCTTTGGCGCCAAACAGAAAAAGGCGCGGCACGATATCCAATCCAGGGTTGGCACGCAATTGCTTATACAGCGATAAAATGTGCAGCAGATTCAGGTGCTGCCGTTTGTATTCGTGCAACCGCTTGATTTGCACATCAAACAGCGCGGTCGGGTCAACAATCATGCCGTATTCACGCCGTAAAAATTGTGCCAGCTGGGTTTTGTTATCCTGCTTGATTTGGCGATAACGCGAGCGGAAGGCACTGTCCTGCGCGTAGGGCACCAGGCCGTCCAGCAGCGTCAGCCGGTTGCCCCACCCGGTCTTCAGCGTCTCGTCTATCAGCGCAGACAGCGCCGGATTGCACTGTTTCAGCCAACGGCGCGGCGTAATGCCGTTGGTCACATTGTGAAACTTCGTCGGCCACAACTGGTGATATTCCGTAAACAGGTCGCGCACCACCAGTTCAGAGTGCATCTGCGCCACCCCGTTAACCGCAAAACAGGCCACCACGCACAAATTCGCCATTCTCACCTGACGGCGATGCACCACCGCCAGCCGCGCCCAAACGTGCCTATCCCCCGGCCAGCGCGCGTCCACCTGCTGGCGCAGGTGCTCATTGATGGTTTTAATAATCGACAGATGGCGCGGCAACAACCGGCCAAACAGCCGTTCGTCCCAGCACTCCAGCGCTTCCGGCATCAGGGTATGGTTGGTATAGGCGAACAAACGCCCGGTAAACTGCCAGGCTTGTTCCCACGACCATTCATGCTCATCCAGCAACAGACGCAGGGTTTCAGGAATCGCCAGCGTCGGGTGAGTATCGTTCAGCTGCACCACTTCATAATCGGGCAACGTCTCCAACGGTCGCCCTGCACGCTCATGCCGCCGGAAGATGTCCGCGACTGAGCAGGCACACTGAAAATACTGCTGCATCAGGCGCAGTTTTTTGCCTGCTGCATGATTGTCATTCGGGTAGAGTACCTTGGTCAGGCTGGCGGCAGAAATTCCCTGCTGTTCGGCTTTCAGGTAATGACCAGCGTTGAACTGCTCAAGATCAAACGGCTCGCTATGGGTGGCTTGCCACAATCGCAGCGGTTGCACCCGACCATTGTGATAACCCATCACCGGGATATCAGTCGCTTCACCGATGACGACCTGATCCGGTATCCAACGCTCGCTGCCATCCGCCTGCATCACCAGTTCGCCGCCAAAACCGACCTCCACCGCCAGTTCCGGGCGGGGACGTGCCCAAGGGTAGCTGTCACGCAACCAGTCATCCGGAGCTTCGCGCTGAAAACCAGCGTCAAAATGCTGGCGGAACAAACCGTATTGATAATGCAGACCGTAGCCAATCGCCGGCTGGCCGACCGTCGCCATGGCGTCCAGATAGCAGGAAGCCAGCCTTCCCAGCCCACCGTTGCCAAGCGCCGGGTCAGTTTCCTGCTCCAGCACATCGCTCAACGCCAGACCGTGCTGCGCCAGCACCTCCGCCACCGCGTCGTACCACCCCAGATTGAGCAGGTTGTTGCCAGTCAGGCGACCAGGCAGAAATTCCATCGACAGATAATTAACATGCCGCGACGCCACAGGTGATGCATCAGGCAAGGATGGTTTGGCAGACGTCAACCCATCCAGTTGCTCCGTCAGCGCGGCGCTCACCAGTTGCCAGCACTGGCGCAGCGACAACGCCTGCAAAGACGGTTTAGCACACGCCTGCAACTGACGCTGCAGAGCAGCGCTAAACTGGGAGCGATTGAATAAGGGGGACATCGTGCCTCTCTCCTCTTGTCAGTGATGGAAAAAGGCACGTCGGGATCAGCACAACTCCAACTGTACCTTATGTTGTTCAATTATTTTCAGCACACTGGGGGGCGGTAACTGATCGGTAAAAAGATAGTCGATCAAATCCATATTGCCCAAATTAACCATAGCGTTACGGCCAAATTTCGAATGGTCCGTCACCAGCATCACGCAACGGGAATTTTCGATGATAGCGCGTTTGGTGCGAACTTCATGGTAGTCAAACTCCAACAACGAACCATCCATATCAATACCGCTGATTCCAAGGATGCCGAAATCAAGCCGGAACTGGGAAATAAAATCGAGCGTTGCCTCGCCCATGATGCCGCCGTCCCGACTGCGCACCTCGCCGCCGGCCAGAATCAGGCGAAAATCTTCTTTGGCGGTCAGTAACGTTGCCACATTTAGGTTGTTAGTGACTACCCGCAAATCCTTATGGTTCATTAGCGCGTGGGCCACGGCTTCCGGTGTCGTACCAATATCAATAAAAAGCGTAGCACCATCTGGAATCTGGCTGGCGACCTGCCTCGCAATCCTGGCTTTTTCATCAGACCACATCATTTTACGATCATGATAGGCCGTATTCACTGAACTGGACGGCAACGCCGCTCCACCATGATGACGATGAATCTTGTTCTGTTCCGCCAGATCATTCAGGTCGCGGCGAATGGTCTGCGGGCTGACGGCAAAATGCTCCACCAGTTCTTCGGTACTAACGTATCCCTGCCGACGCACCAGATCGATAATGGCGTCGTGCCGCTGAGTTTGCTTCACCTTGGTCCCCTCAAACGCCGACATGCCGTCATGTCGGCCAACTAAAACACCGCCGCACTGGGTAACAATACGCACGCCAGTTGCGCTGCGATAAACAGTACGATGGCTTAATGGTGGCGCAGGCGGGTATCCCACCAGGCCATCAACACGCCAACGAGCAGCCCCGCGACATGAGCCGCATTCGCTATCGACATGCCCAAAATATCGAAATAGCCCGCCACCAGCCATACCAGCGCAAAGGCCATCAAGCCGCGCTGAAGATACAACGGCCCGTCTGGCTCACGTTCACCACGCAACCAGACATACCCCATCAGGGCGTAGACCACGCCGGACAAACCACCGAAATAGACGCCGCTGAACCAGGACTGCGCCCAACCGCTGAGCGCGGACGACAGCAACAGAATCACACACAATCGCCGGGTGCCCAACATACGTTCCACCGGGCCGCCAAGATACCACCACCACATCAGGTTAAACAGCAGATGCAACAATGAGAAATGCAGCAGCACGTGGCTGAACCAGCGCCATAGCTGCAAAGTCTGCGCGCTACCCGGAAAGGCCAGCAGCAGCATCATGCGCTCCACGCCATAAACCTGCATCAACAGGTAGACAGCAATGGTGACCACCAGCATTCCCAGCGTTAGCGGTCCCGCACGCTGACGCAACGTCTGCAAGTAGGAAAATGACGGGTAACGCAGCCCGCTGTTGGTGGTGCCGCTATGCCAACTGGCCGCCTGATAGCGTTCGTGCCACGGCTCTTGCAGAAAGCGTTCCAGTTCCTGCCTCACCCGCTCCTGCTGGCTTTCATCCGGCAACCAGATATCCACTTCGTTGTCGTTAATGCGGGCAACCAGCCGGATCTGATGCGTGTGCATATAATCGACAAACGCCTGCGCCAGACGCGGATTGGAGAAAGCAACAATTCGGATCATGACAATAGCCCACCGCTTTGCGCCAATGAATTTATATTCTCGATTCTAAAACATTTACTGCCCGGAACGCAGTGCAATAACCGCGGGTAATCCTCCCTATTTCAATATGAATGTGATGGTTTTCACATCTCGCCACCCTGCGTACTGACAGCCTCTCTTGTCGCCTGATAGATAGGTAGTAAGAATTTTTGTTTACTTCCGTTTTATCCGACATCCTATGATCACGGTCACTTTTCAACCAGAACGACTCCATTACTCTCATTCAAGAGGTGTTAACGGTATGTTTCTTGAAGAACGCAGAAACAAGATTCTGGACTATCTGGATCAACATGATCGCGTCAGCGTGGAGTATCTGGCCGAGGTTTTTTCCGTCACCAGAGAAACCATCCGTAGTGATCTGAATGCATTGGCCCGACAACGCCTGGTTCAGCGCTGTCACGGCGGCGCCATTATTATTCGACGCAGTCTGCAATCTCAGCTTATTACCGAAACCGGGAAAGACTTCGAAGTCCTGTTAAAAAAAATAAAGAATCAGGTAAGAAATAGAAGTATCCGAAAAAAGGATAACGCCATGAAAGGCAAGGTCTGTATTCTTGGTTCGTTTAATGTGGATATTGTCGCCAGAGTCGCCCGTTTTCCTAAAGGCGGAGAATCATTGCTGGCGCAGGGCAGTGCGCTGGGACCGGGAGGAAAAGGCGCTAATCAGGCTATGGCGGCCAGCATGGCCGGTGCGAAAGTCCATTTCGTATCGAAAGTAGGAAAAGACCAATTCAGTCATTTCGCGTATGAGCATTTGTCAAAATCTCCTATTCACTCATTTAAATTATATCAGTCTGAAACAGAACCCACCGGCAATGCGATTATTTATGTCTCGCAACAAAATGGCGAAAATATGATTGCCATTTATTCCGGGGCGAATAAAACACTGACCGATGAAGAAATCGCTGAGATTATGCCTGACCTCGAAGATGCAGACGTGTTATTGCTGCAAATGGAAAATAACTTCCCGGCGACATTGAGCGCCATGAAATTGGCCAAAGCGCTCGGCACCAAAATTATCCTGAATCCGGCGCCTTATTCCGATGACGTCGTCTCCTGTCTTGATTATGTGGATATCATCACCCCAAACGAAACGGAAGCCTCGCTCTTATCCGGTATTGAGATCAGTAACCTTGAGAGTGCCAGACAAGCCGCGCAAAAAATCCATGCGCTTGGCGCCACACGGGTGATAATCACCATGGGCGCCAATGGCGCCCTGTTATTTGACGGCCAGCAATTTCAGCATATCCCGGCCTTTCCCGCCGTCAGCGTGGATACCACCGGCGCTGGCGATGCGTTCAACGGTGCCTTCGCCGCCGCCGTCGCCGCCGGGCAGAGCGTGGCGCAAGCCGCCACGTACGCGAATGCGTTTGCCTCGCTGGCAGTCGAACGAGAAGGAGCCGCCAATATGCCAACGCATCAGCAAGTGACGAACCGGCTGGCGCAACGCTAATCCCCCCCCTATTTTAAACACCCCGAAGCGATTTTCGGGCAAGGAGCAAGAAAATGAAAAGCATCGAAGGCATCGTTCCCGTCATGCTGACCCCGTTTAACACCAGCAATGAAATAGACTACCCCGGTCTGGCGAAATTGATCGATTGGTATCTGGACAAAGGCGTGGACGCGCTGTTCGCGGTCTGCCAGTCCAGCGAAATGCTGTTTCTCAGCCTGGAGGAGCGCGTAAATCTGGCGCATTTCGTGGTAGAACAGGTCGCAGGACGCATACCGGTTATCGCCTCCGGTCACATCAGCGACGACATCAATAACCAGATAGCCGAATTGCAAGCGATGGCGGAAACCGGCATCGACGCACTGGTGTTGGTCACCAACCATCTGGACCCGAAAAACCAGGGATCGGCGACGTTCTTTGAGACGCTGGAGACCTTGCTGGCATCCCTGCCTGCAACGTTGCCGCTCGGCCTGTACGAGTGCCCGGCGCCGTATCGCCGTCTGTTAACCGATGAAGAATTGATGCACTGCGCCAACAGTGGCCGCTTTGTGGTACTCAAAGACGTGAGCTGCGACCTGCCAACGGTAGAACGCCGGGTGAAACTCACTGCCGGCACACCGCTGAATATCATCAACGCCAACGCCGCCATCGCGTTTCCGGCAATGCGCGCCGGTTCCAAAGGCTTTAGCGGCGTGTTCACCAATTTCCACCCGGAGCTATATCAGTGGCTTTATTCCCAAAGCCATCAGCAACCAGAACTGGCGCAGGAACTGGCGACCTTCCTGTCATTGGCGGCAGTGACCGAAACGTTGGGCTACCCCAAAAACGCCAAAATTTACCACCAGCGTCTGGGAACTTTCGAGCACGATCACTGCCGGGTCACCGGCGATAATGTGCTGGAAAAATTCTGGGCCTTGTCGGTGATCCTGGATCAAATTCGTCAGGGAACCGAGCATTACCAACAAAAAATCTAATAACGATAACGTCACTTTTTTTACCGGCGTATTGTCCGGGAGGTGGAAATATCCCACCTGCCGGTTTAATGACACAACCTTGTCGCTCACCAGGAATAACCCACTATGATTATTTGCGATCAACAAAACTGGGCTCTGGAAAAATACGCGTTACATCCCATTATTCATCAAGCCATCGATTATATCTCTACAACCGATTTCGCCGTTATGGCGACCGGGAAATATGACATTATCCCCGGAAAAATGTTCTGCTTATTACAGGAATTCACCACCGAACCGGCCACGGACAGGCTGGCAGAATCGCATTTCCAGTATGTTGACATTCAATATTTATTACAGGGAGAAGAAACTATCGGCGTTGCGCGAGGTAGCCGTCGTAATAGCGTGATTGAAGATAAAAGCGAACATCACGATATTGTTTTTTATCGTGAAACGCAAAACGAGAGTTTTATTTCATTAACACCCGGCATGTTTGCCGTTTTCTTTCCGGAAGATCTACATCGGCCATGTTGCCAAAGCAATGGTCCCTCTTTTATTCGAAAAGCAGTTATTAAAATTCACATCAGTTTATTTACGGATTGCTGATTATTATGAAAAATACGACTTCTGCCTTACAAGATAATAGGGTTATCCCTGCCTCGCCGATTACCCGCTTACGCTGGGGGATCATTTTCATTCTGTTGATGGCGGCGGTCATCAATTACCTTGACCGCGCCAACTTAAGTATTGCCAATACCACCATCGCCAAAGAATTCGGTTTTAGCGCCACTCAGATGGGGTTGCTACTGTCCGCCTTCCTGTGGCCTTATGCACTCGCCAACCTGCCGGCAGGCTGGCTGGTGGACAAACTGGGGCCGAAAAAGATGTTTTCCGGCGCAGTAGGGTTATGGTCAGCCTTTACCGTGCTGGCTGGATTCATCAACGGCTATTCTATGTTTTATGGCTTACGCATGTTGCTGGGTATCGCTGAATCGCCCTTTTTTACGTCAGGCATTAAAATCACCCATCGTTGGTTTTCTGCCCGCGAACGCGGCCTGCCGACCGCCATCATCAATACCGGCTCACAGATAGCCAACGCCATTGCGCCGCCGATTTTGACCGTGCTGCTGCTGACGCTGGGCTGGCGGGGTATGTTTATTGCCATTGGTCTGGCTGGCATTCCGTTGCTGATTATCTGGCTGAAGTTTTACCGTGAACCAACAGAGGCCGAAGAGCGCAACATCCACGCTGACACCGCAGTGACAACAGCGCCCGGCCATGACGCAGCAAAAGCCCGACAAGGCTGGGGAGCACTTTTCCGCCATAAAACCACCTGGTTCATGATTCTGGGTAATTTCTCCATCATGTTCACCATCTGGGTTTATCTGACCTGGCTGCCGGGTTATCTGGAAAAATCCCTCGGCTTTACGCTGAAACAAACCGGTTGGATCGCCTCTATTCCGTTCCTCGCCGGTATTCTCGGCGTGCTGTGCGGCGGGGCCATCTCTGATCGTCTGATCCGTCGCGGCGTCAACACCATTACCGCCCGTAAAATTCCGATCGTCATGGGGGCGGCACTGGCAGCCTGTTTTGTCGCGCCGATTCCGTTTGTCAGCAACACCTCGCTGTCTATTTTGCTGCTGTCATTGGGTTATTTCTGCTCGCAGTTGCCTTCCGGTGTCATCTGGACGCTGGCGACCGACATCGCCCCTAAAGAACAGGTAGCGTCACTCGGAGCGATTCAGAATTTCGGTGGTTTTCTCGGCGCGGCCAGCGCTCCTATCATCACCGGCGTGATTTTGGATGCCACTGGGGTATTCACCAATGTCTTCTTTCTGGGCGCAGGCTTGCTGATGCTGGGTGCATTGAGCTACGGCTTGTTTGTTAAAAAACCGATTGCAGTTTGATAACCAGCTGGTTTTGTAAACAGACGGCTTTATAAACAGACGGTATGGCGCGTCAGGTGCCATACCGGTTCAGGATTACCCTGCCGCCACATCCTGCGGAAAGCGTTTTTGCCAGGCATCGAAACCGCCATCCACGCTATACACCGCTTCAAAGCCAAGACTTAACAGGTAATCCGCCGCATTACGGCTGCTGATGCCGTGGTAGCACATCACCATCACCGGCTGCTCAAAATCAGCGCCGCGCACAAAATCGGACAGCGTTTCATTGGTAAGATGAGTTGAACCTGGTACATGCGCAGCGCCGAAACTCTGCGGGTCACGAATATCCACCAGCACCTGACCTTGCTGCCAGCGCTGATACGCCTGCTCAATATCGATTGCCTCAAACTGCTCCATAGTCTGCCTCGTCTTTCTTAATACTGCTTAATATAAAAGGGGGGGTTATCAGCGGGTACGACTGAAATTGCCAGCATTGTAACCCACCCACTGCCCAGATAGACCGGGCAAACATCAGGGGTATAGTGCCACGTTGCAGGAAAAGTCATCGCACGAGTCAGCACAGGAGGCATTATTTTTAATCAAATCAGACGAGAAACTGTTAGCAACATCACGCACAAATGTTTTTAATTGGTTAACGCTTGGCTAACATGTTTGTTTTCGATTAATATCGTGAGCGAAAACGAACATTGTAGATTTTTTACGACTATCACAGCTTTTGACGTGGCGGAGGAGAAAACGTGGAAACCCAAGATCTGATCGTGATCGGCGGAGGCATTAACGGTACTGGCATCGCAGCGGATGCCGCCGGTCGTGGGCTGTCCGTCCTGCTGCTGGAGGCACAGGATCTGGCTTGCGCCACCTCTTCCGCCAGTTCAAAGCTGATTCACGGCGGCCTGCGCTATCTGGAACATTACGAGTTCCGCCTGGTGGGCGAAGCCTTATCTGAACGCGAAGTGCTGCTAAAGATGGCGCCGCACATCATTTTCCCGATGCGTTTTCGCTTGCCGCACCAACCGCATCTGCGCCCGGCCTGGATGATCCGCGCCGGTCTGTTCATGTATGACTATTTGGGTAAACGCGTTAGCCTGCCGTCCAGTCACGGGTTGCGGTTTGGTCATGAATCTGTATTGAAGCCGGAACTGACGCGCGGTTTCGAATATTCCGACTGCTGGGTGGACGATGCACGTCTGGTGGTGCTGAACGCGCAGGAAGTGGTACGCCGCGGCGGCGAGGTGAAAACGCGCATGAAAGTCACCCGCGCCCACCGTGAAAACGGCCTGTGGATCGTCGATGCTGAAGATACGCACAGTGGTGAAACCCACCGCTGGCAGGCAAAAGGACTGGTCAACGCGACCGGCCCGTGGGTACGCCAGTTCTTTGACGACGGTCTGGCGCTACCATCGCCGTACGGCATTCGTCTGATCAAAGGCAGCCATATCGTTGTTCCGCGCGTGCATCAGGAACAACAAGCCTACATCCTGCAAAATAAAGACCACCGTATTGTGTTTGTGATTCCGTGGCAGGACGAATTTTCCATCATCGGCACCACGGATGTGGAGTACCACGGCGATCCGCATCAGGTGAAGATCGATGACAACGAAATTCGTTACCTGCTGGATGTGTATAACGATCACTTCAAAAAGCAGCTGACGCGCGACGATATCGTCTGGACGTATTCGGGTGTACGCCCGCTGTGCGACGACGAATCGGATTCACCGCAAGCCATCACCCGCGACTACACGTTGTCAGTGGCCGATGAAAACGGTAAGGCGCCGCTGTTGTCGGTGTTCGGCGGCAAACTGACCACCTACCGCAAATTAGCCGAACATGCACTGGAAAAGCTGGTGAAGTACTACCCGCAGGCCGGACAAGCGTGGACTCGCAACGCGATTCTGCCCGGTGGCGACATCAGCGGCAACCGTGAAGATTATGCCGCGACATTACGCCGCCGTTATAACCTGCCGGAAGCGCTGGCGCGCCGTTACAGCCGTACCTACGGTACTCAGAGCGAGAAAATTCTCGGTAATGCGCAAGCCTTAAGCGATCTGGGCGAACATTTCGGTCATAACCTGTACGAAGCCGAGTTACGCTATCTGGTAGAACATGAGTGGGTTGTGTCGCTGGAAGACGCTATCTGGCGCCGCACCAAGCTCGGCATGTGGCTGGACGACGCCCAAAAGCAGCGCGTCGCCGACTGGCTTGCCAGCTACCGCAGCCAGTTAGCGAAAGCGGGTTAATCCCAAAGAAAAACGGCTTCCATGTGGAAGCCGTTTCACTACTTTCCATCGCTCGTTATTCTATTTTCAACCTACAACCGTGTCGGCTTGATATGCCAGATGTCATCGGCATATTCCTGAATAGTGCGATCAGAGGAGAAATAGCCCATATTGGCAATGTTTTGCAAGGTACGACGCGTCCATTCATCTTCATCGCGGTATACCTCGTCCACTTTGTCGTGGCTATCCACATAACTGCGATAATCCGCCAGTAGTTGATAGTGATCGCCGAAATTGACCAGTGAATCAAACAAATCAGCATAGCGGTGTGGATCGTCCGGGCTGAACACGCCGGTCGCTATTTGCGTCAGCACCCGGTGCAACTCTTCGTCCTGATTGTAGAATTCACGCGGGTTGTAACCGTTACGACGTAATTCTTCCACCTGCTCCGCCGTATTGCCAAAAATGAAGATATTCTCTTCCCCGACCCGTTCACGCATTTCGACGTTGGCACCGTCCAGCGTACCGATAGTCAGTGCGCCGTTGAGCGCAAATTTCATATTACTGGTGCCAGACGCTTCGGTACCCGCCAGCGAGATCTGCTCCGACAGGTCAGCCGCCGGAATAATGATCTGCGCCAGACTCACGCCGTAATTCGGGATAAAGACAATTTTCAGTTTGTCTTTCACTACCGGATCGTTGTTCACCACGTTGGCGACATCATTGATCAGATGAATGATGTGTTTGGCCATGTAATACGCCGATGCCGCTTTACCGGCAAAGATGGCGACGCGCGGTACGCGCTCCAGATCCGGGTCATCCTTGATGCGGTTGTACAGCGTTATCAGGTGCAACACGTTGAGCAACTGGCGTTTGTACTCGTGAATACGCTTGATCTGCACATCAAATAGCGCATTCGGGTCCACCACAATATCCAGATGCTGAGCAATGTATATCGCCAGCCGCTTTTTGTTTTCCTGTTTGGCCTTACGTACCTTCTGCAGGAAAGCGGGAAAATCGATATGCGGCTTCAGGTCTTCCAGTTGGCTCAGGTCCGTGCGCCAGGTTTTGCCAATCGCGTCATCCAACACTTTAGACAGTGACGGGTTCGCCAGCGACAGCCAGCGCCGGGGAGTCACGCCATTGGTTTTGTTACAAAAACGGTCCGGGTAAATACGAGCGAAATCGGCAAACAGCGACTGTACCATCAGGTCAGTATGTAACTGAGACACCCCATTCACCTTATGGCTACAGATCACGGCCAGCCATGCCATACGAACTTTGCGTCCATGGGTTTCATCCACTATCGATACCCGCGTCAGCAACGCGTTGTCGTTCGGGAAACGCGCCTGCACATCCTCCAGAAAACGTTCGTTGATTTCAAAGATCAGTTGCAGATGGCGCGGCAGGATTTTGCCCATCATATCGACCGGCCATGTCTCCAGCGCTTCCCCCATCAGGGTGTGGTTAGTGTAGGAGAATACCTTGGTGACAACCTCCCAGGCCGCATCCCACGTGAACTTGTGCTCGTCGATCAACAAGCGCATCAGTTCCGGAATCGCCAGCACCGGGTGAGTATCATTGAGATGGATAGCAAATTTTTCCGCCAGATTGGCGTAGGTTTTATGCATCATCCAATGGCGGCTGAGAATATCCTGCACCGTAGCGGACACCAGAAAGTATTCCTGACGTAAGCGCAGTTCGCGGCCAGAATATGTAGAGTCATCGGGGTACAGCACACGCGACACGTTTTCGGAGTGGTTTTTATCCTCCACCGCCGCGAAATAGTCACCCTGATTGAATTTACCGAGGTTGATTTCGTTACTGGCCTGCGCCGCCCACAGCCGCAGGGTATTGGTGGCGTCGGTATCAAAACCGGGGATTATCTGATCATAAGCGCAGGCAATGATCTCCTCAGTTTCTAGCCAGCGGGTTTTACTGCCTTCCTGCTGGATGCGGCCACCAAAGCGCACTTTGTAGCGGGTGCTGTGGCGAACAAATTCCCACGGGTTACCATATTCCAGCCAGTAATCCGGTGATTCCGCCTGCTTGCCGTCGATAATATTTTGCCGAAACATGCCATATTCGTAACGGATGCCGTAACCGCGTCCCGGCAGCGCCATGGTGGCGAGCGAGTCGAGAAAACAGGCTGCCAGCCGACCAAGGCCGCCGTTGCCCAACGCCGGATCGTCCTCTTCTTCCAGCAGTTCGTTCAGATCCAGCCCCATCGCTTCCAGCGCGTCCCGCAGATCGTCGAACATGCCCATCGCCAGCAGAGCGTTGGATAGCGTACGCCCCAGCAGGAACTCCATCGACAAGTAGTAAACCTGCCGGACATCCTGCGATAGCTGTGCACGATTAGACCGCAGCCAGCGCTCTACCATACGATCCCGTACCGCCAGCACGGCGGCATTCAGCCAGTCATGTTTACTGGCGACGCTGGGGTCCTTGCCGACGGTAAACATCAGCTTATAAGCGATAGAATGTTTCAACGCGTCTACGCTGAGCGTAGGTGAGTTGTAGATAAATGGAGAGTTCATAATGTCATTCCCACAGATGCGTACTACCACAAACGTTGATAAAGCGCACGATAGGCCTTTGCAGCAACCTGCCAACTAAAATCCATTGCCATTGCCTGACGCTGTACATAGCGCCACAGCGAAGGGCGCGACCACAATACAAAAACCCGACGAATCGCCCGCGACAGCGACGCAGCATTGCAATCGCTGAACACAAAACCGCTCGCCAGGCCATCGGCCAAATTTTCCAGCGAGCAATCCGCCACGGTATCCGCCAGTCCGCCGGTGCGTCTGACCAGCGGTAACGTGCCGTATTTCAGACCATACAACTGAGTCAAACCACAGGGTTCGAACCGACTAGGAACCATAATCACATCCGCCCCGCCAATAATGCGGTGCGAAAATGCTTCGTGATAACCAATCTGTACGCCGACACGACCGTGATACGCCGCCGCCGCCGCCAGAAAACCTTCCTGCAAGGTAGCGTCGCCTGCCCCCAGCACCACCAGTTGTCCCCCTTGTTCCAGCAAATCCGGCACGGCTTGCAACGCGATATCCAACCCTTTCTGGCTGGTGAGACGGCTGACAATAGCGAACACCGGCGCCCGATCATCCACCTTAAGCCCCATCGCCGTCTGCAAGTGCCGCTTGTTCTCCGCCTTGCGCGCCAGCGCATCGCGGCTGTAGGTGGCAGTGAGCAGCGAATCGTGCGCCGGATTCCAGATATCGTCATCCACCCCGTTGAGGATACCGGACAAGCGGTCAGCCTCTTCCCGTGATTTCAGCAACCCCTCCATACCGTAGCCATATTCAGCCTGGGTGATTTCATGGGCATAGGTCGGGCTAACGGTGGTGATATGATCCGAATAGTACAGCCCGGCCTTGAGATACGAGATCTGGCCGTAAAATTCCAGCCCGTACATCTGGAAGTACTCCGGCGGCAACCGCAGATCCGACATGTGACGGGCATCAAATAATCCCTGATAAGCCAGATTATGGACGGTAAATACTGATTTTGCCGGTCGGCCCTTCGCCGCCAGATAGGCGCAGGCCAGCCCGGCGTGCCAGTCATGGGCATGTACAATGTCCGGTCGCCAGAACGGATCAACGCCGCTGGCCATTTCCGCCCCCATCCAGCCCAACAGACCGAAACGTAGAAAGTTGTCTGTATAGGCGAACAACGAGGTGTCGTGATAAGGACTGCCGGCCCGTTCATACAGGTGAGGAACATCGATCAGGTAGACGCCCACCCCGTTGTAATGACCGTAACGTAATGTGACATGGCCGCCAAACGTATCCAGCTCCCGTACCACCTGCGTATCCGGAATCCCCTTTTTCAGGTCGGGAAACGCAGGCAACAGCACCCGCACATCCATCCCCGCCTCAATCTGCGCGCTGGGCAACGCCCCCACTACATCTGCCAGTCCCCCGGTTTTCAACAGAGGGAACAGCTCTGAACACACATGTAATACCCGCATCTTGTCTCCCATTCCGCTGCCCTCGCCCCAGACGCGAGCAGCATCAAGCCTCCGACCAGCATTGGTCGGATACCGTCAGGCTAGGATTTGAGCCTGGCCAGCATGGCACGCGTCACCAGCACAATCCCTTCTTCAGAACGATAAAAGCGACGGCTGTCATCCTCGGCGTTCTCGCCAATCACCATGCCTTCAGGAATGTCGCAGGCGCGATCAACAATGCAACGATGCAAACGGCATGAACGCCCTATGTTGACATCCGGCAATAGCACGGATGAATCGATGCTGCAGAAGGAGTTAATTCGCACCCGCGAAAACAGCACCGAGTGCGTCACTACCGAACCGGAAACAATGCATCCGCCGGAGACCAGCGAGTTCATCGTCAGCCCATGGCTGCCGGAGCGGTCCTGTACGAATTTGGCAGGCGGCAACGCTTCCATTGCCGAACGGATCGGCCAGTTATGGTCGTACATATCCAGTTCCGGCATCACCGAAGCCAGGTCAAGGTTAGCGCGCCAGTAAGCTTCCAGCGTTCCCACATCGCGCCAGTATGGCGGCGCATTGTCAGACGAGATAACGCAGGAGAGCGTGAAGGGGTGTGCCCAGGCATGGCCCTGAGCGACAATTTTCGGAAGCAGATCTTTACCGAAGTCATGGCTGGAATCTGAGGTACAGATATCCTCCTCCAGTATCCGATACAGGTAGTTCGCGTTAAATACGTAGATCCCCATGCTGGCCAGCGCCATATCCGGGTTATCCGGCATCGCTGTGGGTTTGGCCGGTTTTTCATCGAAGCTGATAATGCGGTTGTCTTTATCCACGCTCATCACGCCAAAGGCGTGCGCTTCACTGATGGGGACCGGGATGCAAGCTACCGAACACTCGGCGCCGTTTTCCACGTGATCCAGCAACATACGGGAATAGTCCATCTTATAGATGTGGTCACCCGCCAGAATCACGACATATTCCGCGCCATAGCGCCGGATAATATCCAGGTTGTGACATACGGCATCGGCAGTACCACGATACCAGTGATCGTTTTCGTCGTGCCGTTGCTGCGCCGGCAGCAAATCGACAAATTCGTTCATCTCAACATTCAGAAACGACCAGCCACGCTGGATATGCTGCACCAGCGTGTGCGACTGATACTGGGTAATCACGCCAATTCGGCGGATACCGGAATTTAGGCAATTAGAGAGGGCAAAATCGATAATTCGATATTTACCGCCAAAGTGCACTGCGGGCTTGGCGCGATGCGCCGTTAAGTCTTTCAGCCGGGTCCCACGCCCGCCCGCCAAAATCAGCGCCACAGATTTCAGAGGCAACTGCCTGGCCAGCATGAGAGGATCGTGTTTGTCAGTACTTACCATGTAAGACTCCTTTTTTTATTGTTTTACCAGTACACACACTGCATTCGCCTGCCCACGCCAAACACGTCCATTGAGTGGATGATCTGCTGTGCAAAACGGCGGTGCGACCTGCCATTTCCCTTCAGGGAGAGAGAAATCGCTCGCCTGCGGCGCAGCATTGACCAACAGCAACCAGCGTTCAGAAAGCTGAATTTGCAACCGATGTTCTCCCTGCTCCCATTCGTACGGTGTCAGCGTTTCTCCTTGTGCATTCAACCACCGTACGTCGTCCTCGCCGTCACGCCACCAGTGCTCCCGCTGCAGAGCAGGAATGGTGCGGCGCAAACGGATCAACCCAGACGTAAACGCGAGTAAATCGGTATCCGCCTGATCCCAGTGCAACCAGGCCAGCGCATTGTCCTGGCAGTAAGCGTTATTGTTGCCCTGCTGGCTGTTGCTAAATTCATCGCCAGCCAGCAGCATCGGCGTTCCCTGCGATAACAGCAGCGTAGTCAGCAACGCCTGTTGACTGGTACGCCGCCGTGCCTGCGTTGCGTCATCCGCTTCCAGCCCTTCGGTTCCATGGTTGAAACTGAAATTGCTGTTGGTGCCATCCCGGTTTTGTTCCCCGTTGGCCTGGTTATGTTTGTGGTTAAAACACACCAGATCACGCAAGGTAAAACCATCATGGGAGGTCAGCATGTTGACCGACGCCCAGGGCCGCCGACCATTGCGCTCAAACACCTCGCTGGAGGCGGCAAAACGGCGGGCAAACACCCCAACAGGCAGGTCGCCGTGCAACCAGAAACGACGCATGTCGTCACGAAAACGGTCGTTCCACTCGACAAACGGCGCAGGAAACTGGCCCAGTTGGTAGCCACCGGGACCGATGTCCCAGGGTTCGGCAATCAGCTTGCAGTCGCGCAGCGACCGGTGATTACGCAGCGCCGTAAAGAACGGGGCTGAAGCGGAAAAATCCGGCGTGCGCCCCAAAACCGTCGCCAGATCAAAACGAAAACCATCCACATGGCAGACCTCGTGCCAGAACCGCAGACACTCAATCACCCACTGCAACACCGCCGGGTTATCAAGCCGCAACACGTTGCCGCATCCCGACCAGTTGTGATAGCCGCCATCCTCCGTCAGCCAGTAGTAGCTAACGTTATCGATGCCGCGCAACGTCAGGGTCGGACCGTCTGCATCCAGTTCCGCACTGTGATTGAACACCACATCCAGAATCACTTCGATCCCGGCGTTGTGCAGTGTTCGTACGGTGTCGCGGAACTCGTTGAGCGGGTCATCCCCTGCCGCCAGGCTGCTGTCCACCGCAAACGGCAGCAGCGTGTTGTAACCCCAGTAATTGCGCAATCCCATCGCTTGCAAACGGGGTTCGTCGGCATGTTGTTGGACCGGCATCAACTCCAGGGCGGTCACGCCCAGTTGCGTCAGGTACTCCAGCATCACGGGGTGAGCCAGCGCGGCGTAGGTGCCGCGTATCGCTGCCGGAATGCGTGGATGCCGCCGGGTCAACCCGCGCACATGCGCTTCATACAACACTGTCTGACTCCAGGGCGTGCGCGGCAATTTGTCGCCCTGCCAGTCATAACGTTCATCCACCACCACGCTGCGCGGCATGACTTCAGCGCTGTCCGCCGCATCGGGCTGGTCGTAGCCGCCGTGCAGCCGCTCGTCATCCACCACCCAGCCATCCATCTGCCGGGCGCAAGGGTCAAGCAGCAGCTTGTTGGGGTTGAAACGCAACCCACGTTGCGGATCGAACACACCATCTACACGGTAGCCATAACACAAGCCTGGCTGTGCATCCGGCAGGTAGCCGTGCCAGATATCGCCGGTACGGGCCATCAGCGGCAACCGCTGCTCCCGCAGGCCATCAAAAATACATAACTCCACCCGCGATGCCCCAGATGAGAACAAGGCAAAGTTCACACCTTCACCATCGAAATAAGAGCCTAACGGTCGTGGGCGCCCCGCCAGCAGGTCAACCATTACGCCTCCTTCGCCAGATACAGGGTGGAGAGCGGCGGCAGCGTCAACACCAGCGACTGAGGCCGGGAATGGCTGCCCACCGCTTCGCTGCGCACCAATCCCTGATTGCCAAGGTTACTACCGTGGTAATGCCAGGAATCGGTATTCAGCACTTCGCGCCACTGCCCCGGCTGATTGATACCGACGCGATACCCCTCTCTGGGCACCGGCGTAAAGTTACTGATAATCAGTATTTCGTTGCCGTCGGCATCGCGTCGAATAAAGGCAAATACCGAATTTTCATGGTCATCCACCACCACCCATTCAAACCCCTGATGCAGGTAATCGCACTGATAGAGCGGCGGGGTCTGGCGGTAACAGTGATTGAGGTCGCGCACCAGCTGTTGCACGCCGGCGTGCCAGCCATCGGGTTCATCCAGCAGGTGCCAGTCGAGGCTGGCATCGTGGTTCCACTCCCGTCCTTGCGCAAATTCGCTGCCCATGAACAGCAACTTTTTACCGGGATAAGCCCACATGAAACCGTAATACGCGCGCAGGTTGGCGAATTTCTGCCAGGCGTCGCCGGGCATTCTATCGAGCAGCGAACGCTTGCCGTGCACCACTTCATCGTGCGACAACGGCAGAACGAAGTTCTCGCTGTAGGCATACAACATGCCGAAGGTCAGCAGGTCGTGGTGATATTTGCGATGCACCGGGTCGAGTTGCATGTAGGCCAGCGAGTCATGCATCCAGCCCATGTTCCACTTGTAGTGAAAACCCAGCCCACCATGCTCCGGCGGCAATGTCACCCCGGCATAATCGGTAGACTCTTCAGCGATAGTGACCGCGCCATCGTGGTTTTGCCCCAGCATCTGGTTGGTGTAGCGCAGGAATCCTATCGCTTCCAGGTTCTCCTTACCGCCGTAATGGTTCGGCACCCACTCCCCGTCGCGGCGGCTGTAATCGCGGTAAATCATCGACGCCACCGCATCCACCCGCAGCCCGTCCACACCAAAACGCTCAGTCCAGTACAACGCGTTACCCGACAGATAATTACGGACTTCATGACGGTCAAAGTTATAAATCAGCGTGTTCCAGTCCTGATGATAGCCCTCTTTCGGATCGGCATATTCGTACAGTGCGGTGCCGTCAAAACGCGCCAGACCATAGCTATCCGTCGGGAAGTGGCCGGAAACCCAGTCCAGCAAAACATTGATGCCCGCGTCATGAAAAGCGCTGACCAGATAACGGAAATCATCCGGCGAACCAAAGCGACTGGTCGGCGCGTAAAGTCCCAACGGTTGATAGCCCCAACTGCCGTCAAACGGATGTTCATGCACCGGCATCAACTCAACGTGGGTAAACCCCATCTCTTTCACATAGGGCACCAGTTGGTCTGCCAGTTCGCGGTAACTGAGCCAGAAATTATTGTCGCTGTGCCGCCGCCATGAACCCAGGTGCACCTCGTAGATGGAAATCGGCGACTGCAAATCGTTAGCGCGCTTTCGTGCCTCATCGACCGGCAATACTGGCGGCAACGCACTGACCACCGATGCGGTATCCGGACGCATTTGAGACGCGAAGGCATAGGGATCAGACTTCACCAGCACATTGCCGTAGCAGTCGATGACTTCGAATTTGTACAACTGCCCCAGCCCGACGCCGGGAACAAACAGTTCCCACACGCCATTTTCACGCCGCTGCCGCATCGGATGACGGCGACCATCCCAAAAATTAAAATCACCGACCACCGACACGCGCTGGGCATTCGGCGCCCAGACGGCAAAGCAGGTGCCATCAACGCCATCCAGCGTGGATGGATGCGCGCCGAGTGTTTCAAATGGCCGCAAATGGCGCCCCTCCGCCAGCAGCCAGATATCCAATTCCTGCAACAGCGTGCCAAAGCGGTAAGGATCATCAATGACATGTGTATCCTGCTGCCAGGTCACCGCCAGCCGATAGCTGAATGGTTTTTTGCGGCGGGGAATCACCGACGCGAAAAAACCGCGTGAGTCCTGACACTGCAGGCTCGCTACTTTGCGCCCACTGTGTGCGTCTACTACCTGTACATCACTGGCATCGGGAAGAAGCGCGCGAACCTCCACCCCCGATGAGGTGACATGCATACCCAATACGGCGAAAGGATCGGCATAATGGCCGGAAAAAAGGAGATTAATGACGTTCTGATCGGAAAATCCTGACATGGCATCCGTCCTCTGAATTAACTATCTAAATAAAGTAAAGCTGTTAAAGCAACGGGCCATTTCTTCAGCATTCTGAGTTGGTATGCGAATGCCCCGCGGCAGTAACAGAAAAGGAACCAGCCTGCCCCCACCAAGAAGAGAACTGACCTAAGAAAATGAAACATCGCAGTAATACTCGCCGCTGCGAAGTGTTCTTCAGGTAAGCCTAAGATTCATCTTAGTCAAGAAAAGAGAAAAGATTTGAGATATCGGATAAATTTTTGCGCCCCAAAACCATAAGAAAAAATAATTAATCATAGTCTTAGCGAATATTGATCCTGTTCGGGGTCCCTTAGAGAACAGCACGTAAAATTGCCTGACCCAACAAGGAGGTGTCTCGTTTATGATCAGTCAGGTTGATTTGATTCTGTCATTGCTGCAACAAACATGCGTCCATTTGGTCATTGCCTATCTTTTAAGCAAAACACCCCTGTTCATCCCGCTAACGCAGGTCACCATCACTCTGCCGCATAGACTGATCTGCTACCTGACGTTCTCCATGTTCTGCATCCTTGGTACCTGGTTCGGTCTGCACATTGGTGACTCCATCGCCAATACCCGCGCGATTGGTGCGCTGCTGGGCGGCGTATTGGGTGGGCCATCGGTAGGGGTTCTGGTCGGATTGACCGGTGGTTTGCATCGTTACTCGCTGGGTGGCATGACCGCGCTGGCCTGTATGTTTTCCACCATCATGGAAGGATTGGCAGGTGGCCTGCTGCACCGTTACATGACCCGACGCTATCGCATCGACCTGCTGTTTCAGCCACTGGTCATCGCCGCCACAACCCTGGTGGTGGAAGTGCTGCAGATGAGTATTATCCTGCTGCTATCACGACCGTTTGGCGATGCGCTGGCGCTGGTCAAAAGCATCGCTTTACCGATGATAGTCACCAACAGCATCGGTGCCGCCATGTTTATGCGCATCCTGCTGGACCGCCGGGCAGTATTTGAAACCTACACATCGACATTCTCTACGCGGGCTTTGCAGATTGCCGCCAGAGCCGAAGGCATATTGCGGGAAGGGTTTAATTCCGGCACCAGTATGCAGGTGGCGCGCATTTTGTATGAAGAGCTGGGCGTTGGCGCAGTCGCCATCACTGATCGGGAAAAACTGCTGGCATTTATCGGCACCGGCGATGACCACCATCTGGCCGGTTCGCTGATTACCTCCCCCCACACACATCGGGCTATCGATAGCAATCAGGTCGTATACGCTGACAGTAACAACGCACCTTTTTGCTGTGCTATCTCATCGCACTGTCAACTCGGTTCCGCACTGGTGATCCCGCTGCGCGGCGAAGAACAACGGGTAATCGGCACCATCAAACTGTATGAACCGAAGAATAAGCTATTTTCCCGTATTAACCGGCTGCTGGGTGAAGGCATCGGCCATCTGCTGTCAGCCCAAATTTTCGCCGGACGCTTCGAGCAGCAGAAACAACTGTTGGCACAATCCGAAATCAAACTGCTACATGCGCAGGTCAATCCGCATTTCCTGTTCAATGCCCTCAATACCCTGTCGGCGGTGATTCGTCGTAATCCGGATCAGGCGCGCCAACTGGTACTGTCGCTATCGACCTTTTTTCGCAAAAACCTCAAACGCAGTGGCGACGAAGTCGCACTCAATGATGAGCTGGAGCACATCAGCGCCTATCTCGATATTGAAAAGGCACGTTTCACCAATTTGCTGACGGTAGAGATAGCTATTCCGTCATCGCTCAGAGCAGCCAGATTGCCTGCCTTTTCCTTGCAGCCGCTGGTGGAAAACGCCATCAAGCACGGTATCTCCCAAATGCTGGACAATGGGCATCTGCACATTGAAGCCCGCGCCTATGCCAACATGCTGGAACTGACGATTGAGGACAACGCCGGCACTTATAACCCGCGTAACGGCGGCGATGGACTGGGTATGAATCTGGTGGATCGGCGCATCAAGGCGCGGTACGGCCATCACTACGGCATCACCGTCACCAGCGAGCCGGAACGTTTTACCCGCGTGCGGGTGCGAGTACCGTTGCGGGTGGAATAACGTAGCGCGAAACCCGCTTACCACAACGACACACCTGAAATAAAAAACGGCTTCCCTTTTGGGGAAGCCGCTCTCAGGCAAATCAGGGTATCACATCACGTCACTGCTCCGGCTAACGCCATCTTCGCTATCGTCGATGAGGATGACCCGTGAAATTACAGCCCTACTACGTTCTCAGCAGAAGGACCTTTCGGACCGTTGCCGATAACAAATTCCACTTTCTGGCCTTCGTACAGCGTTTTGAAGCTGTCACTCTGAATCGCAGAGAAATGTACGAATACGTCTTTGCTGCCATCAGCCGGGCTGATAAAGCCAAAACCTTTAGATTCGTTAAACCATTTTACTGAACCAGTCATTTTATTAGACATCATATTACCTCGTAATTTTTTTCCAGCCCGTTTGAGGGCAACAGGGGTCTGCAATGCAGGAAATACTTATGAGCAAGAAAAAAAGAGATTCAGGGGAAGTGATATCTGAGGATAACGCTTGGACTGAGGACTACTTTAGTAAAATGCTTGGCATAAATAGGTCTGACTAACAAACCGTTTGGTTATTAACGCATTCATCGGACCTGAAAGCAAGCACTATGTATTATTACAGCATGAAAATATTTTATATTATTTAAATTCATGCAGTTGATGAATCCTGACCCAGCAATTTCCCGGCACGACCCGCGTCAGGTCCGCTAGCATCTCACCCTATGCGTCAGCCGGGTCCACACATTCTGCTGCTTGTGTGTACGCTGCCGGTCATATTTCATTCGCCTCCTGCGCCATCGGAATCAGATTCAACCGGCCATGGCGCACACCCGTCTGGGCAATGACTGAGGCGGCAAACCGTTCTACACGCTCGGTCGGGCCACGCAGAATCACGGTTTCCACACACTCGTCATGGCTGAGATGAGTATGCATGGTAGAGACGGTCAGGTGATGGTGTTCATGCTGCATCCCCGCCAGTCGGCTCGACAACTGGCGTTCATGGTGGTCGTACACATAGCTCAGCACCGCCACGCACTCTACGTCTTTATCCTGCGCCGCCGTCATTTCACCCAGTTCGCGCCGCAACATGTCACGAAATGCCTCCGAACGGTTGGCATAGCCTTTGCGCAGCATCAGGGCATCCAGCGCTTCAGCCAGTGAGTCATCCAGAGAAATAGTCAGTCGTTGCATGTCAGCCTCACAGAAAAGCGAAAAGAATCTTCCGGCGTGGCGCCACGCAGGTCGCCCCATTATGCCGGGGTTGGTCATGATGATCGTGACTCAACGCAAAACGATACGCAAATCCCTAACACGACAAAGAGAGACAAGCAGCACAGCAGATGATTGCCAGACAGGGGTGAAGAAAAATAAAACGCGCCCGGCAAGGCGCGTTTAGGCAGCAGAAATTACAGCAGGATGCGCAGCATACGGCGCAACGGTTCAGCAGCGCCCCACAGCAGTTGGTCGCCGACAGTGAAGGCAGACAGGTACTGTGGACCCATATTCAGTTTGCGCAGACGGCCCACCGGGGTGGACAACGTACCGGTTACCGCCGCCGGGGTGAGTTCACGCATGGTGATTTCCCGGTCATTCGGCACCACTTTCACCCAGTCATTGTGGGTTGACAGCATCTGCTCGATTTCCGCAATCGACACATCTTTTTTCAACTTGAGCGTGAAAGCCTGGCTGTGGCAACGCAGCGCACCGATACGCACGCACAGACCATCCACCGGAATGGTGCTGGCGGTGTTCAGGATCTTGTTAGTTTCTGCCTGACCTTTCCACTCTTCGCGGCTCTGGCCGTTTTCCAGTTGTTTGTCGATCCACGGAATCAGGCTACCGGCCAGCGGCACGCCGAAGTTTTCCACGTCCAGACCGCCGCGTGACAGCGCCGTCACTTTGCGTTCAATATCCAGAATGGCGGAAGCCGGGTCGCTCAGTTCGCCGGCGACTTCTGCGTTTAACTGACCCATCTGAATCAGCAGTTCACGCATATTACGCGCGCCCGCGCCGGACGCCGCCTGATACGTGGCAACGGATGCCCACTCTACCAGGTCGTTGGCGAACAGGCCGCCCAGCGACATCAGCATCAGGCTGACGGTACAGTTACCGCCCACAAAGGTTTTGATGCCTTTGTCCAGACCGGACTTGATCACGCTATGGTTGACTGGGTCCAGAATAATAATCGCATCATCTTTCATTCGCAGAGACGATGCTGCGTCGATCCAGTACCCTTGCCAGCCACTTTCACGCAGCTTTGGGTAGATTTCATTGGTATAATCGCCGCCCTGACAGGTGATGATGATATCCAGCGCGCGTAGCGCGTCCAGATTATAGGCATCCTGCAGGACACCCTGCTGGCCGCCCAGCGCCGGCGCCGATTGGCCGTGCTGCGACGTCGAAAAAAATACCGGGCGGATTAAATCAAAATCGCGTTCTTCCACCATGCGCTGCATGAGTACCGAACCGACCATTCCGCGCCAGCCAATAAAACCAACATTTTTCATGGTAACCGTCCTGCCTGGGGTGACAAAAAGCAATCCGACTGCCGTTTCAGGCAGGGAGCATAGTTTTAAGTGATGTCTGTCAACCTTACAAAATGTATCAGAAGTCGCAAGTGAATTTATTCGATGACTCAGGCGTTTTCAGCAACACGCCTAATGTGCCTGACAACAGGCTGGGATGAGAGGAGCTTACCGCCACCATGACTGAAATGATCTCGGCAACCGTCCTGTTGCTGTTAATTATGGACCCACTCGGCAATCTGCCGGTGTTTATGTCGGTACTAAAACATCTTGATCCCAAACGGCGACGCGTGGTGCTGATTCGAGAGATGATCATCGCACTGGGCGTGATGCTGGTGTTCCTGTTCGCGGGCGAGAAGATTCTGGCGATACTGAATCTGCGTACAGAAACCGTGTCTATTTCCGGCGGTATCGTGTTGTTTTTGATTGCCATCCGCATGATTTTCCCGACACAGGAAGGCTTTACCAGCGGCTTGCCCGCCGGTGATGAGCCGTTTCTGGTGCCGTTGGCTATTCCGATGGTGGCCGGACCGTCGATTCTGGCCGCGCTGATGCTGCTCTCCCACCAGTACCCGAACCAGTTGCCGCATCTGACGCTGGCGCTATTCATTGCCTGGGCCATCACCGTGGTCGTGCTGTTGTTGTCAAACCTGTTCCTGAGGCTGTTAGGCGACAAAGGCGTCAACGCGCTGGAACGGCTGATGGGGTTGGTGCTGGTGATGCTCTCCACCCAAATGTTCCTGGACGGCGTTCGGGCCTACCTGAAGCTGTAACCTCACCCCGTTCTCTCCGTTTCCCTGAGAACGCAGAGAACGGATATATCCCGTCAATCATCAATGCGTACTGACGCCCGGCGCTGACAACCCCACCAGAAGTAATCGCCGTAATGGCTGTAGGTCATACTTACCCGGCGTGACATACATCACAATGCACAATGTTACCGGTATCATGATGCCGGTAACGTGCTAGGGTCCAGAACACGTGCGCAGCATTTAAGTGACCGTTTGGGATAGAGCGATGACGATTATGTCAGGACAACGTATTATTTTGATGGGGGTTTCCGGCAGCGGTAAATCCAGCGTAGGTGCCCAACTGGCACGGGAGATTAACGCCAGATTCATTGATGGCGACGATCTGCACCCAAGAGCCAATATTCAGAAAATGGCTGGCGGCCAGCCGCTCAACGACGATGACCGCGCCCCCTGGCTGGAACGCCTGAACGATGTCGCTTATAGCCTGCTGAATAAAAACGAAACCGGCATTATTGTCTGCTCTGCCCTGAAAAAGCGTTACCGTGACCGCTTGCGCGAAGGCAACGACGGCCTGGTATTTCTTTATCTGAAAGGCAGTTTTGAGGTGATTGTGCAACGCCATCAGGCGCGTGCCGGCCATTTTATGCCGACAGCGCTGCTGCAAAGCCAGTTTGATGCGCTGGAAGAACCGGATGAGACGGAAACTGATGTCATCACGGTGGATAGCAACGGCACGCTGGACCAGGTAGTAGCGCGGTGCGTTGCAGCAATCTTGCATCTCAACACGCACAACACGGCGGATACCGACTCGCAGTTGAGCAAATAGCGGCTGACCGTCATTTTGGTCACCCCAACCCGGTCGGCGACATCCTGCAATACCGGTCTTTTTTTCTTTATCATCCGTTGACATCCCCGCGACTCAAAACGCCGATTGTACTAAAGAAATGGTTAGCAGAATATCTATCTGAACACCGATGATAACAACTGTATGACGGTATCCCGAAACCAACCTAGTTATATTATTCCTTTATTATTAATTAATTTTTCAATAAATAGACACGCCAATAAATTAATTAATTTTTAATGAAGTAACATGGTCACAAATGATTTTTTATTATAAGCCGTTTCACATACGACTATTGTATTATTGCCGGAATGGCACCCATCATTACATGCCATAAAAAATGTCGGGATACAGAAACCTGGCTTTCCCTCAGTGAAAGCGAATAAACCTGAATAGATACTCTCAATAAGTCAAGTTGCAGGACAACACGCTCGCGTGTTGCACCGTGCAATGCGTTGCGCCCTTGCAGGGCGAGTAATACGGCCAACGCAGCCATAACGTCAACACACCTATAACGTGAAGTATGACGGGTATCGAGGCTGATCAATCTCAATCTGGCTGCCACTGGCAGCATGAATAACACTCTGGAGACAATAATATGACTAGCATTTCTCAAACTGGAGCATATGCCGCCACCCCCTCAATGGTAATATCAAACCCGAAAGTCACGTTCATCAAATCTGAAGAAACGGGCATGAACTATGTCAGGGTAGAAGGTACAAGAACAGCCAGCACGAATAACCAACAAGACGGCGAGGAAACCGTGCGTAGACTGATGGCCCATCTTGAGGCACAAAAAGCAGGTACCGAGCCGCCTCAGTCTGCCCGGGTGACCATTTCAGAAGGCGAGCCCACCTTGACCTACGCCGACCTATTCAAAAAAGCAACCAGTACCGATAATCCGGTCACGACCACGGCGGGCAGCGTCGTTTATACACCGGACAACGCCTATACACCGGGCACCACCATCGAAATCGTTCCCATCCAGTCGACGCCGGTGACAACCAGCAGTGAAGCTGATACTTCGACAACACAGCCATCGTAAGCCTTGCCATCAAAAGTAAAGGCGAGCCCGGTGGACTCGCCTTTACTGACATACGCCGGTTACTGTTACTTTACCGGCGGCAAATCAAACAGCAGGATTTCGCTGTCTTCGCTGGCGCGCACGGTAATAGAATCTTCATCCCAGATAGCCAGCGCATCGCTGGTGGTCGCCTGCTGGCCGTTGATCTCAATCGTGCCTCGTACCACCTGAATCCATAACACACGGCCCTGTTGAGTCTGGTAGGACGACGCTTCCTGCGCCTTCAGCGCCCAGCGCCACAACGTCATGTCCTGAAATACTTTCAGCGATCCGTCGCGGGCATCCGGTGACAGCACCAGTTGGCGGCCTTGCGGCGCATCGAAACGGCGCTGCTCATAACGCGGCGTCAGGCCGGTTTTTTCCGGGATCACCCAAATCTGGTACAAATGCAGCAGTTTGTCCTGGCTGGCGTTGTACTCGGAGTGACGAATTCCCGTACCGGCGTTCATTATCTGAAACTCACCCGCAGGGATCTGCTCTTTGTTATCCGTTGTTATCCTTCCCCACCACCCGAAATGTCGATATTTACTGAATACCTAAATACAACAACATATAATTATCATGATAATAATGTTATTAAATTAATGATTTTATATATATCATTTTTCAAGTTATCAATTCAGTTTGAATAAAAAATAACTAAAAATCAGTCCGATGATACGAGTAGTCGTAATAAGGCAATTAGATGAATTTTTATAGAAACCTGCCATAGCAACACTTTACTTTTTCTTACAAAAAAAGTAGCTTAATGGGAATACTGTAGTTGGCGACAAGAGAACGGAATAAAAGTGTAAATGCATTGATGCATATTCAAACCACTCATTATCACACTGACATTAAATGGGCTCTCATAAAGTAATGTGAGAGGGTTTGCCATGTTTGATTATTTCTTCTCGCTGTCACTGAATGATCAGTCAGTTTACTTTTATGGAATTTTTAGTTAGCTACATACCCTAAAAAAAGAACAAAAAAACAGATGGAATGACTATTGTTACGCAACACACCAGGCGCGGTTGATACGATACGACCAGTTTAACCCACATCCGTAAAAAGCTATTTTTACGATAATGCCTGTGTAGAAAAGCCCCCTGATTCACAAAAAGTGAAATATGTGCACAGCACAACCTTTCGTTTAGTTATATGTCTGTCATTTATGAAAAAGGAATTATAGAAATGAAGCTCTATCGTCTTGGGTTATGTTTTATAGCAGCAGGGTTAACATTCAGTCTCAGCTCAGCCATGGCTGAAACCAGTGTTTCTGTTAAGGTTAAAGATATCGAAAAACTGCCCAACAAAGGTCCTGTAGACTTATTTAATGCACCGGAGAAAATGCGTCAAATAGCAGCCAATAAGCCTCTCTTGACCAAAAATGAAAAAGACGGCGTTATTATTATTAAACCCAATGCCTCCGTGCTAAAGGCGGCAACGCAAAAAAAGCAGGCCAACGCCTTATCACGCAGCCTGGATGCCACCAGTGACAGCACATTTACGCCATTGTGTCCGACCCTGTCAATAAACGCATCTTATACATTCAGTGGCCTGCAAACTGGTCAATTCGCCTGTTACCATTTTGAAATCACGCAAGATGCGAAAACCACAACGTACGTAATCAACCAGAGTGCAGGCACAAACGTGTTGTTGGAGTTGTTGAGCGATGATGGAAAAAATAATCTGACATTGGTATCGTCTTCTGATAATCCAGATAACAACGATGAAGTCACACTCAACCGGCTTAAGCCTGGCCACTACTATTGGTATATACAAGGTAATGTTACGGATGGTTCTGCATTTACCTTCGGCAGCATCGTTAATACAAATATTGATCCATACGAACTCAATGATGCACCATCGTGGGCAACCGTTTTACCTGATGGCTTGTATAATATCCAAGCTAACTCTGACGATGAGTTAGATAAGGATTACTACGCATTTACTGCAACCAATGGTCAGCAGGTTGTGCTTCGTCTGACAGGTGCAGACAACGTTGCAAGCAGCTATTGGCTGTTGTCGTACTCGACTGATGGAGGCAGTACCTGGGTAACGCGTAATACCGGTGAGCAACATACCATCACCCCGTCACAGCCGAATGAAATCATTCTGGTAAAAGTGTCGCCTAATCCAGCAAAATTACCGACGCCAGCTCAATATTATCAGCTGTCTTTCGGTTCAAAAATTGCCAAGCTTACCAATGCGGTTAAAGGGGAAAATAATGTTCTGTATATACCTGGTGGTGTAAATGACTCAGCCTATAGCTTCCTAATCACACAAGCCTACCGTAACGTTAACTGGAATGTGCGTCTTACTGATTCAACCGGGGCGGGAATTCCAAATGTAGAGGCAGTTCTCTATCTCAATCAGCGAACTACGAATATCAAAACCGACATCAAATTTGATGAAAGTATGGCTCACTCTATCATCACTGACGCCAGTGGTAACGCATCAGGCACGATTGCGTTAAACGCCTGTAATGGTGATTTTTCAACCGAATTCAGAGATTACAGCCTAGGTTACTACAATACCTGGAACTCAACCTTTGATGTTGGCGGATGGATAATTAGAATCCCAACGCAAACGGATGTAGGCGTGGGAGGCGATAATTATAAGTTCCTCACATTCGGACATATTTGCAAGCAAACGCTGGTGCGTAGCGTGAAGTCCTGATAGCTGATGTTGCAACAAGCTACCGGCTGACCGCGAGAAGGTCGCTAACAGGCAGCTAAACACATCATGTAAACCGGAAAGGCAGGCTCATTAGCCTGCCTTTATTCTGCCCATTATAACCTAAGCGCTGTCCAACGACTTGATTTTGGCATGTCGTGGTCACTTTACCGGCGGCAAATCAAACAGCAGGATTTCACTGTCTTCGCTGGCGCGTACGGTGATGGACGCCTCATCCCAGATAGCCAACGCGTCGCTGGTACTCGCCGGCTGACCGTTGATCTCTATCGTGCCTCGCACTACCTGAATCCACAGATAACGGCCCGGCTCAGTCTGGTAGACCGATTCTTCCTGTGATTTCAGCGCCCAGCGCCACAACGTCATGTCCTGGAACACTTTCAGCGATCCGTCGCGGGCATCCGGCGACAGCACCAGCTGGCGACCCTGCGGTTCGTCAAAACGACGTTGTTCGTAACGCGGCGTCAAGCCGGTTTTTTCCGGGATTACCCAAATCTGGTACAAATGCAGCAACGTGTCCCGACTGGCATTGTACTCCGAGTGACGAATTCCCGTACCGGCGCTCATTATCTGAAACTCACCCGCCGGGATCTGCTCTTTGTTGCCCATGCTATCCTGATGTTCCACCGTGCCTTCCAGCACATAGGTGAGAATTTCCATATCCCGGTGAGGGTGGGTTCCAAAACCCTGCCCACCTTCGATATAGTCTTCATTGATCACCCGCAGTGCGGAAAACCCCATAAAATCCGGATCGTAGTAATCGGCAAACGAAAACGTGTGCCAGCTATCCAGCCAGCCGTGGTTAGCATGGCCGCGATCTTGTGCTTTGCGTAAATAAATCATGGTGCGCTCCTCGAATGTTTTTTTCAGTCTAGCGAGCAGCCGGGAATAAGAAAGCCTAAAAAACTCACCGCTCTATTCAAAAAATTTCCGGGAGAAATTTTTGATATCGCAATGCGATAGCCCGCAGGGTGGCGGCCAGGGATAGTAGCAACAGCGTTAACAGGAACAACATTTGGAAATCAGATTCCAAAAAATTCAGGATAAAAAAAAAGCCAGCACCCGAGCTGGCTAAGTAATACTGGAAGCAATGTGAGCAATGTCGTGCCTTCACAGCAAAACCGCGATGAGTCACAGAGATGGATTCATTAGGCTTTCCCGGAACGCATGGCAATAATAATCATTATCATTTGCATCTGTAAAGCGATTTTTTGTTCAATTTAAAGAAAATGTTCGCCGGGCAGCCTGCTCCGGCTGACGTGCCCGTTATTCCTGCCAGTATCCCAAAAATTTATTTTTCAGAATCAAGTGGTTGATGTTTAACCATTGAAAAAGGAAGGGAAATAGCGCGGTGCGCCCTCCCGGAGCCAATAACCGGGAAGGCGAGGTTCAACATGGGTGCTTTACGCGGGCAGTACTTTACGTGAGCAGCGCTTTACGCGGGCAATGCTCTGGCCAGCAAGCTGAAGGGGTGTTCGCAGGCTTTACTGGTCGACATTTCAATCTGCCATTTGCAGGTCTCACAATCGGTAATCACCAGATCAGCACCACTGGCTTCGATCTGTCGGAACAACGGCGCGCCAATCCCCTGCGCGGTGTCATAGTTTTCCTTTTTAAAACCGTAAGTTCCGGCGATACCGCAGCACTGAGAATCCAGTACCTGCAACTCCAGCCCCGGAATGCGTCGCAGTAATTCCAGGGTATACGCTGTCCACCCCATTCGTTCCAGATGGCAGGGAGTGTGATACACCACCCGCAGCGGCAACGGTTGCAACGGCAATGTTCGACCTTGATCCAGCAAGCGATAAAGGTGGCGGGTCGCCAGTTCAATGCCATCGCGCACGTGGTGATTGTCCAGCCCCAGCAGATGGGGATATTCATCGCGCAGCGTAAAGGTGCAACTGGACGAGGTCGCAATAACCGGCAGACCACGGCTGTTAATCGCATCATCCAGCGAGGCCAGGTTGAAACTGGCCTGCTTACGTGCCTTATCGAGAAAACGGTTGGCGATAAGCGCCACACCGCAGCACTTCTCTTTGGTCAGTAACTGAACCCCAACACCCATGGCGTTAAACACGCGGATCAGATCACGACCTAGTTGCGGGTGGTTGTAGTTGACGTAGCAACCATGGAAATAGGCCACCTGATCGGCAAACTGCAACTGATGCGCTGCCTGCTGGCGATACCAGTTGCGGAACGTGCCGTGGGAATAACGCGGCAACTGGCGACGGTGATCGATTTTCAACGCCTTGTCCAGTAACTGACGCATCGGTTTCAACCCGGTGAGGGTATTCACCAGCGGTGCAAATGGGGTGGCGACGGAACCCATCAGGTCAGTATGGCTGAGGATAGCGTCTCGCAGCGTCGGACGGTGCTGGCTATGGCTGGCTTTGGCACGCTGGATGATGTCGCCAATTTTGACATCCGATGGACACGCCACCTCGCAGCGCTTGCAGTTGGTGCAATACTTCAGCGCTTCATCAAATAGTGCCGGGTCTTTGCGTCGCAGGCGTTCGCCATCCGGCCCCGCCTGTTTTGGCCCCGGATAGAGCGGATTGACACGCGCAACCGGGCAGGCAGTTGTACAGACGGTACACTTGATGCAATTCTCAAAACTGGTGTCAGACCGGCTCATCATCGGTTCTCCCTTGTGATCATCTCGGCAGCGTATAGCGCGGTCAGCAACGAAACCCCGCCGCCGCATCCCTGTCGTAACGGGTCATACCCCCGCAATACCGAGCCAATCGCATACAACCGGGGCTGAGTATGGCCGCCGATAGCCGGGTGCAACTGCTCATCCGCTACTACCCCGAATTGCAAATACGGCTGGTCTGCAAACAGGTTGGGCTTGCTCCAGTTCTCATGAACCGGTAGAAAATCGACATCCAGCCCAAACACCGGCTCCACTACCCGATCACGTTCAGCCACCAGACCGTTGCTGAAAAAGCTGCCGCTTGCCAATACCACATGGTCAGCCCGCATCGGCACCTCGCCGTGACTGCGGGTGCACAATGTCACGCCCGTTTCATGCGACTGCGCCGACAAGACTTTATCTCCCGGCATCAGTGTCCCGCCGATTTGGCGAAAACGCCCCAACAGGGCCTGATGCAGGCGCATTCCTGGCAGCGATGGCGGCAACGTCGCCAGCAACCCGACTGGTTTACCCAGCGCGGCATTCAGTTGTGCCTGCGCCTCCAGCCCCATGCAGGCAGGCAGTATCACCGCATCATTACCGCTCGCCCGCGTCATCAGTTCTTCGGCCAGCGCTGCAATGCCTGCCGGGGTATCCAGCAACCGGGCGATAGCCAATGAACGGAATTCGCTGGCATTTTGCCGCAGCGCATCCAGCAACGGTAAGCGCACATCATCGGCGCGAGCGGCGATCCCCTGCGCCTGTAATTCTCCGGCGACCAGTCGGGACTGAAAATCCATAAATCCTTCGATGCCGGCAACCAGCGGTTGCCGCCACGCTGGCGTCCCTGACAGGCCGTGCGTGACGCTATCCGATGGGCTTAGCCAACACGGATGCCACTTGCCTAACGGAGTCAGGCGTTGATGGTTACTTCCGCTCTCTCCCCGCAGCCACAACCCGCAACGTGCCAGCAGTGCTTCAGCGTCCGCCACCAGTTGGCTGACACGCGCCTTACCCATCAGAGTGTAAGGATGATGCGGTGCCTGTGCCGCCAGTTCGTCCAGCGCGGTCAACGGTTGACTGACCGCTGTACCATCCGGCAGTGCGGCCAGTAAGTCCAGCGCACCGGAGGCAAAGGTCAACGCACTTTGCCCGACGCTGACCACGGCACAGCGTTTACCCTGTTCTTGCAGGCGAATGCCGCAGGCTAACCCAGCCAGCCCACCGCCAATGATCACCACGTCATAACGCATCGCCGCCCTCCTGTTCCGGGCGGTCGGTCAGCCCGCACAAGCCCTGATAAATCCAACTGGTAAATTCGCTTTCCCGCAACGTATTCCCCCAGGCGATGGGGCGCATACCTTTCCAACGCTCATTAAGAAACTGACTCAGTTGCGACACCGCCTGTTGTGGCGTGGATTGCCCCAGTCGGCACAACAGGCCAGCGGCGCGGCAGGCACACAATTCCCCCTGACAAGTGCCCATGCCGACGCGAGTACGGCGGCGCAGGTCGGTCAGGTTGTTAACCTGCAACGACTCCACCGCGTACCGCACCTCGCCTGCCGTCACGGCTTCACATTCGCACACCAGACTGCTGTCCACCCGCTGGCCGGATACCAGCGGCGCAGCACGATGTCCGTGGCGATAAATGGCGGAACCGCGCAATGGAGCAGATAACGGCGAAGCAGCCTGCGGCTGGTCTGCATCCGAGAGTTCAGAACCCGGCAACGGGCGTGACGCGGTGGTGCATTCAGCCCGATGGCCGAGCTTTTCACACACTTTGTTGGTGACCCATTCCGCCATCAGCCTGTAGGTCATCAGCTTGCCGCCGGTAATGGTGACGAAACCTTCCAGCCCGTCGCGGCTGGCATGGTCCAACAGCACAATACCGCGGCTGACGCTGCGCCCGGACGGGTCGTTATCATTCGCCACCAGTGGCCGCACCCCGGCGTAAGCGCGCAGAATGCGAGTCTGCGCCAGTTGCGGCGCCAGCAGGCTACCTTCACGGATCAGCGTGTCCACTTCCTCCGGGGTCACCGTCATGTGGTCTATCTGGTCGTAATCGATGCGGGTCGAGGTGGTGCCTATCAGCGAAATGGTATCACCCGGCACCAGAATGTCGGCATCAGCCGGTGGGCGACAGCGGTTAATCACCCGGTTATTGATGCGGTGGCCCAGAATCAGCAATGCGCCTTTGGCGGGGAACATGCGAACACTCAGGTCGGCGTACTCGGCAATGCGCTGCCCCCAGATGCCACCCGCATTAACCACTACCTGCGCATAAATTTCGCTGGCCAGGTGGCGTTTGTGGTCGAAAACGCGCACACCGACAACGCTCCCCCCCTGACGGATCAATCCGATGACCTCGTGATAGGTCAAGACTTCCGCGCCATGTTCACAGGCATCGATCATATTGGCGGCGGTCAACCGGAACGGGTCTACCGTGCCATCCGGCACGCGCACTGCACCAATCAGTGCCGGATTAGCGGCTGGCTCCAGTCGCAACGCTTCCTGCGGATCGATAGCCTGCGCCCGTATCCCCGCCTGCTGGCAGGCAGCAATAAACCGGGTTTGATAATCAAGATCATCCTGCGGCAACGTCAGAAACAGGCCATCAGTCGGCTCGATACAGTGACGGGCGATGCGTCGCAGAATCTGGTTTTCTTCAATACATTCACGGGCAGACTCCGCATCGGTGACCGCATAACGCGCCCCGCTGTGCAGCAATCCATGATTGCGACCCGTAGCCCCGGTGGCAATGTCGTGCCGTTCCAGCAACAGGCACCGCAACCCGCGCAACGCACAATCGCGGGCAGTTCCCGCGCCGGTAGCGCCACCGCCGATAATCACTACATCTGTTTCTCGCCGCAAACCGTTGTTCGCCATTTCCGTTTTACCTCAATCCGGATCATGCCTGTATATAGTGGGGCATAAACCGCCGTCAAAATGATTGATAAAGAACAAAAACACTCAAAAAACGAAAATTAAATCGCGAGACAACACCGAATATGTGATTCGAATCACTCAAAAATGAAAAATGGTTATTTCATTTGTGTTACCTAAAGCCCAAAATAGCGCCAGCCGTCATAAAAGTGTAACAATTGCGTATTGACTCACACTGAAGACAACGCGTATTCGCTACGCTGGCGAGCGTTATAGAAAATAACTATCGGGGATTGTTTATTTATGCTGAGTATTTTCAAGCCTGCGGCACATCGACCACGAGTGGCGGAACATCAGGTAGACCCACTCTACCGTCGGTTGCGCTGGCAGATATTTATGGGAATCTTTTTTGGCTACGCCGCCTACTATCTGGTCAGAAAGAACTTCGCACTGGCGATGCCGTATCTGGTCGAACAAGGCTTCTCCAAAGGCGATCTGGGCTTTGCACTGTCTGGCATTTCCATCGCTTACGGGTTTTCCAAATTCATTATGGGTGCGGTGTCCGACCGTTCCAATCCGCGTGTCTTTCTGCCTGCCGGCCTGATTCTGGCAGCCGCAGTCATGCTGTTCATGGGCTTCGTGCCGTGGGCGACGTCCAGCATCATGGTGATGTTTGTGTTGCTGTTCATTTGTGGCTGGTTTCAGGGCATGGGCTGGCCGCCGTGTGGCCGCACCATGGTGCACTGGTGGTCGCAGAAAGAGCGTGGCGGCGTTGTGTCTATCTGGAACTGCGCCCACAACGTGGGCGGTGGCATCCCGCCGCTGCTGTTCCTGCTGGGGATGGCCTGGTTCCACGACTGGAAAGCCGCACTCTATATGCCGGCGATTGCCGCCATTTTGGTGGCGCTGTTCGCTTTCGCCATGATGCGTGACACGCCACAGTCTTGTGGTCTGCCGCCCATCGAAGAATACAAAAACGATTATCCGACGGATTACAGCGAAAAAGACGAACAGGAACTGACGGCGAAAGAAATCCTCATGCAGTATGTGTTCCCCAACAAACTGTTGTGGTACATCGCCTTTGCCAACGTGTTCGTCTACCTGCTGCGCTACGGTATTCTCGACTGGTCGCCGACCTACCTTAAAGAAGTGAAGCACTTCGCACTGGATAAGTCGTCGATAGCTTACTTCCTGTACGAATATGCGGGTATTCCAGGCACGCTGCTGTGCGGCTGGATGTCTGACAAAGTGTTCAAGGGCAACCGCGGCGCTACCGGCGTGTTCTTTATGAGTCTGGTGACTATCGCCACCGTAGTGTACTGGCTGAACCCGGCAGGCAACCCCACTCTGGATATGATCTGCATGATCGTCATCGGCTTCCTGATCTACGGCCCGGTGATGCTGATCGGCCTGCACGCGCTGGAACTGGCACCGAAGAAAGCCGCCGGTACCGCCGCAGGCTTCACCGGGTTATTTGGTTACCTCGGCGGTTCGGTGGCAGCAAGCGCCATCGTCGGCTATACCGTCGATTTCTTCGGCTGGAACGGCGGTTTCCTGGTAATGATCGGCGGTAGCGTACTGGCAGTATTGCTGTTGATTATGACCATGATCAACGAGAAGAAACACAAGGAAGAACTGGCGAAGCGCGCCTGATCCCGTCATCCCGCTATGGTTTACTGACGATAAACCATACGCGTTATCCCCGCCGGACCGATCCGGACTGGCGGGGAGTTATCAGCAGCATGTCTATTTTAGCCACATCAACGCGCTTTATGCCCTGCTTTATCGGCAAGCCGATGTGGACGGCTTGTCCACCGACTTCCCAGACAAAGCCGTCGCCTTTCTGCATAACGTGCACCCGGCACCTCAGGCGTCATCGCCCAGATAAAGACGACGCAGGTACCCTGGCACCGCTTGCTCGATGTTGGTGCCAATCACGTCGTTGTCCGGCAGCATATCTTTCAGCCGCTGGTGGGCATTGCTCATGATGCAGCCTTTGCCCGCCATCGACAGCATTTCATAGTCGTTCATACCATCGCCGAAGGCGATGCAGTCCTTGATGGTGTAGCCGAGAATTTTGGCGACCTGCTCCAGTGCGTGACCTTTAGATACGCCGCCTGCCATCACTTCCAGACAATTCAGAGTAGAGAAACTAACGTTCACGCGATCACCCCAGCGTGCGTTAAGCGCGTCTTCCAGTGTCAGCAGCTTGTCGTGATCCTCACAGGTGAAGAACACCTTGCCGACGTCGTCCGTACCCAAGGTTTCCGGGTCGAACAGTGTGTAGCGGAACACCGTCTCGGCGAAAAAGCGCTCTTCTTCCGGTCTGGGACGGCACAAAAACCACTCATCGCCACGATAAACGTGGGTGAGGATTTCCGGGTGGTGATACACCATGCCATACAAATCCTGGGCGATATCGCGGTCAAGATTGTGGCTGAAAATCAGATCGCCATCGGTGTTATGTACCCGCGCACCGTTAGAGGTAATCATGTAAGCGCTGATCGCCAGATTATCGCGGATCTGCGCCACATCCATATGGTGACGACCAGTGGCAAACACAAAATGAATGCCCTGTTCCGTCATCAGGCGCAGGGTTTCTTTGGCATAAGGTGACAGGGTGTGATCGGGTGACAGCAGTGTGCCGTCAAGATCGGAAGCAACAATCGGGTACATATGTTGAAATTCAACCTCCGCTGGTGCCGGGCGGCATGGCCGCACAGACGTATTAATGATAATGATTGAAATGCTGCAAAATTCGCCCGAAGGCATCGGCCCGCATCGCATCCTTTTCCGACAGGATGTCGTGACGGGCACCGCGAATGACGTAAGGACGGCCATCCACACATGGGTGGCCGGCTGCCGCCAACGCCTGACAGAAGGCGTCCTGACAAGCATTATCCACTACCCGCTCCTCTTGCGCCTGCAACATCAGCAATGGCGTGGTCATTGCCGACGCTTGCCGCAGTAACTGTTCTTCTACCAGCAACGCTTCCCGTACCCAGTGATAGGTCGGGCCGCCGATACGCAAATCCGGGTTATCGGCATAAAAACGCACATGGTGATGATAACGCGCGAGGCTGTGGGTCAGCACATTAGCCATAAACGGCAACGGACGCCATGGGCTGGTGCCGATGGCATAGTAATCCCGTATCGCCGGGTGACGCTCGGCCCAGTTCAGAATGCGCCAGGCCAGCCAGTGCGGCATCGGCAACAGAATGCCGCACATCGGCGCACAAAGTGCTACCGCATCGAACGCCTGCGGCTGGCGCGCCAGAAACAGCGCCAGAATCGCACCGCCCATCGAATGGGCCAGCGCGAACCGTTTCGTATAGTGCCCCGGCGCTACCTGCTGCTGCCACAGTGTCGCCACATCGTCCACATAATCACTAAAGCGCTTAACATGCCCGCGATGGCTGTCTTTTAACAACCGGCCTGAGCGCCCCTGACCACGATGGTCCATCACCAGCACATCGTAACCGCACTGGAACAGGTCGTAGGCTATCTCGGCATATTTTACGTAGCTGTCGGTGCGACCAGGCAACACCACCACCAGATGCTGGTGCGACGGCGAGGTAAAACGTACAAAACGGACAGGAACTTCATCCACGCCGATGAACATCCCTTCCTGGCGCTGCCGCCAGAAATCCAGCAGCGGCCCGGTAACAAACGCGGCGTACTGCCATTCCCTTGTCAGCAGATACTCCGTATACGGACTCATCAGGCTCTCCCAAGGTAAATCATGCCGAACAGATTGATTGTTGTGAGCGATTGGTTTTTGTGAGCTATAGCACAAAGGCAGGCATTGGCGTATTGTGGCATAAAAAATCGCAATCAGGGAGCATCGGCCATGACTCAAGACTGGTGGTTAGCCTACCTCGTCACCACATTAATTCTGAGCCTGTCACCCGGCTCCGGCGCCATCAACACCATGAGCACCAGCATCAGCCACGGCTACCGTGGTGCGATAGCCTCCATCGCCGGGTTGCAACTGGGCCTGACCATTCACATCGTGCTGGTGGGGATCGGCCTGGGGGCGTTGTTGTCTCAGTCGGTTCTGGCGTTCGACGCTCTGAAATGGCTCGGCGCTGCCTACCTGATTTGGCTGGGGATTCAACAATGGCGCAGTGCAGGTTCGCTGGACTTGCAGACGCTGGCCAACAGTATGCCTCGCCGTCGGCTGTTCAAACGGGCGATTCTGGTCAACCTGACCAACCCGAAAAGCATCGTGTTTCTGGCGGCGCTGTTCCCACAGTTTATTATTCCGCACCAACCTCAGGCGATGCAGTATCTGGTGCTCGGCGTCACCACCGTGGTGGTCGATATTATCGTCATGATTGGCTACGCCACACTGGCGCAGCGCATTGCGCTATGGTTGAAAGGCCCGCGTCAGATCAAACAGTTGAACCGAACTTTCGGCTCGCTGTTTATTCTGGTCGGCGCGCTGTTGGCAACGGCCCGCAAAGCCTGATCGATGGTTTGGCGCCAGAAAAAGGCAAACACTCCGGCTAACAGACTGAGCACGTCTCAGTCGTCGCCGTTATCCAGATGATCACGGATCAACGTCATAAAGGGAGCGCCAAATCGCTCCAGTTTCCGCTGGCCGACGCCATTGACTGCCAGCAGTTCACTGGCGGTCACCGGCAATAGCTCGGCCATTTCCAGCAACGTGGCATCGCTGAACACCACGTACGGCGGAATATTGTCTTCATCCGCGATGGATTTACGCAGTTTACGCAGCTTGGCGAACAGTTTGCGGTCATAATTGCCGCCGTAGGTTTTCTGGCTGGCGCGTGGTTTGCTCAGGCTTCCCACACGCGGCACCGCCAGTTGTAACGGCACTTCGCCACGCAGCACCGGTCGTGCCGACTCGGTCAATTGCAATGCAGAATGATGCGCGATGTTTTGCGCCAGCAGTCCCAGATGAATCAACTGACGCAAAATGCTGACCCACTGTTCCTGGGTTTTATCCTTACCCAGTCCATACACCGGCAGGTTTTCGTGGCCGAATTCGCGGATACGTTGATTATTAGCGCCACGCAGTACCTCAGCGATATAACCGATGCCGAACCGTTGCCCGACGCGGTAGACACAGGACAACGCTTTCTGCGCGTCCACCAGCCCGTCGTAGCGCCGGGGCGGATCGAGACAGACATCGCAGTTGCCGCAGGCCTGCTGACGGTTTTCGCCAAAATAGTTGAGCAACACCAGACGACGGCAGGTCTGCGCTTCGGCAAACGCCCCCATCGCATTCAGTTTGTGCCGCTCGATATCTAACTGCATACCAGCCGGTTTTTCTTCCAGACAACGACGCAACCAAGCCATGTCCGCCGGATCGTAGAACAGCGCGGCTTCAGCGGGCAAGCCGTCACGACCGGCACGGCCCGTTTCCTGATAGTAAGATTCGATATTACGCGGGATGTCAAAATGCACCACGAAGCGTACGTTGGGCTTGTTGATGCCCATGCCAAACGCCACAGTGGCGACCACCACCTGCAGGTCGTCGCGCAAAAACGCTTCCTGCACCTGAGCACGGCGGTCATTTTCCAGCCCAGCGTGATAGGCACCAGCGCTCAGTCCGCGGTTCTGCAACCGGGCGCACAGATCTTCCACCTTGGCGCGGCTGTTGCAATACACAATACCGCTCTTGCCGCGCTGCCCATGTATAAACAGCCACAGTTGATCGAGCGGTTTGAATTTTTCCACCAGCGTATAACGGATATTCGGGCGGTCGAAACTGCTGATATTGATAAGCGGGTCGCGCAAATCCAACAGACGGGCGATATCCTGACGGGTGGTATCATCGGCTGTTGCGGTCAGTGCAACAATCGGCAACGCGGGCAACTGCTGCTTAATCTGCCCCAGCGCACGGTATTCCGGGCGGAAATCGTGTCCCCACTGTGAAATGCAATGCGCTTCATCAATGGCGATCAGCGCCGTATTCCAGTACGCCAGTTGCTCCAGAAAGCCGTCGGTGGTGAGGCGTTCCGGCGCGATGTACAGCAGCTTCAGTTCGCCGCGACGACAGGCGCTGAACACCTCCTGCTGCTGTTCACGACTCTGTGTAGAATTGAGGCAGGCCGCCGCCACACCGTAAGCCTGCAACTGATCCACCTGATCCTTCATCAGGGAAATCAGCGGCGATACCACCAGCGTCAGCCCATCCAGCACCAGTGCCGGGATCTGATAACACAGGGACTTTCCCCCGCCGGTCGGCATGATGACCAGACAATCGCGCCCACTGATAGCAGCATTGATAATAGCCTGCTGGCCAGGCCGGAATTGCTGGTAACCGAAGGTTTCACGCAGCACCTGCATTGCCAGCGTTTCTCTATTCAATACGTCCGCACTCAATACGTCTGCCGTAGACACGCCTTCACCGTTATTCACCGCTTTTGAAAAAACAAACAGGCGCTATTTTCAGCGCCGTTCGTCAAAACTGCAACGTCTGTTGCCGGGTTTTCTGCAACGGTTCGCAGTCACCCCGGCATCATGACGGAGTGGCTAGAACATATCATTGAGCGTCACGCCAATGCCGTAGCGGGTCTGACAGTGATTGTAGTCAATCAGCGACTCGCCGTAGCCGCTGAATACCTTGGTGTAAAAACGGACATGATCGGTAATGGGATAGCTCCATCCCAGTTCGCCGCTGCCGTAACCGGAATTCCAGTTATAGCGGCCTTCGGCACTGAAAATACTGTCTCCCCAATGGTAGCCGACCCGCACCCGATAGTGCCCCATGTAACGGATGATGTCCGGGTTATCATCTTCGCTGTCATGCAGCCGTACCCACGGTTTCACTTCTACCTGCCAGTTGCCGTTTTGCGCCATCAGACGGGCATAGACCCGGTTCCAACTGCGCGACGTTGGGTCAGCACGTCCATTAGACTGATGATTGAACCCCAGTTCCACATCGCGCAACGTCCAACCAGCCAGGCGGTACTCCGTCGCCCAGCCAAGAAACAATTGTGGTTCGTAGTTAGTTTCTCGAAACGGAGACGATTCGCTTTTATTGGACATTTGCCACCAGGAGCGCTGGGTATAAGAGGCCCCCAGCAGTGAGTTTTCACCGGCGATACCACGCCACAACGGGAAACCAAGGCTAATCTGAAAATTTACTTCGTCTTTACGGGCATGGTCGGCCCAGTTGTAACTTTCAATCGCCTGTTTATTAATGTCGCTGGTGTAAGTGTAAAGCAGGTAGTTGCTTTCATAAGGATAGAGTATGAACGGCGTATCATGCTTTTGCAGCAGCCCGGCGATAATACTGCCCGGTATGGCCGGAGCATCATGAATTTCCTGAGTACGGGCTTCCTGCGCCTGTGCCGTTGCCGCCAGCATCAACGCAACGGCCATTCCAGCTGATTTATACATGTACGTCGTCTCCCAAAAGAACGTGATAGATACGTGATCTAACGAACTGAAATAATGGCAGATAGTGTACACAGCTTGACCGGTTTGCGCAGTTCTCCTGTCCTTATCACAACCGACAGTAGCAAGAAACCATAACGGCACCTAAAATAACAACTTATTAACCCATAACCACATGAAATTTAACCAGCCATCCTAACAGGCGTGATTAAGGACTCACACATGCTTACTACACCACTTACTCAGGACAAGGTACGTCAGCGTGTCAGCGATATTTTTATCTATCAGATGCCATTCAATCAGGAGCTGGGACTCACACTGGAGTCATTCTCGCCAGAAGCGGTCACGCTACGTTTCCGCAATCAGAACAAGCTGGTGGGCAACGCATTGCAGCAGATTCTGCACGGCGGTGTGATCGCCGCCGGTCTGGATGTGGCAGCCGGGTTGGTGTGCGTCGGCAGCGCATTGCTGCGCCACACCATATTAAGCGAACAGGAGCTTCAGCAGCGGCTGTCGCGCATGGGCACCATCGACCTGAGAGTGGATTACCTGCGCCCTGGTCGCGGTGAACACTTTATTCTCACCAGCCAGTTGCTGCGCGGCGGTAATAAAATCGCCGTCGCTCGTGCGGAATTACATAACGAAAAACAGTCACATATCGCCAGCGCCATCGCGACCTACATTGTCGGTTAAACAAACTGGCGGTTAAACGAACGGTCAGTTAAACGACCTATCGATTAAGCAAACTGCCGGATAATGAACTGTCGAAGGGAATTCACCACCCACCACAACAAGACACCTGCGTTGCGGTCCGGTAGACTGGATTTTTCATCTGCGGTTTATTGGTTCCTATCAATGAGTATGTCACAACACCGCCAGGGGGCATTGTTCGCTCTCGGCGCTTATACCATCTGGGGTATTGCCCCGATTTATTTCAAACAGCTTGGGCAGGTACCGGCTGATGAAATTCTCAGTCACCGGATTATCTGGTCGTTCTTGTTTATGTTGTTGCTACTGAGCCTAAGCCGTAAATGGGGTGTGGTGCGCACCGCCTGCCGGCAGCCGCGACAACTATTACTGTTGGCGATTACCGCCATTCTGGTGGCTTGTAACTGGCTGACGTATATCTGGGCGGTCAATCATAACCACATGCTGGAAGCCAGCCTGGGCTATTTCATCAACCCGCTGGTCAGCGTACTGCTGGGAATGCTGTTTCTCAGAGAACGTTTCCGCCCCATGCAATGGATAGCGATGCTGCTTGCGGTGTGTGGCGTACTGGTTCAGTTGTGGACGCTCGGCTCGCTGCCGGTTATTGCACTCATTCTGGCTTTCAGCTTCGGACTTTACGGCCTGCTGCGTAAAAAGATCGCTATCGATGGCCAGACCGGCATGTTGTTCGAAACCCTGTGGTTACTGCCTGCCGCACTGATTTATCTGACATGGCTGACCGATTCACCTACCCGCCATTTTAGTCAAAATCCGCTATCGCTCAATCTGTTGCTGATGGCAACCGGCATCGTCACTACCGTACCGCTGCTGTTGTTTACTGCAGCCGCCATACGCCTGCGATTGTCTACGCTGGGTTTCTTTCAGTATCTGGCGCCGACGCTAACCTTTCTGCTGGCGGTGCTGGTCTATGGCGAAACCATCACATCAGACCGACTGGTCACCTTTGCGCTCATCTGGATGGCGCTGGGCATATTCACGCTTGATGCGCTCTATACCCAGCAGCGGTTACGCCGCACCAGCCGCAGCGTGACGCGAGATATAACGGGATAAAATCGGGCTGAAAATCAGGGTGGAGAACAGGCGCATCGTCTGCATGGCCATAACAAACGCGATATCCACCCGACTGCCGGCGGCGATAATGGCAATAGAGTCCAGCCCACCGGGGCTGGTCGCCAGATAGGCGGTCAGGATATCGACGGACAACAGACGCGTTAGCATCAACGCCATCCCGCCGCACAGCAGCATTAGCATGACTATCGACATCATCATTTTCGGCAGAGTGCGCAGCGCCAGCAAAAACACGGGTCGGGTAAACGACAGCCCAACGCTCCAGCCAATCAGGGCATAGGCCATCGCCAGCAGCCATTCCGGTGTTTGTAATGCCATGGTCCCGGAGGAATGCAGCAGTGAACCGACGATCATCGGCACCAACAGTTGCCCGGAAGGAATACGCAGCCGCCGCCCCACCCAGGCACAACTGAATGCCATGGCCAGCGTGCCGGGGAAGCGCCAGTCCAGCGAGGGGAACCAGACCAGCAGCGCATTGCTGGCTTGTGCGCCTTGTCCGAGGCTCGCGCGCGCAACAAATGCTGCCGATGCGGTCACCAGCAGTACCCGCAGGTACTGCATAAACGCCACCAGCCGGACATCGGCGCCAAAGTCACTCGCCATCGCCACCATGGCCGACGCACCGCCCGGAGAAGCCCCCCAGGTACCGGTCGAACCGGGCAGTTCGCTGTAACGCATCAGTAGCCAACCCGACAGCCCGCTGGCAACCAGCGTCGATATCAGGATAAACAACACCAGCGGCCACTCTTTTACCAGTGGTGTCAAAATAGAAGGGGAGAGACTTTGCGCTACCAGGCAGCCCAGCACGGCATTACTGGCGTAAAAAAATGTACGGGGAATGCGGATGGTCGTGCCGTTCAGGCCCATCGCCACCCCTACCAACATCGGCCCCAGCAGCAATGCTGCCGGAACATGACAAAGCTGCAGCCCGGCCCCCAACGCCAACGAACCCGACAACAAAATGATCCATTGTGTCGATGTGGAAAATCTCTCCATGCACATCACCTGTTACCGCATCAGAACAGTAATAAGATTCTACTCCCTAAACCTGTCACGCGGGCATTTATCCGTGCGAAATCTGTCCGTTATCAAAAAGTATTGGGGGAAAAATAGGGCAAGGGACTCGTTGCCCACAAGGCTGATGAGTCCCTTATCAGAGAAAGGGTCGTCAGAATGAGAAAGGGCCGTTGGTATTACAACCAGTTACGACGTTTGAAGTACAGGTACGGAGCCAGACCAGCCAGCAGCATCAGTACCAGCGCGCCAGGGTAACCATAGGCCCACTTCAGTTCCGGCATAAATTCGAAGTTCATACCATAACTGGACGCCACCAGCGTTGGCGGCAGGAACACCACCGATACCACCGAGAAGATTTTGATGATGCGGTTCTGCTCGATGTTGATAAACCCCATCGCCGCTTGCATCAGGAAGTTAACCTTCTGGAACAACGATTCATTATGCGGCAGCAGAGATTCGATATCGCGCAGGATTTCGCGCGCCTGTTCCAGTTGACCGCTCGGCAGACGGGCACGACGCACCAGAAAGTTGAGCGCGCGCTGAGTATCCATCAAACACAAACGCACTTTCCAGCCCACGTCTTCCAGTTCCGCCAGCGTTGACAGTGCATCGTCATACTCATCGCCCTGACGGCCATCCATAATGACCCGGCTCAACGATTCCAGATCGCTGTAGATATTTTCGATCTCGTCCGCCAGCTGTTCGATCTTGGTTTCAAACAGGTCGAGCAGCAGTTCGTAGGCGTTGCCGTCTACCAGCGTCTGTGCGCGAGCGCGCATACGGTAGAGACGAAAAGCAGGCAATTCGCGCTCACGCAACGTATACAGGCGGCCATCGCGGATAGTGAACGCCACCGTCGAGTTGCCGGCGTGATCGTCCGCGTCTTCGAAAAAGAAAAAGGAGTGAATATGCAGGCCGTCTTCATCTTCAAAAAAACGGGCCGATGCCTCGATGTCTTCCAGTTCCGGTCGGGTTGCCAGGCTTTGTCCCAGCTGATTCTGCACAAATTCTCGCTCTTCGACGTCCGGTTCGACCAGGTCCACCCATAACGAGGTGGTCAGGTCATCACTTTCATCCAGTTCCAGGCGAGTTAAACGGCAGTTATCGAGTTTGAATGCGCTCAGCATTGGCCATGCTCCCAAAATGTAACAAAAAGGGACGAAACGCGATTGAAACACAGAAACAGGGTGGAAAAGTCACCATCAGGTTTCAAGCCATGAGACGGTGCTGACTCGATGCGATAAAACGATATCGCTGATAACCCCAAAGGCTATCAGCTCAGGGAAGATAGCCTTAGAAGTAATGCCTAATCAATAGGTTATTGAGCCAGTATCGACTGGGTGTGTCCAAGGCGTGGGTCCTCCGGGAATAATGATGCGCGCATGTTACGCCGAGATGAAAAAGCCTGTCAACAGACAAACAAATGATTAGTCTGTGTCCAACCGTAACATCCGATGAGCACAGACCAGACGCCGCTCCATCATGGCGAGAACTCGCTATAACGCCTCCAGACGAGCATACGCAGCCACCAGCCATTTGATGCCCTGACCAACAAACGCCACCTGAATGCGACAGTGGTCGCCGCTGCCTTCTACGTTAACAATAGTACCTTCGCCGAACTTGGCGTGACGCACCCGCTGCCCCAGCTTATAACCGGTGTCGCTTTGGCTGACAGGCGTACCCAGCCGCTGATGATTAACCGGGCGCGAGACGCTGGCGCGCAGCCGCACCTCTTCCACGCATTCCGGCGGAAGTTCGCCGATAAAACGCGAGGGGCGATGATAGGTTTCCTTACCGTACAGGCGACGGCTTTCGGCGTAAGTCAACGTCAGTTTCTGCATGGCCCGCGTCACACCGACATACGCCAGCCGACGCTCTTCTTCCAGACGACCGCCTTCATCCAGCGACATCTGGCTGGGGAACATCCCCTCTTCCATACCGACGACGAACACCTGCGGGAACTCCAGCCCTTTGGCGGAGTGCAGTGTCATCAGTTGTACCGCGTCCTGATAAGCATCCGCCTGCCCCTCGCCGGCTTCCAGCGCCGCGTGAGACAAAAACGCCTGCAATGGCGGCAAGTCCTGATCCTCGTCCTGATAGCTGAACTGGCGAGTCGCCGTTACCAGTTCTTCCAGGTTTTCTACCCGCGTCTGGCCCTTCTCACCTTTTTCCTGCTCGTACATGCTCCACAATCCGGAATCACGAATCACCCGGTCGGTCTGCACATGCAGCGGTAAATCGGCAGTATCGCTGGCGAGCGCGTCCACCAGTTCCAGAAAGCGCTGTAATGCCGCGGCGGCACGCCCAGCCAGTACTTTTTCCTGTAACAACGCGCGCGTGGCCTGCCACAGTGTCAACTGGCGATCACGGGCGGTCTGGCGCACCACATCCAGAGTGCGATCACCAATGCCGCGCGTCGGGGTGTTAACCACACGCTCAAAGGCGGCGTCATCGTTACGGTTGGTCATCAAACGCAGATAAGACAACGCATCCTTGATTTCCTGGCGTTCGAAGAAGCGCATACCGCCATAAATCCGGTACGGCAGACTTTGCTGCAACAACGCCTCTTCCAGCACGCGCGACTGGGCATTACTGCGATAAAGAATGGCGCATTCGCTGAGCGCGCCACCCGCTTCCTGCCACACCTTGATGCGACTGACCACAAACCGCGCTTCGTCCAGTTCGTTAAAGGCGCAGTAGAGCGAAATCGGTTCGCCATCAATGCCGTCGGTCCACAGGTTTTTGCCCAGCCGGTCGCCGTTGTGGGCAATCAGTGCGTTGGCGGCGTTAAGGATATTGGCGGTGGAACGGTAATTCTGTTCCAGTCGGATAGTCGCCACATCATTGAAATCACGCAGGAAATGCTGAATATTCTCAACCTGTGCCCCACGCCAGCCATAGATTGACTGGTCGTCGTCGCCCACGATCATCACTTTGGCGCTGTCGCCGGCCAGCAGGCGAATCCAGGCATACTGAATACGGTTGGTATCCTGGAACTCATCCACCAGAATGTTGTTAAACCGGTCGCGGTAATGCTGCAAAATATGCGGTTTGTTGAGCCACAATTCGTGGGCGCGCAGCAGCAGTTCGGCGAAGTCCACCAGTCCGGCGCGGTCACAGGCTTCCTGATAAGCCTGATAGATGCGCAGCCAGGTCTGCTCCACCGGATTGCCGTAGCTGTCGATATGCTGTGGCCTCAGCCCTTCGTCTTTCTTGCCGTTGATGTACCACATCGCCTGACGGGGCGGCCACTGCTTCTCATCCAGATTCAGCGCCTTGATCAGGCGTTTGAGCAACCGCAGTTGATCTTCGCTGTCAAGAATCTGGAAATCCTGCGGTAACCCGGCATCCAGATGGTGCGCACGCAATAAACGATGCGCCAGCCCGTGGAAGGTGCCGATCCACATCCCGCCCTGACTGGTGCCGATCAGTTGATCGATACGGTGGCGCATTTCCGCCGCCGCCTTGTTGGTGAAGGTCACCGCCATGATCGAATAAGGCGAGCAGTTCTCCACCGTCAACAACCAGGCGATGCGGTGCACCAGCACGCGGGTTTTGCCACTGCCTGCGCCAGCCAGCACCAGCATGTTGCTGCGCGCCGCCGCCACGGCGTCACGCTGTTTATCATTCAGACTGTCTAGCAGGTCAGATACGTCCATAGGCGTCGGTTATCCGTCAAAAGGGAACCCGGCCTCCGGATCGGAGACAAATTCCACTGGTTATCTATACAGTAAAAATAGCAGAATTATAGCAATGTGGTTAGCGATGCCAAACTGAAAATTTCCACATGCGGCAGTAGTCGGGAATCGTGGATCTGCATCAGGTTACCGTCATGCAGGTTAATCCAGCAGGATTGTACGCCGCTGCGAATCGCCCCCGCTACGTCGGTGGTCAGATCATCCCCCACATGCAGCAGGTTGTGCAACGGCAAATTCAACCGCTCGGCAGCCCGCTGATACAGATCACGGCAGGGCTTTGAGCGGCCATCCGGGCCGGCACGCAGAATAAACTGGAAATAGTCGCCAAGGCCGCAGGCGTGAGGATCGGCATTGCCGTTAGTGATCGCCACCAGCGGCCAGCGCTGCCCCAGCGCCTGCAATGTATCGTGGGTTTCCTGCGGCACGGTAATGCGGCTGCGCCAGCGGGCAAACTCCGCCATCACGGCATCCGCGCCGGTGGCAGCCTCATCCGGCGACATCCCTACCTGGGTCATCGCCAGATGCACGGAACGCCAGCGCCACTGCGTAACATCGTGATAAATCTCCGGCTCTTGCGCCAGCAGTGCCTGCCGCAACTGATGCAGACCCTCACTGCTGAACGCCTGCAATCTGGGGTCATAATGCTGCAAAAACCGTAATGATTCCTGCTCGGTACGCCGGATAACCTCATAGTTATCGTACAGGGTATCGTCCAAATCGAACGTGATGGCCTCAATTCGATCAAGCGGGCGATAAAAATACATCAGGATTTACCTCGTCTGGCACGTGGGTGCGCGGCATCGTACACCGATGCCAGATGTTGAAAGTCCAGATGGGTATAAATCTGGGTGGTGGAAAGGTTAGCATGACCCAACAGTTCCTGCACGGCACGCAAATCGCCGCTGGACTCCAACAGGTGAGTGGCGAATGAATGCCGCAACTTATGCGGGTGAACATGGCTGTTCACGCCCTGCTTGACGCCCCACTCGGCAAAACGCTTTTGTACGTTGCGCATTGAAATACGCTTTCCCAGGCTGGAGATGAAGATCGCGTCGTCTTCCGGCGCGTAAATATCCCGTATCGCCAGCCAGTGACGCAGCCAGGTGACGGCGGTCACGCCGACAGGCAGCTTGCGCTCTTTACTGCCCTTTCCCATCACCCACACTTCGCCGCTATCCAGGTCAATATGTCCACAGTCCAGCCCAACCAGTTCCGCTAAACGCAGCCCGGCGCCGTACATGACTTCCAGCATGGCGCGATCACGCACCGCCAGCGGATCGCTGAGATCGATATCCAGCAGGCGGCTCATTTCATCTACATCCATATTTTTGGGCAGATGTCGCCCGGCTTTCGGCGCGGGTACGCCGCGGGCAGGGTTGGCCTTGAGTTCACCGCGGCCTACCAGCCAGTCAAGAAAGCTGCGTAGCGCCGACAAACGCTGCGCCAGACTGGCCGCATTCAACCCATCACGCTTGCTGCGCGCCACCACGGCCCGTACACCGGCGGCATCCAGCGCCTGCCAGTCAGTCACGCCGGATGCCGACAACATCTCAATAATCACCTGTAGCTGATGGGCGTAGCTGCGTTGTGTCAGCGGACTCAGTTGCCGCTCAACCCGCAGATAACGCAAAAAGGCTTCGGCTGGAGCAGAAAGGGGGGAATCGGGGTTCATAGGCGTTCAATCCATCGCTCCAGCAATACCGGCACTATCGTCGCCAGATGTTGCAGCAGCTCAGTACCCATGCCGTCCTGATAGTGATGACTGTCACGGCTACTAAAAATCAACACCCCCAGATCGCCCTGTTTTCCCATCAGCGACAGCGCCACCGAACCGACGTGGCGCGCCTGCGGCAATAACAGCAACAACTCCGGGCCGTTCAGCGTGCCAAGATAGTGATGCCGTTCACCCAGCCGCTGGATACGCAACGGCTCGAACAACGTACGGTTGAGCGACAGATGGGTAAAATCGCAAGGCGCGCCGATACGCCAGCGGTCAGCAAACAGGCGAACAGATGCCCCCGTCAGCCCCAGTTGGCGCGCCCAACGGTATAATCGATCAAGCAGTTCCTGAAGTGAATCAGCCATCGATAGCGCCATCTGCAATTGCAGCAATTGGCTAAACAGCGCCTCGTTGCGAGTCGCCTGTTCCATCAACAACGCGATCTCTTCTTCCAAAAACTGAATGCGATTGCGCTGGCGGGCCAGTTGCCATTCCACCAGCGACACACTGCCTCGTACCGGATGCGGGATGCGCAGAGTTTCAATCTGGCGGGAATGGCGAATGAAAAAATCAGGGTGCTGGTGCAAATGCTGCAGCACCAGCTCGTCGCTCAGCACCTGACGTTCAATCTGCTCTTCCACGTTTTTCATAGATGAATGAATCCATCATAAACATGAGTAGCTGGGCCGGTCATAAACAGCGGGTGACCAGGACCATCCCAGTGAATCTCCAGTTCACCGCCCGGCAATTGCACGTTGACATCTGCTGCCAGCAGCCCTTGCTGAATACCTACCGCCACCGCGGCGCAGGCACCGCTGCCGCACGCCTGCGTCTCGCCCGCGCCGCGCTCAAACACGCGCAACCGGATAAGATGAGGGTTTACCACCTGCATAAAACCGACATTAGCCCGCTCAGGAAAACGTTCATGGTTTTCCAGCAACGGCCCTTGTTCCTCCACCGGTGCCGTATCCACATTATCCACCTGAAGCACGCAATGCGGATTGCCCATCGACACCACACCGCACAGCACCGTATGTTCAGCGGCGCGTAAAATATAGGTTTTTTCCGGCTTTACAGCGCGAAACGGCACCTGCTGCGGTTCAAAGTTGGGTTCACCCATGTTCACCCGCACCAGTTCATCTTCCGTTACCGACAACACCATACGGCCATTATGCGTACTGACGTTGATATCACGTTTACTGGTCAATCCTTTCAGGCGAACAAAACGGGCAAAGCAGCGCGCGCCATTACCGCACTGCGCCACTTCGCTGCCATCTGCATTAAAAATCCGGTAGTGAAAATCCAGCTCAGGATCGTAAGGCGGCTCGACGATCAACAGCTGATCGAACCCCACTCCGCAATGCCGATCCGACAAGCGACGGATCAGATCCGGTGAAAAATAGACATTCTGCGTCACGGCATCGACAACCATGAAATCATTGCCCAGACCGTGCATTTTGGAAAACTGCATTTTCTGACCCCGCTGCGTTAAACGGGCACGGCAGACAGGCTGTCGCAACCCGCGAGATTACCCTCAGTCACCCTGCGTATCGCGGCGGCTACTGCCGGACGGATGATGCTTGCGGAGTCTGGGTATTTTGCTGCTGCGTTTTTTTAGCCGGAGCAGGCTGCTCTGGCGGAAAATAGAGCGGGCCTTTTAAACCACAACCAGCCAGCGACAACACCAGCAGTGCCAGTGCGCCCTGACGAAAAAAAGTTTTCATTTCGTTAAAACCTGTCATTCAGAGACCTATGCTCTCTATAATCGCAGGTGGATCATGAAAATCAATAGGAATCGAATATGAACGATAGCGAGTTTCATCAATTGGCCGATGCGCTAATGCTGAAAGTAGAAGAAACGCTGGATCGGTTTGATAGCGATGCGGATATCGATTACGAAACCAACGGCGGCGTGATGACCCTGAGTTTTGAAAATGGCAGCAAGATCGTGATTAACCGGCAGGAACCGATGCATCAGGTCTGGCTGGCGACCAAAAACGGCGGCTATCACTTCGACTATCAGAATGGCCGCTGGATTTGTGACCGCAGCGGCAACGATTTCATGACGCTGCTGGCACAAGCCTGCTCGGAACAAAGCGGCGAAGCGATTCATTTCGACTAAAACAGACAGTGCGTTTCGGCTAAAACAACGTTACACATAAGGCAATGTTCCGCATAAAGTAAATTGGGGCGCTCTCGCCCCAATTGCCATACCGGGATATCTTCGGTACGAATCAGAGCATCTGTAGACGCTGACTCAGCACCAGATTTGCCTTCTCCTCAGACGAAGGCGTCACGCACAAATGCGACAAGGCGCTGCTACGGAATGGGATCACCTGGGTGCGACCGTCTAACTGGACAATCTGATAAAACTGCGGCAGGTTGAAATTGATGAAGCTGGAGCCGTAGGTAAAGCGATCATGCGACGAGGAGTAGAAGCGGCTGACATCGCGCACCAGTTCTTCCTTGCTGCCTTCGCAATGGTGATAGACTTCCACCCGGTTCGACTCGTCTAAAATATAGATATTGAAACCTTGGTTATCCGCTTGATCTTCAAAGAAGAACTGGATAATCCCTTCGCTGGCGACACCATCCACCACCGGCGGCAGGTGAATGTGATTGGTTTCCACCTGAACTGGCAGCCCTTGTAACTTGTTGTTGGAAATCGCGCCATAGAACTCCACCGCATTTTCCAGTTTCTGAGCCGACACGCTCAGGCGCTCGAAGAACAACCCCCAGGTTTCACCCGCGACTTTTACCGCCTTGAAGCGGCCAGGCTCCTGACGCGTGCTGGACAAGCGCAACTCAATACACTCAGATACCAGTTGCTGCACGCGGGTTCGAATTAACCCGCGTAAATGCTGGCTATAACAGAACACTTCCAGTGAATCCGGTAGCGCGGCGTCCTGATGCATTTTGCCAAGAATGGTTTTCAGCGCCTCCAGCATCGCCTGCTCGCCGCTGAAATGCAGGGTACGCACCTCATTCCACGAATTGCGGTACAGCAAATCGATACTGCCGACCAGACATTGCTGCTGCTGGCCGAAGCTAAACACATCCAGTTGGCGAAAATCAAAATGCACCACTTGATTGCGGAACGTCGCCGTCGGGTCATGCTCAAGATTGACGATAATCGCCAGATGGCGAATCTCACATGGGCTGTACAGCGCTTTCGGCGTGGGAGCTGGCACACGCAACGGGAAGTGACTGGACACATCCGATACCAACTCCTGCAACCGTGCGATATCACACAACTCATGCCCTTTGATGTGCACACGGGTGGATGATGTCAGCAGGCCGTTAAAATACGCCCAGGCCACCAGCTTGTTCAGGTAGCGGTTATATTCCAGCGGCTGATGGCTGACGATGGCGTCCATCGACGGTGCCTGATTGTACAGATACCAGCCGGAGCGGTTGGCGCGCCCTGCGGGAACATAAATAAAGGTCAGATTCGGCTCCGACAGGTCGGGCGAAATCTGCGGGTTAACCAGCGTCACTTTGCCGGGCAACGCCTCGAAAGCGGCATACAGCTTACGGGTCAGCACCCCGATATCCTGCGGACTGGCGCTGACGCTCAGATTATTGCGGCGGGCAAAACGGATCAGGTTGCGATAGCTTTGCATCATCGCATCCAACAATTCGTTGTGCGCTTCGCGCACCTGCCCGATTTTCCAATTGGCACGGTTGTCCAGCATCACCAGCCGTTCGGCGCTCCATCCCCATTCCTGCACCAGTTGCATCAGGATCTGGCGGCGCCAGGCTGTACAGGCACGCTCGCGGGAGAGCTTTTCACACACTTTGAGGTAGAAACAACGGCGCACCAGATCCAACCGGGTCTGGTCATTGATAGCATTAAGATACTGGGTGACGCGCTCCAGCATCATGCAGTAAGGGTCCAGCCCAAAAGAAACGATCTCGCCTTTATGCAGACACGCTTTGATCTCGCTCGACAGCAGACCCGTGTTAGGGTATTCCCAAGAGTAAGCTTCCAGCAGTAACGTTTTCAGCACCGCCTTGTAAGGCGAATCAATGCTTTTATACAACTGCCACAAGCTGGCGCCAAAATACTCTTCCGCCGACAGTGCGCTCAGGCCGCCAAGATCCAGCCATTCGTTTGGTGCCAGCGCACCACGGGCATACAAAGACAGCACATACTCATCGTAGTGCTCCTCTTCTTCTACCGGCACCATGTTCCACAGGATGCGCTTGCCCGCCATGCGCACCGCCGTGCGATAAAACTCATCCAACAACAAAATGTGTTGTGTAGAGCCGCAGTCTTCGCCACCCAGGCTACCGCTCTCGTTGTGGCGGAAACGGTTTTCATCCATCAGGAAGAAACTGACGTCTACACCCTGGCCTGCCGCCCATTTTTCCAACAATGAACATTTCTGCTGCAGACGCTGGCGCTCTTCGCTATCCAGCCAGGATTGGTGACAGACCCAAATGTCGAGATCGGAACTGCAACTCTGCCCGATGGACGAGGTGCTGCCCATGGAATAGACACCAGTGATCGGTAATTCGCCCTTGCGGTCCGGCGCAGACAACTCACCCCAGCGTAATTCCACGCTATCGAGATAGTGCTGCTGTCTTTCATCGGGGGAGAAAAGACAAATGCCGTGCGGAACTTTGCCTTCCAGATAACCAGGCATCAGCGGGTGATGATGATGTAATAAAACTGGCAAAAGACTGTAAACCTGCTTAAAAGCCGGTTTCATTGCTTCCAGAGCACGATCCACACGCAGTTGGTTGATCGCATCCAGTCTTTGCTTCAGTGTCTCGATGTAGAAGTACAAGACGTTTCGCCCGCTTATCCCAGTGCCTATAAAGAAGCCGTTGTTTTCCAGCCTGCCCAGAGTAGATATTGGAAGAATGACGGGCAGATTATTGCTGGAAACGTGATCAATTTAACACCTTGCCGAAAGGGCGTAAAGAAACTAAAGAAAGTCGGATTTGTTTATTGATGCTTCAGCATTGCACATATTATCGCCGCTCTTGCCGCTTGCGGCTATCCCGGTTCAGGTTTTAGTATTCCCCGCCCTCATCATCACAAGGGCCGGGCAACTGACACCAGCTTGCCTTCAATGGTACGATGGAAAAAAAGGATCAATACGGTATTAAGCATGGTAGACACTATTCTCAGGATCGCCACCCGACAAAGTCCGCTGGCACTATGGCAGGCCCACTTTGTGCAGCAACGGCTGGAAGCTTGTCATCCCGGTTTGCGGGTGGAACTGGTTCCGATGGTCACCCGCGGCGATGTCCTGTTGGATACACCACTGGCCAAAGTGGGGGGTAAGGGATTATTCGTCAAGGAACTGGAACTGGCGTTGCTGGAAAACCGTGCCGATATCGCGGTACATTCGATGAAGGATGTCCCCGTCGAGTTCCCCGAAGGGTTAGGTCTGGTGACCATTTGCGAGCGTGACGACCCGCGCGACGCCTTTGTCTCCAACCGCTACGCCACGCTGGATGAGCTACCTGAAGGCGCCTGCGTCGGTACCTCCAGCCTGCGTCGTCAGTGCCAGTTGCGTGCCCATCGCCCGGATCTGGTTGTCCGCGACCTGCGCGGCAATGTCGGCACCCGCTTATCCAAACTGGATAACGGCGACTACGACGCGATCATCCTGGCCGTCGCGGGGCTAAAACGCCTCGGACTGGAAGACCGTATTCGTACCGCACTTAGCCCGGAACAGTCGTTACCGGCGGTCGGTCAGGGCGCGGTTGGCGTAGAGTGTCGGCTGGACGATGCTCGTACCCGCGCACTGCTGGCACCGCTTAACCATGATGACACGGCAACGCGGGTGTTGGCCGAGCGCGCTATGAATACCCGGCTGGAAGGCGGTTGCCAGGTGCCCATCGGCAGCTATGCCGAACTGCAGGATGATACACTGTGGCTGCGGGCACTGGTGGGTGCGCCGGACGGCAGCCGCATTATTTACGCCGAACGACGGGGACTACGTCAGGACGCCGAAACGCTGGGTATCGACCTGGCGGACGAACTGCTTGAACGCGGCGCACGCGATATTTTGCAATCGGTTTATGGAGGAGCCTCCTCATGACGATTCTGGTTACCCGTCCCTCTCCTGCGGGTGAGCAGCTGGTAGCCCGTCTCAGAATGGCAGGCTTGCAAGCTTACCATAGCCCGTTAATCGAATTTTCTCCCGGCAGCGAATTGCCGCAATTGCCTTCCATGCTACAGGCTCTGCATCCCAGCGATGTGGTATTGGCCCTGTCTCAGCAGGTGGTGGAATTCGCCGTTCCGGTGCTGTCTCGCGCCGGAATGGAGTGGCCTACGTCACTCAGTTATTTTGCGGTAGGGCGCGCCACCGGGCTGGCGCTGCATACTGTCAGCGGTTTGTCGGTGCACTACCCGCCGGAGCGCGCTACCAGCGAAACATTGTTGCAATTACCCGCACTGCAACAAGTCGCCGGTAAACAGGCGTTGCTGCTGCGCGGCAATGGAGGCCGGGAACTGCTGGGAGATACGTTGCAGCGGCGTGGCGCGCAGGTCCGTTACTGCGAATGTTATCAGCGCACCCCGGTTATCTACGACGGCGTGGAACAATGTCAGCGTTGGCAACATCTTGGTATCGATACGTTGGTGATTACCAGCGGAGAAATGCTGCAACAGTTGTATAAACTGGTGCCTGATTATTATCGAACCACCTGGCTGACGGGTTGCCGGGTTGTGGTGGTTAGCGAACGCCTGGCTGGGGTGGCACGCGAGTTAGGCTGGCACGACATTCAGATAGCCGATAACGCGGATAACGATGCGCTGATGCGCGCACTACAGTAATGCCGCGTATGCTGCTACGCTGGCTGCAAAAGAATAACCCGGACAATTACCATTCCCCTGATCATAGGATGTACTCATATGACGGAACACATTACCTCCTCAACACCCTCTGAAGAGGTTGCCGAAAGGGCCGAACCCGCGCATCCGCAAAAATCGCCGCCTCCTGCCAGCACGGCACGCCATGGCCTTGTATTCGGCGCTATTGCTATCGTGGTTTCTCTGGCGCTGAGCGGCGGTGTTTACTATTACACCCACCAGCAGATGGCGCGCCAGAATGCTACGATGACTCAGTTGCAAGACCAGCTCGCAGCGCTGCAAAAACAACAATCACAAGCACAACAGCAATGGCAGCAAACGCTGGACCAGCAAGCCAAGTCCGTGAGCGCCGATGAGCAACGGCTGGCAACCCTGACCCGTCAGGCCGGGGAAATGCAGGAAAAACTGGCGACGCTCGCCAACAGCGACTCGAAAACCTGGCTGCTGGCGCAGGCTGATTTCCTGGTAAAACAGGCAGGCCGTAAACTGTGGAGCGATAAAGACGTCACCACCGCCGGTGCCTTACTTAAAAGCGCCGATGCCAGCCTGGCAGACATGAACGACCCTAGCCTTATCGACGTACGGCGGGCTATCACCCACGATATCAGTATGCTGGCGAACGTCAGTCAGATCGATTTCGATGGCATTATCCTCAAAGTGAACCAACTGGCCGATCAAGTGGACAACCTGCGACTGGCCGATAACAACACCGATGAAGCGCCGATGGAAGAAAGCGACGCGACATTGTCAGCCTCACTGAGCGAATGGCGGCAGAACCTGAGTAAGAGTTGGCACAAATTCCTGTCGGACTTCATTACCATTCGCCGCCGCGACGACAGCACCGAACCGCTGCTGGCACCGAATCAGGATGTGTATCTGCGCGAAAACATCCGCGCTCGCCTGTTAATTGCCGCACAGGCGGTACCGCGCCATCAGAACGAAACCTATCGCCAGTCGCTGGAAACAGCGGCAACCTGGGTACGAGCCTACTTTGACGAAAGCGACCCAACCACCAAAGCGTTTATTGATCAGTTGGATGCGCTGAGTCAGCAGTCCGTGTCGATGGATGTACCGAATGAACTGCAAAGCCAGCCGCTGCTGGATAAATTGATGCAAACCAGAGTCCGCAACCTGCTGGCGCAGCCGTCCGCCACCCCACAGGAGGGCTGAAGATGCTGAAGGTATTCCTGCTATTTGCAGTGCTGATAGCCGGCATCGTGGTAGGGCCGATGCTGGCGGGTCATCAGGGTTATGTGCTGATCCAGACTGACAATTACAACATTGAAACCAGCGTCACCGGGCTGGTGGTGATGCTGGTGCTGTTTTTGCTGGTTTTTCTGGCGCTGGAATGGCTGCTGCGGCGCGTGTTGCGCACCGGCATCCGCACCCGTGGCTGGTTCATTGGCCGCAAGCGCACCAGGGCGCGTCAGCAGACCAAAGCGGCGTTGTTGAAACTGACCGAAGGCGACTATCTGCAGGTTGAAAAGCTGTTGACCCGCAATGCCGATCACGCTGAACAACCGGTAGTGAACTACCTGCTGGCGGCAGAAGCAGCTCAGCAGCGCGGCGACGAAGCCCGCACCCGGCAATATCTGGAGCGGGCGGCGGAAATTGCCGACTGTGACCAGTTGCCCGTGGATATTACCCGCGTGCGCATCCAGCTAGCCCGTAACGAAGACCACGCCGCCCGCCACGGTGTTGATCGTCTGCTGGAAGTGGCGCCACGCCACCCGGAAGTGTTGCGTCTGGCGGAGCAGGCATTTTTGCGTACCCATGCCTACAGCGCATTGCTGGATATTCTGCCGGCGATGCGTAAAACCCGGCTGCATGACGAATCCTATCTGGATGAATTGCAACAACGCGCAACCATCGGCCTGATGGATCAGGCGATGGCGGAAGGCGGCAGTGAAGGGCTGAAAAAGTGGTGGAAGAATCAGCCGCGTAAAGTGCGTCAGGCGCTGCCAATGCAGGTGGCGATGGCTGAACGCTTAATCGTGTGCGACGACCACGTCACCGCACAGGACATCATTGTCGATGGGCTAAAGCAGCAATTTGACCATCGGCTGGTACAGTTGCTCCCTCGGCTTAATGCCGGTCAGCCAGAGCCGCTGGAAAAACTACTGCGTCAGCGTCTGAAGCAACACCATGACGATGCGTTGCTACACAGCACGCTGGGGCAATTACTGATGAAACACGGCGAATGGCAACAGGCCAGCGATGCATTCTCCGCCGCACTGGCACTGCGGCCAGATGCCTATGACTACGCCTGGTGCGCCGATGCTTTTGACCGCCTGAAGCGCCCCGAAGACGCCGCCCGTATGCGGCGTGATGGCCTGTTGTTGACGTTACAGCCCTCTCAGGATGCCTGAATGGCCCAAGCCGGCGCTATCGCGCCGGTCTTCATGCTACGGCACAGCTAACACCATGATTCAGCTAAATAATGGCGAAAAAAAACGCTTGCCGATCAGCGACAAGCGTGCAATAAAAATCAGGTCTGAAAGACAACTTTAGGGCGCCCCACTCAACATTACGTCCAGCCACTAATGAAACAGCACTTCATCAATGACTGGACGTCAGGCGCCGTAAATGGCTCTGCGTCATTCCCAGGTTTATGAAGCCGAAGCAAACATAGAAGGTGGAATGAGCATCTACGCCTATAAAAATGCATTAATGATGCCAACTTTTAAAAAAACCAAGAAAAAAACATTATTCATTGATAAATAAAGAATTAAATATGCCATGTCGTTGAATGCAGGAACGACTAACCTGCTGAAAAATCAAGCATTACTCAGTCATACTGTCGCTAAACAGAGACATTGCCAACACCCTCTTTCATAACCATTAATATTCAATAAGTTATATGTCTCCTGTCAGCGACATCAAAGCCCCCACCCTGTCGCTAAAAAGCCACAACTATTGCCCCATCGATAAACTCAAAACGGATAAATGCAAAACAGCCACGGGTAACCGTGGCCGTTGTCATCAATTGGGTTGACGGCTTAATCAGGCAGCCTGTGACAGTTGCTCCAGACTCTGCTTTGCCAGTTGATACAAATAGTGTGCAGTAGGAAACAGCGCCCGGTCATCCACCCGGAACTTAGGGTGGTGCAACGCGTAAGGGCCGCCAGACCCCACCATCATAAAGGTGCCCGGCAGTTTCTGCTGATAAAACGCGAAATCCTCACCAATCGGGCTGGCGTCAACGCGACGGGCCTCAAATCCTTCGGCATCGGCCACCTGCAACGCAAAATCCACCCAGCGCGGCGTATTCACCACCGACGGCGGCCCCGCGTGCCAGATAAACTCGATTTCCGCGCCAAACGTGCTGGCGATACCCGCCACAATCTGGCGAAAACGCTGCTCAATCAAGTCGCGTGCCGTCTGACTGAACGTACGAACGGTGCCTTCCACATAGGCGGTGTCAGGAATCACGTTCCAGGTGCTGCCACTGTGTACCTGAGTTATCGACACTACCGCATTGTTGTCTGAGGGTACTGTACGACTGATGATAGTCTGCACCGCGGAAATTAGTTGCCCCAGAATAATGATCGGGTCGTTGCCCTCATGCGGCTTGGCTGCGTGGCAGCCTTTAGCGGCAATCTTGATTTCGAAACGGTCCACTCCGGCGGTCAGTGCGCCGTCTTTACCGCCAATCACACCGACCGGTAACGTTGGATCGTTATGAATGCCAAAAATAGCACTCGCGCCGTCCAGCGCACCAACCGCGATAACCTCCGGTGCGCCCAACCCAGTTTCTTCAGCAGCCTGAAATAAAATACGCACGGTGCCTTTCAGCTCCGATTCGATGCGTTTAAGCAAAATCGCCGCACCCAGCGCCGCCGATGAGTGAAAATCGTGTCCACAGGCGTGCATCACCCCGGCATTTTTTGAACTGAATGCGACGCCGGACTCTTCCTCAATCGGCAGGGCATCAATATCGGAACGCACGACAACCAGCGGACCGTCTTGCAGGCCACCCACTTCCGCCACCAGACCGGTTTTCAGCGGCAGATCAAGTATGCGAATCCCTTCTTTTTCCAGTGCGGCACGGATTTTTTTCGTGGTTTCAAACTCGTGATTGGACAATTCCGGGTGCTGATGCAGGTCATGCCGAAACGCCTGAATAAACTGCGCCAACGGCGCAAACTGCGAATGCTCTTTCATGTCGGGGACTCCTCTTCTTCTGCCCTGAAATCACAGGACAGGCCCACAGGTGAATAGGTTATCGATCAGATATCGAACTCTGATGGTTCCTGAATCGTGGTGAGTTGCCGCAGGAAGCGACGGGTCTGCGGATTATCGGAGAAGCTGATCACTTGCTCCGCCGGGCCTTGTTCAACGATGTGCCCGTCAGCCATAAAGATCACCCGGTCAGCCACTTCTTTGGCGAACTGCATTTCATGGGTCACGATCACCATGGTGGTGTTCTGCCCCGCCAGTTTCTGAATCACCTGTAACACTTCATGCACGCGCTCCGGATCGAGCGCCGAGGTCGGTTCGTCAAACAAAATCGCCTTCGGCTCCACCGCCAGTGCACGGGCGATACTGACACGCTGCTGCTGACCGCCGGACAGCGTTACCGGGTACTGGTGCGCCTGCGGCAACAACCCCACCAATTCCAGCAGCGACAGCCCTATCTCGTCCGCCTGCTTTTTCGGCATCTTCTTCACCACAATCAGCGCTTCGGTGATGTTTTCCAACGCAGTTTTGTTTTTGAACAGATTGTAGTTCTGAAACACCATCGCCGTCTGACGCCGAAGCGCATACTCTTCCTTGCTGGTATAACGGCGGGTATCCAACGACTGCTCGCCGATAACAATCACCCCAGACTCTGGTTTTTCCAGCAAATTCAGGCATCGCAGCAGGGTAGATTTACCCGAACCGGAAGGCCCGATGATCGCCACCACTTCCCCCTTGGCGATATCCAGGCTGATATTGTTCAGCACCACCTGCTCGCCAAAACGTTTAGTCAGATTTTTTACACTAATCATGTCGGCTCCTTAACGCTGCCGTGAGTGGCTGAGCTTTTTCTCCAGCTGAGACTGCAGCCAGGAGTACACCACGATGAGCAGCCAGTAAATCAGCCCCACCACCAGGAAGGTTTCGAAGAAACGCAGCGATTCGGCTGCAATCATCTTGCCTTCGGCAAATAGTTCCGACACGCCAAGCGCAAAGGCCACCGAGGTGTCTTTAATCAGCGAAATAAAGGTATTGCCGGTAGCAGGCAGCGCATTGAGCATCGCCTGTGGCAGCACAATACGACGGTAAATTTGTACTTTGCTCATTCCTACCGACAGACCGGCTTCGGTTTGACCAAAATCTACCGATGCCAGCGCCGCCCGGAAAATTTCCGCCATATAAGCGGAGTTTTTCAAGCTGAACCCGATAATCGCCGCTGTCATGGCAGACAGGCCATTCAGTGACGGAAACAGTTGCGGCAGACCGAAATAGATAATGAACAGCTGGACCAGCGACGGGATGCCACGAAACAACGAAATATAGAGTTCCACCAGTTTCGACACCACCACAAACCGGCTCTCACGAACCAGCGCCAGCATCAGTCCTAACACAATCGCAAATAACATCGACACCACCGCCAACAGCAGCGTGGTGGGCAAGTACATCAGTACCTGGGGAAATACCTTCAACAGGTAGGAAAGATCGATATTCATGAACCATACCATTACAGCTGATGCCAGCCCACAGTCGGGCTGGCATCGCAGGGGTTGAGTGAGCCGACGGGGTTACTTGCCCGCGGTGATATCCTCACCGAAGTATTTGACAGACAGGGTTTTCAGGCGACCGTCGTTGCGCATTTTGGTCAGTTCGTCATCGAACTTCTTGCGCAGTTCGTCACCTTTCTGATCTTTATGGAACGGGAAGCCGACCTGCTCTATCACCAGTGGCTCACCTACCATCTTGAACGGCAGGTTGCGTTTGTTGATTTCCGCCAGCAGGATCGGGCGGGAGTTGATGTAACCTTCAACACGCTTGGCCAGCGCATCGCTCATCGCGCCGTCGCGAGTTTCATAGGTGCGAATAGTCACGCTACCGTCGGCAAAGGCCTTTTTCAGATTGGTGACGTGGTTGGAACCCAGCACGCCCGCCACGGTTTTTCCTTTCAAATCATCCAGCGTATTGATGCTGGTGTTGTCTTTATGTGTGACGATCTGACTGCCGTAGTAGCTGTAAGGCTGCGAGAAATTGTATTTCTCCTGACGTGCCGGGGTAATCGCCACCACGTTGGCGATAGTGTCCAGCTTGCTGGCTTCCAGTTGCCCCATCAGGCCGCTGAAATCCGCCGTGACCCACTCTACTTTGTAGTTCAGATCGTTAGCGATGGTTTCCGCCACTTCCACGTCAAACCCGACCAGTTTGTTGTCTTGCTTGAACGAACTGGGGTAACTCTGCCCGGTTGCGCCGATGCGCAGTACTTTTTCATTGCTGTTCTGAGAATCGCAACCGGCTACCAGAATAGCGGCTGACAAGGCTAAAACAGGAAGGATAATTTTTTTCATTGTCATCGAATAACGCCTCTCAGGGGTGTTTCTTTTCCCAGTGGTGATAAAGGTCCTGATCCAGGACTTTTCGCATATAAATCGTGAGGTGTCCTTTTCCTAAATCCGCCTGGCCGACTTCCTGAAAGCCATATTTCCGGTACATTTCCAGCAACCAGGGGTGCTGTTTGGCGGTACCCAGCGTTACAGCGGGCGCTTTTAACTGCTCTTTCAGCACCACCTGTTCCAGCCAGTCCAGCATCTGTTTGCCCAGACCTTGTTGTTTGAAATCCGGATGAGTGGCGAACCAGCCGAGGTGCGGCAACCCGTAAGGACCGGGATTCGGCCCCCACGGATAACGAATGGTGATAGACGCAGCCAGACGCCCGTCTTTCTCCATCACATACACGCCGTTGCTGCGCAGATGGCGACGCGCCATGTCGATGTCCGCATAGGCAGCATCAAACTTGATGCCAAGCTCACGTACCGGCGCATAGGCAGCCAGCGCCAGCGCCAGAAACGCGTCATCATCGGCAGCCGTGGCCTGACGAAATACGGTACTCATCGTGTCTCCCGTCACTCAGCCAGCAGGCCGCTGCCATCCGCGTAGCGGATCACCTCGTCCACTTTCTGCGGTGCACTGCCAACGTAATTCGCCGGGTCCAGCCAGGCATCAAGCATAGCAGCCGTCAGGTGCTGCGACAGTACCGGATGCTCCAGCAGTAACGCCTTAAATTCACGGTTCTGCTCAAATGCCGCCATCGAGCATTCGTATACCAGATGATGGGCAGTCTGCTTACCAAGCAGTTTGCCGATTTCAAACATCACCTTTTCCGACAGCAACAGGCCGTTTTGCAAGTCCAGATTGGCGCGCATCTGTTTTTCATTCACCGACATACCGCGCAGGATACCGAGCGCGTTTTGCAGTTGCGCCGACAGATAGATGTTGATTTCCGGCAGGGCTATCCATTCCGCGCGCCAGCTCATGGCGTCACGCTCGTGCTCGACTTTCATCGATTCGTGGATCAGAGCCGCGCTCTTGAACAGCGGTGCCGTCAGGCTCGCCAGCCCTTCCAGCGCCGCCGGATTGCGTTTGTGCGGCATAGTGGTAGAACCGATCTTCCCTTCGGAGAACGGCTCTTCGATTTCGTTGATTTCGGTGCGCATCAGGTTGTACAACTCGTTGCCGATTTTACCGAGCGTACCGCTGATCAGCACGGCTACCGACGCGTATTCCGAGAAACGGTCACGGGCGGACTGCCAGCCGATATTTGGGGTATTCAGACCCAGGCGAGCCAGGGTGTGACGTTCAATTTCCGGGCCCAGCTCACCAAATGAAGCGTAGGTGCCGATAGCGCCGTTAATGTTGCCGACCAGCACCCGATCACGAATTTCATTCAGACGTTGCAGGTGCCGTACGAACTCGTCCAGCCATACCGCCAGCTTGAAACCGAAGGTGGTCGGCATGGCCTGCATACCGTGGGTACGGCCCGTCATCAAGGTATGCTGATGTTTCTTCGCCAGCCGTTTCAGTTCGATAGCGACCAGCCGGGTGTCGCGCACCACAATATCGAATGCCTGACGCAATTGCAGCACGGTGGCGGTATCCACCACATCCTGCGTGGTCACGCCGTAATGGATATATTCGCCAGCGTCGCCGCACTGCTTCTGAATAGCAGTGATAGTCGGCATCAGAGAGTGCTTCATACGCACCGCATCCTGAGCTATTTCTTCAATATTCAGGGCGCTGGCGTTGGCATGGGAAGCAATGGTGTTGGCCGCATCTTGCGGAATGACACCCAGTTCGCCCTCTGCCAGCGCTAACGCGATTTCCACGTCAACCTGGCGAGTCAGGCGATTGTGCTCTGACCATACGGCGCGCATTTCTGGTGTGCCAAAGTTATTTCCAATCAAAAGAAAATCAATCAAATGTGATGCCATAACTCACTCGTTTACATTGTAATAATGGGGAAAAGGGAGGTGGGTCAAGATGACGCTGCTGTTTGCCAGCGACTATATCATGGCGATATTCCCGCCTATATATTTGATCGATATAACATATTCTTTATTATTTTATGATTTCGTCAGTAATTATTTTTTTTGAAACCAAAAAACCGATTACTGACAGAACACCGGATAAGAATTGCTCAGGGGCACAGCCACTGATCTTTAGTCGCCTTTAGTTCCCCTGAAAGAAATCATGACATCTGCATAATTACGCGGTGCGGTAGTGACGACTATGCAACAGTGATGACTATGCAAAATAGAACCACGCCGTGGTAATCACCCCGCCTTTCACTTCAAACACAGCGATACTTTCGATTGGATCAGGACTGAGTCCGTAAATCTTTTCATGATCAAAAACCTGATTACCCAGTACTGTACGGGACACCAATTCAGCACGTAGTGCCGGGTTATTAAAACGATGTTCACGATAAAACGCCTCCAGCGCCGTTTTCCCGACCATGGACGGGCTTGCCGATGGCATACGATAAGCACGGAAATCCTCATGAAAACAGGCAGAAAAGGCGGTTAAATCATGGGCGTTATAAGCGGCAAATTGTTTCTCAATCGGTTCGACAACTGACATACACACCTCCATTTAACTACCAATGTAATGAATAATAATGCCAAAAGAGGTGTGCAGCAGTCAGGCGTAAAAGCAAATCAGGCGCTGTACTGCGTCGCAAGCACTGCGTGCCGAATCGCCTCTGGTGTGAGCGAAAATGGCAGTAGCACGGCACTGTCTTTGGGAAATGTAAAGGTTTCAGACAGCGTCTGCGAAAGTTCGGCATAGCGCGCCTCCGCCACCGGTAAACGTGCGGGAGCATCATAACGCTGTAAGTGCGCCAGTAAATCGGGTTCAACCGAACCGTCACCACGCGCCAGCAGCGACTGTACTCGCAATCCGTATCCTACTTTCTCACCGTGTAGCCAGTCATGCAGTTCAGGGACGTGTGTCATGCGATTATGAATCGCGTGGGCCACGCCAGGTGAGGGTGAATCATCCCGCATACTGTTAGCCAGACCCGCCAAGGCAATATTGGCATCTATCACCTTTTGCAATGCCCGCGTGACCCGCTGTTCGGCATTGTCATGCAAAGCCTGTTCTCCCCACTGTATAAAGGTGTCTTTCGCCAGCGCTGCTGCTTGTACCTTGAGGTTAAGCGCCAGATTATCGCTGTTTTTCGCCAGATAGGGTTGAAACTCATACCATTTGGCAAGGGCATCGACGATTCCTGCCTTCAGATAACGCACATCGCTACGGGCAATCACATCGCTGTCTACCAGCACCATCTCAGGCATACGCTGTAATACCTGCGTTCCCTGATGTCCGCCCTGCTCATCATACAAAATGCTGATGGGAGACCAGGCGGCACAGGTAGCGGCAATCGTCGGCAAGGTCGCTACCTGACCGTTGTCTAACCCGTCAGCCACCGCTTTGGCACAGTCCATCACTCGGCCACCGCCGACACCCAACACAAAATGAACACCATCCTGGGCGATTTCATGCCGATGGTATGCGATAGCATCGCGTGTGCACTCACCTTCCAACAGATGCACATCAAACTGTACGTCAACCTTCGCCAAACTCTCGGACAACGTACTTTTCACCGCATCCCAGGCTCGCGGGCTGGTTAATATAGCGATACGACCCGAAAACGGTGCAATGAGTTCACCTACGCGTGACAGCAAGCCAGACTGATGGTGATAGACCCCTGGGGATTTTATGGCAAACACGTCAATTCCTTGATTTCTCTCTGCTGCACCAACCAATAAGCACAGCCTACAGAACACAATAGTAAAATCCTGCCTGCACGTTGTAACCACTCAAATAATGATAAGATATAACATGAAGATATAAATTTCCTTTATTTTGAATGATATAGTCACCATCACAGATAACGTTCCATCACCTTCGTTAATACGCATCCAACTGTTTTTTTTACCTGCGATTACTTCCCCCCAGAGTTGATGAGCTCGTTGTCACTTATGTCATTTTAAATTCGACCTTATTTAAACCAGGAACACTCAGACAGGAATCCCGTAATGAAAAAAACCCGACTGACTCGCTACCTCAGCATCGCACTACTCCCCTTGTTTGCCGCAGTAATACTGGTCGGCTGTGATAACAACAAGAGTACGGAGACACAGAATAAAGTGCTACGCGTGGGCACCACCGGTCAAAGTTTCCCTGGGTCTTATAAAGAGAACGGCACGTTAGTGGGTTATGATGTAGAAGTGGCGGAAACCATCGCCCACAAACTGGGCTACCAGATTACCTGGACCACCGCTGATTTCAGCGGACTGATGGGCCAACTGGAAGCAGGAAAACTGGATACGGTCGCCAATAATTTTGTGAAAACAACCGAGCGTCAGAAAAAATACAACTTCACCAACACGTATCTCAACTACGCATCGCAAATCGTCACCAGCATTAACAACAAAGACATTCAATCTCTGGATGATCTTAAAGGTAAAACGGTGTCTGGCGTGCTGGGTTCTACTCATGTCACCAATCTGCGCAATGCGTTCCCCAATAATGACGTCACCATTCGCACCTATGAAACCCGCGATGGCGCCATGAATGATGTTATCAATAACCGTGTTCAGGGCTATGTCAACTCGCGCCCTATCCTGCTGGCAGAAATTAACAAACGCCACTTGCCGCTAAAACTGGTCGGTAACCCCATCTCTAACGAGCAAGTCGCCTTTCCATTTGCCAGAACACCGGAAGGTAACAAATTACTGGCGGAGTTTAATCAACAGCTGCAGGAACTGCGTCAGAATGGTCAGCTAAAAGCGCTGGCAGAGAAATATTTCGGTAGCGATAAGGTGCTGGAAAGCAGTAAGGCGGAATAAGTGGCTTATAGCCTCAACACCACGAAGTTTTGTAAAGAATGTTGATGCGCTAAAAGCAAAAAACGGCAGCCCGTCTGGACTGCCGTTTCTTAAGAATGGGATGGTCGGCGAGAGAGGATTCGAACCTCCGACCCACTGGTCCCAAACCAGTTGCGCTACCAAGCTGCGCTACTCGCCGATCATGATGTAACACGGTACTGCTATTTTCGTTTGTGTGGTGCGAAGAGAGGGACTTGAACCCTCACGTCCTGAGGACACTAACACCTGAAGCTAGCGCGTCTACCAATTCCGCCACCTTCGCATATCACAAACTTAAAATTTGGGGTGGCTAATGGGACTCGAACCCACGACAACTGGAATCACAATCCAGGGCTCTACCAACTGAGCTATAGCCACCATATACCACTGCTTTACTACGTATTCCGGTACTCGATTTACGGGGTAATAAGTACCTCCGCAGCTCCCGCGCCCAACGTAATGGCGCGCCCGACAGGATTCGAACCTGAGACCTCTGCCTCCGGAGGGCAGCGCTCTATCCAGCTGAGCTACGGGCGCGTAGCGCCGTTGCGGGTGGGGATAGTACGGATTTAATAGGGGCCTGTCCAGTGCTTTTTTCACAGAAATGATGCGTTTGCTTATGCTTTGCTCATTTACAGTTAAAACCCGGTCAATCCGCCGCCGCCACCCGCGATTAGCGACGATTACTCTGCTTCTGCCCGCATCTGCGGCTGTTTTTTACCCAACCCCAATGCTACGTAAAGCACACTGACCGCCGCCAGGAAAATACCACCGACCACTAACGACATGCGCGTGTCTTCGTTGATGTACATTCCAACCAGCACACAGATCAGGAATGCCATCGTCAGGTAGTTCACCCACGGGAACAAAATAGACTTGAACGGATGAGCAGCAAGCGCGGCCTGATGCTGCTGGCGGAAACGCAGCTGGCTTATCAGCACCACAAACCAGGGAATCATTCCCGGCAGCACACTGGCGCTGTAGACGTACACGAACACTTTTTCCGGGTTAGGGATAATATAATTCAGTGCAGATCCCGCCACCAGACACAAAATCGACACCATCACCCCGACAGCCGGGACGCCGCCGGCCGTTACGCGGCCCAATGCCGACGGCAACTGGCGGTTGTTAGACAACGAATAGAGCATACGCCCACAGCTGTACATGCCGCTGTTGCAACCGGACAGCGCCGCCGTCAGCACCACAAAGTTGATAATGCCAGCCGCCGCAGTGATGCCGATTTTGGAGAAGGTCAACACAAATGGGCTGCCGGACGTACCAATCTCATTCCATGGAAAAATGGTCACAATCACGAAAATAGCGCCAACATAGAAAATCAGGATACGCCACAGGATGTTATTGATCGCCCGCTTCAGCGTCACCTGAGGATTACGCGCTTCACCGGCGGTAATACCGACCAGTTCCACTCCTTGATAAGACGCCACCACCAGACAGAGCGCAAACAACACCCCTTTCCAGCCGCCTGCCAAAAAGCCGCCGTGTTCGGTCAGGTTGGCGAAACCAACTGACTGGCCGTGGTTACCGATACCAAAGAAAATAATCCCTACGCCTACCACAATCATGACCACGATAGTGGTTATCTTGATCATCGAGAACCAGAACTCGATTTCACCGTACAAACGCACGGCAGCCAGGTTGGCGACCGCCACCAGCGCCACCGCGCCAATCGCTGGTATCCACTGCGGTAATGTTGGGAACCAGTACTGCACATAGACGCCGATGGCGGTAATTTCCGAAATGCCAACGGCCATCCACATGAACCAGTAACCCCAGGCTGTGAGATAACCGAAGAACGGACTCAGGTAATTGTGGGCATAAACTGCAAACGAACCGGTCACCGGCTCCAGAAATAGCATTTCCCCCATCGAACGCATGATGAAGAATACAAAAATGCCTGCCACAATATAGGCCAGCAGCACGGACGGCCCAGCCCATTTCAGGGCGCTTGCGGCCCCCATGAACAGCCCCACGCCAATAGTGCCGCCCAGCGCGATAAGCTCAATATGTCGCGCTTCCAGCCCCCGGTGGAGCTGGTCTTGTTTCTCTGTATTTACCATATAACCTCTGTCTTCAATAGTTCCTTTTTACGTCGGCATCAAAAGCGTTATTGTTTTATACCCATCATGCTTTAAAGGGGATACCGACTCTCTCCCGGCAAGGCATAACAGACCTTCGGCCAGAAAAATGGCCGAGAAGATACCGCAATGCAAACCGGATTCCTACCTTTCCTTGTACCTGAGTACGATGAAATAAATAGCGCGAACAGACCTTGAACACAACGATAAAGCCGGGGAAAAAATGGGACAATAGTCAGAAAAGACGAGGCCGATATGGTGATACGCTTTAAAGCCTACCGCTGAAATGCCAGGCCAAATAACGTAATAATTTAACCTGACGACGAAAACGGCTGGGTTGCGTCAACAGACGATATAGCCATTCCACCCCATAGCGCTGCCATGCCACAGGGGCGCGTTTAACCTGCCCGGTAAACACATCATAAGTACCGCCCACCCCCATATAAAGCGCATTGGGGTGTAACTGACGGCAATCACATATCAGTAATTCCTGTCGGGGGGAACCCAGCGCTACCGTCACCAGTTGAGCGCCACTGTCACGCACATGCTCCAGGACTGTCTGACGCTGCTGTGGCGTGAAATAACCATCCTGTGTACCCACAATGTTGACCTGCCACTGTTCACGCAACTTACGTTCGGTCTCTGCCAGCACCGATGGCTTTCCCCCCAGTAAAAATACTGGCGTTCCCTGCTGACCAGCGCGCTGCATCAGCGCCTCCCACAGATCCGCGCCTGCGATGCGCTGCACCTGTGCGCCTGGGTACTTGCGGCGAATGGAGCACACCACGCTGATACCATCAGCATAGTTACAATGCCCTTCCTGTAGCATCAGTTCACGCAATGTCGTATCGTGATCGGCAGCCAGCACCTTCTCGGCGTTAATGGCAATCAGCGTTCCCGGACGCGGCGAACCGCCCGAAAACAGCATCGACACGCATTGTTCCCTATCCCGAAAGCCCTGCAGCGGAATGCCGCGAATAGCGTATTGCGGCAACGCATTATTCATTTCCTTCTCCTTGAGACGGGGTGCGGATAACGACCACACCGGCGCGCAACAATAGCCAGTACAGCAACTTAGCAACCAGCAAACAGGCAGCGAAGACCAGACAGAAAAACACCAGCCGCGAAACAAACGCATCGATGCCTTCGCGCACCAGCACGATCAGATTAAACACCGCGCCAAAGCAAAACGCCTGCAACACGGCGGACAGATAGCGGTTTTCCACCTGCCGTCCGTAGCGGTAAAGTCCATCAAACCCCTTGATAAGCAAGCCGACGATGACCGCACCTGGCGGAATAAGCAGAGGGCCGCCCATGATCAATAGCGAACCGAGCAGCGTCGGCGATATCGCCAGACCGGCATGGTAATTCAGCACTTCCCAGGTGAAATAGTTGGCACTGTTCAACACCAGTGCCGGTCGCTCCGGCCACAACCAGGTGGGAATAAACACATAAAAATCCCGCACGATGGGTGCCAGCCCCTGCAAGGTAATCTCGTCGAGGTGCTGCCACAATGTGGCCAGATTTTCCCAGGGTGAGAAGGTATCTCGCGTCAGATACAGGAAGGTGTAAAACGCTTCTTCACCGCGCACATCCAGACCGTAACGCTTAAGCGCCAGCCAGAACATTGCCACAATACCGGCGCAGCCTGCCGCTGCCAGCATCCACAGCGCTATCCAGCCGCGTTGCAGGCCGATAAACAGAAACAAGGCAAAAGCGATAATGAGATTGGCACGCGTGCCGCCCACCAGCAGATAAATCAACCCGCCAAACGCCACCGTCGCCAACAGGAAAATCAGCCAGGCGCGTCGGGTCTGATGCAGGAAATACCACATCAACATGGCGGGAATAAAGAAGTAAAAGAAGCGTTTCAGGGCAACACCGGCGACATCACGAGAAAAAATCTGGCTGTAAGAACCGAGTTTGAACAACAACAAGCCGTTGTTGGCAAAGAACACCGCGGTGGTCGTCAGCGCCACCATTGCCAGCAACCCACAGGCGATAAGGACTTCCAGCCGCGTCATGGTCAGCGGTAGCGGACGAGTGACCGACGACACGGATCGTAGCCGTATTTTATAACCGGCATAATAGATGACATAAAACGCCGTGGCGGACAGCTGCGCCAGCAATAAATTCAGTGGCGAGGCCGTCTCAACGCCGAAGCGAAACGCCAGTAAAGCCGTCAACGGGAAACCGAAATAGAACGTCAGCAGATACAGCAATGAAAACAGCACGTTGAAGTTGAAACGACAACGGCGGAACTCACGCCCGCAGAGCCACAACACCACGCCGCTGCCCCCCAGCCAGACCAGCCACAACCCGAAAAACGTCCACTCAGTCATCGCCGTCTCCCGCTGCCAGCGCCAACGCCCGTCGCCACCCTTGTTCATAGCCGGGGCTGAAGAACGCAATCTGCCGGGTATCCACCCGCATCAGTTGCTCGCGGGCGTCACGCACCATGGCCTCGTTCAGTTCCTCCTCGCCCAGCAATACCGGCAGGCGCTGTTCCGCCAAATCCTGCCGGAATGGGTTATGACGACTGATAACGAACGGTATACCCAGTTGAATTAACAAACACAGCGTGCCGATCCCCTGCTGACGATGAAACAGAAAGTAACCCAGATCGCAGGTACGCAACAACGCCAGATAGTCGTCGAACGCCAACGATTCGCGCAGAATACGGCAGCGCTCAGCACCGAATAACGCCAGCCCATGCTGTGACACCTGCTCAATGTAGGCATGATTGTCTGCCGGATACCCCATCGGCACGATCACCCGCACCTGCGCGCCACACTGACGATGAATGGCGTCCAGCGCCGCCAGATGGCGGTTACTGCGATCACCGGAGTTGCCGACCAGAATGGTCAACGGTGCGTCCGGCGCTTTTTCATGTGTACGCACGTCGTACGGGTTCATGCGGGTGGGAAAATAGAGCAGCGACGCCAACGCCGCCGGGTAGCGGCGTTGGAAATAGTCGATATCGCCGCGCGTAGCGAACACCTGCGCGACCCGGCGTTGCGCCAACCTCCGCAGACGGTAAAACCAGCGGTAGCGCCAGCCGTGGGCCTCTTCATACAGGTCCGCGCCCCAGATATGCCAGTATGCCTGCGTGGTGCGGATACCGCCACACAGCAACGCCAGCCACAACCAGGGGTTAAACTGGCCGTGAAAAAAGAAGCGGACGGTGCGATCTGCCCGCGCCTGCGCGACCACAGCGCGCGCCAGCGCTTTCTGGCTAGCAAAGCGTGTTATATGCAGCATCGCATAGGTATGCCTGGAGAGTTCAGTCGCCGACACCACCATAAACCGCTGCGTCTGATGCAACGGCAGCGACGGTGCCAGCGTATCATTAAAGAAACGCAGCACCGTGTGGTTATGGTGGGGAATATCCGCCCCCAGAACATGGATAAGTGTGGTCATGCTCGCCTGCAATACAGCATGAAAACGCCGCAACACAACAAAAAATAGACCGCATAGGTTGCCAGATACGCCTGTGATGCGCCCAGCGCGCCATGCAATGGAATCAGCCAGCGGGCAAACCCGCCCAGCAACAGACACTGCCCCAATTCAGCCAGCACATAGAACCGCAGCGAGGCTCTGGCCACCACCAGATAACCAAAAACGTAAGCGCCTACTTTCAATACATCACCCGCCAGCTGCCATACAAACAGGTCACGCATGGCCGAAAACGCGCCGGAAAACAGTAAGTGAATCGCTATATCGCGCATTAGCCAGATAACCACGGCCATCAACGCCGCCATCGGCAGCACAAACCGTAATGCGCTGAAAATCTCATACCGGATCGCGGTCTTATCTTGCAGTCGCGCCAGCGCAGGCAGCAGATAAACCGTAAACGAGGCGGTAATGAATTGCAGCCAGGCATCGGAAATGGTCGTCATCCCCTGCCATAGCCCGACGTCCTGCCAGGTATAATGAGCTGCCAGCAGGTTTCGCATCATCACATAGCCTACCGGCATCGTCACCGCGGTTATCAACGTCATCAGGCTGAACCGGGTTAACTGCCCGGCCAGCGGCCACGACCATGAAGGTGTGAGTGCTCGCAAACCTAATGGCGTGCGCCGCAATAACAACGCTAACGCAGGCAGGCACACCAGTGCGGGCATCAGCGCCAGGCCCACCAGTGCGCCGGTATACGCGCCCAACCAGAAACTAATGCCATACGCCATCGCGCCCAGCAGACTGCCCGCCATTACCGCCAGCGCATTGCCTTGCGCATCCTGATACCCTTTCAGGATAGCCAGCAGCAGGCTGGAGCCAGCTATCCCCAGTTGCAGCCAGGCCAGTGCAACAATGACCGGCTGGTAGCCGTCATCGCCAAACAACAGGCGTGACAGCGGCGTAGCCAGCAACCCCAGCGATAGCGCCAGCAATAGCGAAAACCCCATCGACAGCGACACCGCCGTTCCCAGCAATGGACTGGGGCGATCAGGCGCAGGCGGCGCGGCAGCCACCGCACGGGTAATGCCGTTGACAATCCCCCCACAGGCCATCACCCCCAGCACGGTGATCAACTGGCGATAGTTACCGGCCAACCCGACGCCTTCCGGACCGAACGCCACCGCCAGCAGTTTGATGATCACCAGCCCCGCGCCGATTTTGACCAGCGTTGAAGCCGCCGTCCACAGTGATGCCCGTGCCAGCGACATCAGGAAAAGAAACTCAGCGCCGAATGGATGACAGTACGCTGGTTAAGATCAGACAAGTTGTAGAACAACGGCAGACGTACCAGCCGTTCGCTTTCCCGCGTAGTATGCCTATCTTCGCCGACAAAGCGCCCAAATTGCCGACCAGCCGGACTGGAATGCAAAGGAATGTAGTGGAACACCGCCAGTATGTCCGCTTCTTTCATATGGCTGATAAACGCTGAACGTTCCACCTCATCACGCAGACGCAGGAAAAACAGGTGACCATTGTGACGGCAGTCTGCCGGAATCACCGGCAATGTCACCCGACCCAGCGCCGCCAGCGGTGCAAATGCCCGCGCATAGTGTTGCCATAACGTCAGACGCCGGTCATGAATACGCTGCGCCACCTCCAGTTGCCCCCACAGGTAAGCGGCCTGAATATCCGCCATCAGATAACTGGAGCCGATATCGCGCCAGGTGTACTTATCCGCCTGTCCACGAAAAAACTGGCTGCGGTTGGTGCCTTTCTCACGGATAATGTCGGCGCGCGCCGCCAGTTCAGGGTCGTTAATCAGCGTCGCACCGCCTTCGCCGCCGGCGGTGTAATTCTTGGTTTCGTGAAAACTAAAACAACCGATATGGCCGATAGCGCCCAAAGGCCGGTCCTGATAGTGCGACATCATCCCCTGTGCCGCATCCTCCACCACAAAAAGGCCGTACTGTTGCGCCAACGCCATGATAGCGCTCATCTCGCAACCCACCCCGGCGTAATGCACCACCACAATGGCGCGCGTCTTTTTTGTAATCGCCGCTTCAATATGGTTTTCATCAAGATTGAGGGTATCGGGACGGATATCGACAAACACAATGGTGGCGCCACGCAGCACAAAAGCATTGGCGGTCGAAACGAAGGTATAGCTCGGCATGATGACTTCATCGCCGGGTTGGATATTCAGCAATAACGCCGCCATCTCCAGCGATGCGGTGCAGGACGGCGTCAACAGCACTTTGCCACTGCCAGAGTAATGTTCCAGCCATTGCTGACAACGGCGGGTAAAGGCGCCATCACCGCTGATTTTACCGCTGCGCATCGCCGCCCGCATATATTCCAGTTCCGATCCCACCACCGGCGGCGCATTAAAAGGAATCATCTCGTCACCTGCAAACCTTCATCGATAAAACCAGTAGGCGGTGCTCTCCACCCGTGCGCCGCTGCGCAGATAGAGCCGTAAAGCCGCCAGATTACTGGTCTGCGTCGCCACCGTCAGCCGGCGAATACCACGTTGCTGGCACCAGACCCGCGCCACCTGCATCAACCGTTGCCCAATTCCCTGCCCGGTCATACCCGGCCAGGCGGACAACACGCCGATGCGCGCCGAGTTTGGCGATGTCTGGCGTAAAGTGACAAACCCTTGCAGCGGCCCACCTTGTACCCCCAGCACCAGACAAGCGTCATCAAAGGTGCCGTATACCGCTTTCTCTACCCAACGAGCGTAAAAACGGCCACAATCATCCGGTCGATACCACGGCGCCCGAAACCGGCTCAGCACAAAACTTTTTGCCGCCGCCGCACGCAGCGCCGGGATATCGCCGACTTCAGCCTCCCGAACGCCAACGGCAAACACCGCCCTGGCAGCAGGGACAACCGGCATACTGAAATCCACCTCGCCTTCCGCCAGCCGGAACCCCAGCGCAAACAGTGCATCTGCCGTCACCAAATCGTCTGCCGCCAGTTTAGCCTGACATAACTCATAGCGATCCAGCTCAGTAAAGGTTAACGGCGGTGCGGTATCGGTGAAACTCAACCTTCCACTGATACGCTGGAAAAAATCACTTTCCCATACCAGAGGTTCAATTTCCGCACACATCTCAGCACTCACAGGCATAGGTCACTCCGGTTAACGCCGAATCAACAGAGGTCACCGACGCCGCTTCACCGCCAGACGCCTTTGGTGTCCACCACCCAACGTTGCGCTACCTGTTCAGGGGCAAGCGCCCTGAACTGCCGGTGATCCACCAGCAGCACCAACATATCCGCTTCACTCAGCGCGAGATCAATATTCACTAACCTCGCTTTTACCTGTAACCCAGGCGGCAACTGCCGGATATTCGGCTCAACGACCCAGGTAATCCCGACATGCCATTCGGCAATCTGTTCCGCAATCGCCAGCGCCGGACTTCCGCGAAGATCTTCCACATCAGGCTTGAATGCCAGCCCCAGACAGGCGATGCGCAGTTCACGAGCACGATTTCCCCCCTGCGCCAACGCCTCTGCCACCATAATCTTCACCCGCTCCATCACCCAGCGTGGTTTGGCATCATTCACCTCGCGGGCAGTACGAATCAGGCGTGCCTGTTGCGGGTACTGAGACACGATAAACCACGGGTCAACCGCGATGCAGTGGCCGCCGACTCCCGGTCCCGGCTGCAAAATATCGACGCGCGGATGGCGATTAGCCAGCCGAATCAGCGTCCACACATCAATATGTTGTTCGGCACAAATCAGCGACAATTCATTGGCGAACGCAATATTCACATCCCTAAAGCTGTTTTCTGTCAACTTGCACATCTCTGCGGTGCGCACATCGGTCATCACACAGTCACTATCAAGGAAAAGGCGATACAACTCGCTGGCCCGCGCTGCGCAACGCGGCGTCATCCCGCCTATCACCCGCTCCTGACTGAGCAGCTCCTCCATGATACGGCCAGGCAACACCCGTTCCGGACAATAGGCAATACAAATATCCGACGCTTCACCCACCTGCTGGGGAAAACTCAGATCCGGGCGCGCTTGCGCCAGCCAGGCTGCCATCTGCTCTGTGGTGCCGACCGGCGAAGTCGATTCAAGAATCACCACATCTCCCGGTTTTAACACCGACGCCAGTGACAAAGCAGCCGTTTCAACAAACGAGATGTCCGGCTGATGGCCCGCTTTTAACGGGGTCGGCACCGCGATGAGAAACGCCTGCGCCGACACCGGATGAGTGCCGACCTGTAAATACCCTTGCGCCACCGCCAGTTGCACCGTCTGTGCCAGGCCCGGCTCTGTAATATGAGTATGGCCCTGGTTGATGGTCTCCACCACGTGCGGGTTCACATCCACACCAAAAACAGGTTGTTGCCGTGATGCCAACAATGCGGCAGTCGGCAGGCCGATATACCCCAGGCCCACCACACAGATACGATTAAAACTCATGCAGTTACCCGGTGTTTTTCAAAACAGAAAGAATTCGCTGGCTGGCTAACCCGTCGCCATAGGGGTTATGCGCATAGCTCATTGCCTGATAAATAGACGCATCTGCCAGCAGGCGGGAAACCTCTCGGATGATAGTCGCAGTATCGGTTCCCACCAGCCGCACGGTACCTGCGGCCAGCGCTTCCGGCCTTTCGGTAGTCTCGCGCATCACCAGCACAGGTTTTCCGAGCGAAGGCGCCTCTTCCTGAATTCCCCCGGAATCCGTCAGGATCAGCCAGGCGCGATGCATCAGATAGACAAAAGGCAAATAGTCCTGCGGCGTTATCAAAAACACGTTATCAATGCCGCTGAGAATACGTTGAACCGGCTCCAGCACGTTGGGATTTCGGTGTACCGGATAGACAATTTGGATATCCGGATGATGTTGAGCGAGTACCGCCAGCGCGTGACAAATTCGTTCCATCCCCGTGCCAAAGCTCTCCCGCCGATGGCTGGTAACCAAAATTATTTTTCGTTCCGGTTCCAGAAAGGCGTACTTCTCCTGCAATTGCGCGTGCAATTCACGATCATGAGTAATCCGATCCCGAACCCAGAACAAGGCGTCAATCACCGAATTGCCTGTTACCCAGATACGGGAAGCCGGAACCTGTTCCCGCCGCAAATTCTGCCGCGCCGTGATCGTTGGTGCAAAGTGATAGGTAGCTATATGCCCGGTCAGTAGACGATTAGCCTCTTCCGGCCAGGGGGATGTCAGCTTGCCGGTACGTAGTCCGGCTTCGACATGGGCAACCGGAATACGATGGTAGAACGCCGCCAGACTCGCCATCAGGGTGGTGGTGGTATCGCCATGCACCAGCAGCAGGTCAGGCTGGAACTGGGTCAACACCGACCCCAGACCAGAGAGAATACGTGAAGAAATCTCCACCAACCCCTGATCCGGCTGCATTATATTGAGGTCGTAGTCCGGCATAATCTCAAACAGGCTCAGCACCTGATCAAGCATGTCACGGTGCTGTGCTGTCACACAAACGCGGGATTCAAAGAAAGCATCCTGAGCCATCGCCCTTATTATGGGCGCCATTTTTATCGCTTCAGGGCGAGTGCCAAAAACCGTCAAGACTTTCACTGGTGACTCTCTTTAATTCCGGTTTGCCGCCACGGTAAAAATGTATTACTGACCCAAATTGCTATCAACCTGTTGGTCACTCAGATGGAGCGACGCACCAGCACCAGACCAGCACCCACCAGCAGGCCAATGAAGCTCCCCATCAGCACCAGAAAACCGCGGCGCGGACTGTCGCGCTGAACCGGCTCTTCCGGCGTATGCAGATAGCGGTACGTCTGAAAGCGGTCTGCCAGCACCGGACCGGCTTCCAGCATCGACAGAACCGACTGACGTGGCGCGTAATCGGCGTCAAATTCCGGCCCATTTGCCTTCAACATATCCAGACGCGCCTGTAACCAGGAATCCCCCTGCAAAAACAGCGCCGAATCAGACAACTCCTCGCCCTTTGGCTCCGTAATCCCTTGCTGGCGGGCAGTGGCGAGCGCTTGTGTCACACGCTTTAGCTCCTGATCATAAGCAGCACGCGCAATCGTCTCTTCTCGTTGCAGCAAAGTACGCTCAAATCGGATACGCGCCGCCCAGTTTCCAGCCAGATTCTGATTGAGGTGATTAACGGCACGCTGGTTAGCGAATTGCACATATTGCCGTAACAGATTACTGGCATCTTGCGGATTATCAGCGGCCAATTTGAGGGTATCGTTGGTTTTTTTTGCAACATCACGCGGCATAAACTGAATATCGTCGATCAGAGAATCCAGCAAAATGGCATCCGCCTTGTCGTCGCCTTTGCGATGTTCGCGGTAATAAGGCGACTGTAGCCAGAACTCACGCCGGGTATCGTAAGCGGCGGCCTGCATCGTGAATTCATTATAGGCATCTTCCACAATCGCGTTACCATCAGGCATGGTAGCCGACGCATCCAGCGAATGTAGCCACTGTTGCTGTTCAAAGAACGACGACAACATGGCTGCCGCCGGTTTATCGGTAACCGCGCTGGTACGCCACACCGGCTGTACCAACCAGGAATAAACCAACGCCAGCAGCGCAAATAGCACCGCAAAACCGACAACCCAAACTTTTCCCTGCCAGAGCACCTGACAAAGCAGGCGAACATCCAGTTCATCATCCAGCGGCATCGCCTGAGGGAGTGTTTCCCGTTTCATGAAGTTTTCCTATTTGGTTTATTCACAATTTCGGTTTATCAACAATAGCGATGACTTCGATAGTAACGCTACCTACACACCAATACTGGTATCAAAGCGATCCAGCGTGCTAACCAACGCATCCGCGCATATAAGGTAAACCAGGAACAATAGCAGGCAAACGCAGATGTAGACAGAGACACCGCCAACCATCAGCAGTGAGTAAGACAGAGCACAGGAATACGGCGACTAATTGGGCACCCATCATGATTCATAACACATTTATCAGCGCCTGATAATACTACCGGTAATTGAGCCTATCGGCGTCAATTTACCAAAATTTTCAGAAAGTTCTTGCACATCCGAGCAACAAAACCATTATACAGCTCAGCTCTCAAAGAGGGCTGTGTGTTCGAAAATGCCAACTACCGCATACCGGGCTGACAACGCAAAACGCCACGATATCGTGGCGTTTTCTTGTATGACACAACCTATTACGAGCGTTTCATCATATCGAAGAACTCGTCGTTGGTTTTGGTCATCGCCAGCTTGTTGATAAGGAACTCCATCGCATCGATCTCACCCATCGGATGGATGATCTTGCGCAGAATCCACATCTTCTGCAGCTCTTCAGACGTGGTCAACAGCTCTTCCTTACGAGTACCAGAACGATTGTAGTCGATGGCTGGGAACACTCGTTTCTCTGCAATCTTACGAGACAGGTGCAATTCCATATTACCGGTGCCCTTGAACTCTTCGTAAATCACTTCGTCCATCTTCGAACCGGTATCGATAAGCGCGGTGGCGATGATAGTCAGGCTGCCGCCTTCTTCGACGTTACGGGCCGCACCGAAGAAACGCTTCGGACGATGCAGGGCGTTAGCGTCAACCCCCCCGGTCAGCACCTTGCCGGACGCCGGTACCACGGTGTTGTAAGCACGCGCCAGACGAGTGATAGAGTCCAGCAGGATAATGACGTCCTTCTTGTGCTCAACCAGACGTTTGGCTTTCTCGATCACCATTTCGGCAACCTGAACATGGCGAGAAGCCGGTTCGTCAAAGGTTGACGCCACCACTTCCCCTTTCACCAAACGCTGCATTTCCGTCACTTCTTCCGGACGTTCGTCAATCAGCAGCACCATCAATACGCAATCAGGATGGTTGTAAGCGATGCTTTGAGCGATATTTTGCAGCAACATGGTTTTACCGGCTTTCGGCGGTGCCACGATCAAACCACGCTGTCCACGACCAATCGGCGCAGCCAGATCCAGCACACGAGCCGTCAGGTCTTCAGTAGAGCCGTTACCGCGCTCCATACGCAGACGCGAATTAGCATGTAGCGGCGTCAGGTTTTCAAACAGGATTTTGCTACGGGCATTTTCCGGTTTGTCGTAGTTGACTTCGTTGACCTTCAGCAGTGCAAAATAGCGCTCACCCTCTTTCGGAGGACGAATCTTACCGGAAATAGTATCGCCAGTGCGGAGGTTGAAGCGTCGGATTTGGCTAGGGGAAACGTAGATATCATCAGGGCCGGCGAGGTAGGAACTGTCTGCGGAACGGAGGAAACCAAAACCATCCTGCAATATTTCCAGTACGCCATCGCCAAAGATGTCTTCACCACTTTTTGCGTGCTGCTTAAGGATAGCGAAAATAATATCCTGTTTACGCATACGAGCCAGATTCTCCAGCCCCATATTCTCGCCAAGAGTAATCAACTCAGATACTGGCGTATTTTTTAATTCGGTAAGATTCATAATGGTGGGTTCTTAAACTCGGGGTAAATCTCGAACTATTAACGTGAATGGTATGGCAGGAACATCCATGCCGCTTAACCGCCTTCAATCACCAGACATTGTGCCGCTCAGGCCGAATCGCACTGATACGAGGCACACACATGGCAAGAGGTCGAAGACACCGCAAAACTAATTTAACGTAAAAACTGTCAGATTGCCGGACCGGAAGCTAACATGCTGAAAATTAATAATTTCCGAGCCTAGCATGGGATAAAACTTTAGATTCTAACTTCAGGCTCAAGCCTAAGGATCAAACTATAAGGTAAGTACGATGTGCAGTATTAACGAATCTAGCACGCTTCCCGGTAGGCGTCCAGCGGTCAGAATGAGAAAATCTCATTACCCTATCCCGCTGCCGCCTGGGAACTAAATGTATGACGAATTACAGATTGGCGTTCAGAAACTCTTTCAATTGCCCTTTGGACAGCGCGCCCACTTTAGTAGCGGCAACTTCGCCATTCTTAAACAGCAGCAGCGTCGGGATACCACGGATACCGTATTTCGGCGCAGTAGCCGGGTTCTCATCAATGTTAAGTTTGGCAATCGTCAGTTTGCCATCATACTCATCGGCGATCTCATCCAGAATCGGAGCAATCATTTTACAAGGACCACACCAGTCAGCCCAGAAATCAACCAGTGTCACATGCCCGGACTGCAATACGTCCACCTCAAAGCTGTCGTCCGTCAGATGAATAATTTTATCGCTCATGTTTTACTCCGCAGGATTATCTCTACCCAATTGGTGTAGCATTAACCAACTATTAGGTTGACTTTATTTCACTGGATACGCTTTCGTAAAGCAATAGTTAACTGATATTCTACCACGCTATGAGCAAAACACATTTAACCGAACAGAAGTTTTCCGACTTCGCACTGCATCCGCAGGTTATTGAAGCACTTGAAAATAAAGGCTTTTATAACTGCACACCCATTCAGGCGCTGGCATTACCGCTGGCGCTGTCAGGCCGTGACGTGGCGGGCCAGGCGCAAACCGGAACAGGCAAGACGCTGGCATTTCTGGCGTCTACATTTCATTATTTGCTGACTCACCCCGCCCCCGCCGAACGCCAGACCAACCAACCCCGTGCACTGATCATGGCGCCGACCCGTGAACTGGCGGTACAGATCTATACCGATGCCGAAGCACTGGCGAAGGCGACTGGTCTGCGACTGGGGCTAGCTTACGGTGGCGACGGCTACGACAAGCAGCTAAAAGTGCTGGAAGACGGCGTCGATATTCTTATCGGTACCACCGGTCGTTTAATCGATTACACCAAGCAGAACCATGTCCATATGGGCGCTATTCAGGTAGTGGTGCTGGATGAGGCTGATCGCATGTACGATCTTGGCTTTATCAAAGATATCCGCTGGTTGTTCCGCCGTATGCCGCCGGCTAATCAACGTCTGAACATGCTGTTTTCCGCCACCTTATCCTACCGCGTACGTGAACTGGCGTTTGAGCAGATGAACAACGCCGAATACGTCGAGGTGGAACCGGAGCAAAAAACCGGTCATCGCATCAAGGAAGAGCTGTTTTATCCTTCCAATGAAGAGAAGATGCGGCTGCTGCAAACGTTGATCGAAGAAGAGTGGCCAGATCGCTGCATCATCTTTGCCAACACAAAACACCGTTGTGAAGACATCTGGGGCCATCTGGCCGCAGACGGCCATCGTGTCGGCCTGCTGACCGGCGATGTGGCGCAGAAAAAGCGGCTGCGCATACTCGAAGAGTTCACTCAGGGTCATCTGGATATTCTGGTGGCGACCGATGTGGCGGCGCGAGGTCTGCATATTCCGTCCGTAACCCACGTGTTCAACTACGACTTACCTGATGATTGCGAAGACTACGTACACCGTATCGGTCGTACCGGTCGTGCTGGCGCCAGCGGCTATTCCATTAGCCTGGCCTGCGAAGAGTACGCACTGAATCTGCCAGCGATTGAAGATTATATCGGCCACCGTATTCCGGTGAGCAAATACAGCAGCGAAGCCTTGCTGGCTGACCTGCCGGAGCCAAAACGTCTGAGCCGCCCGCGCTCCAGCGGTGGCCCACGCCGACCCGGCGCGCCTCGCCGTAGCGGTGCGCCCCGCAGCAATCGAAAACGACCGGGTTGAGTTGCCAATGCTGAGCGCTTCTTCTTTTTATGCCGCTATCGATTTAGGGTCCAATAGCTTTCATATGCTGGTGGCGCGTGAGGTAGCGGGCAGTGTACAAACGCTGGCTCGCATCAAGCGCAAAGTCCGTCTGGCAGCCGGGCTGGATGCTAATAACCGCCTCTCACCAGAGGCAATGCAGCGCGGCTGGCACTGTCTGGCACTATTTTCCGAACGGTTGCAGGATATTCCGGCGCAACAGGTTCGCGTGGTAGCGACGGCAACGCTGAGGCTGGCCACTAACGCTGACGAATTCCTTGAACGAGCCCAACAGATTCTGGGTCTGCCGATTCAGGTTATCAGCGGTGAAGAAGAAGCACGACTCATCTATCAGGGTGTCGCTCATACCACCGGCGGGCCGGAACAACGACTGGTAGTGGATATCGGCGGTGGCAGCACCGAGCTGGCAACCGGCATCGGTGCCCGTCATACTCAGTTATTCAGCCTGCCAATGGGCTGCGTCACCTGGCTGGAACGCTATTTCGCTGATCGTGACCTGACTCAGGCCCATTTTGATCAGGCTGAACAGGCCGCCCGCGAGATGATACGCCCGGTGAAAGACATTCTGCGCCAGCAAGGGTGGCAGATTTGCGTCGGCGCGTCCGGCACAGTACAGGCGCTACAGGAAATCATGGTGGCGCAGGGAATGGACGAATACATCACCCTTAGCAAACTGCGCCAACTCAAGCAACGCGCCATCCAGTGCAGCAAACTGGAAGAGCTTGAAATTGAAGGGCTGACGCTGGAACGGGCACTGGTGTTTCCCAGTGGCTTGTCTATCCTGCTGGCCATCTTTCAGGAACTGGAAATCGACTCCATGACGCTGGCAGGCGGCGCGTTGCGCGAAGGGCTGGTCTACGGCATGTTGCATTTGCCGATTGAGCAAGACATTCGCCACCGCACGCTGCAAAACCTGCAACGCCGCTATCTGCTGGATAGCGAACAAGCACAGCGAGTCAGGTTGCTGGCGGACAATTTCCTGCAACAGGTCGCGCGTGATTGGCAACTGGATGGCCGATGTCGGGAATTACTGGGCAGCGTCTGTCTGATTCACGAAATCGGCCTGAGCGTCGATTTTCGTCAGGCACCATTACATGCAGCGTATCTGGTTCGCAACAGCGACCTGCCCGGCTTTACTCCCGCCCAGAAAAAATTACTGGCGACACTGCTGCAAAACCAGAGCAACACCATCGATCCTATCCCGCTGACACAACAAAACGCGCTACAGGTTAATCTGGCGCAGCGGCTTTGCCGTCTGCTGCGTCTGGCAATCATCTTTGCCAGCCGCCGCCGCGACGACACCCTGCCAGCAGTCAGGTTGCGGGTAGAGGGTGAAAGCTTGCGCGTCATTCTACCTACCGGCTGGCTTGACCAACATCCCTTAAGAGCTGAAACCCTGTCGCAAGAGAGCCTGTGGCAAAGTTATGTGCACTGGCCACTAATCATTGAAGAACACACCATCTGACAGCAAAAAGGGGTAACAATTAGTTACCCCTTTCTGTTATTTCCTCGACTAATTTTGTGAGCACGTTGAAAAAAAGAAATATGAGATGTGTTTTTATAAAAAACCTTTTCTTTTTTTTAAAGTCGCGTTGCACCTGATTCAAGTACAGATCTCTGATTTCAACAGAATTAAGGAATTCGGATGAAAATCATCACATTTTCCCGACGCCATGTTCTGGCATCAATAACGTCGATATTCCTGCTCAGCATCCCAGCGCTGACAGAGGCCAGCACTGTTCAGGCACCACAAAAACTACAGATTCCAACATTGTCTTATGATGACCACAGCGTGGTGCTGGCGTGGGACGCACCGGAAGATACGACCAACATCACCGACTACCAGATTTACCAGAACGGCCAGCTCATCGGGCTAGCCAGTCAAAACAACGACAAAAACTCGCCAGCTAAGCCATACATCAATGCGTTTTACAAAAATGATACAGCCAATTTTCACCACCGGATTGTAATGCAAAACGCCAAAATCGACGGCTTGAAAGCCAACACCAACTACCAGTTCACTGTTCGGGCAGTGTATGCCGACGGCACGACCTCTGCTGACAGTAACCCGGTCACTGTCACTACCACAGCTATACCGAAAGTGATCACCATTACTCAGTACGGCGCGAAAGGCGACGGCACCACGCTCAATACCAGCGCAATTCAGAAAGCGATTGACGCCTGCTCAACCGGTTGCCGCATCGACGTCCCGGCAGGGGTTTTCAAAACCGGTGCATTGTGGCTGAAAAGCGACATGACGCTGAATCTGTTGCAGGGTGCGACGCTGTTAGGGTCGGATAATTCGGCCGATTATCCCGACACCTACAAGATTTACAGTTACTCATCCCAGATGCGCCCGGCTTCGCTGATTAATGCCATCGATAAAACCAGCTCTGCTGTCGGGATACTCCAGAACATCCGCATCACCGGCAAAGGGATTATCGACGGCAACGGCTGGCAGCGTAGCGCTGACGCTAAAGACGAACTGGGCAAAAACCTGCCGCAGTACGTAAAAAGTGATAACAGCAAGGTTAGCAAAGACGGCATTCTGGCGAAAAACCAGGTAGCAGCGGCTATCGCTACCGGCATGGACGCCAAAACTGCCTACAGCCAGCACCGTTCAAGCCTGATTACCCTACGCGGCGTTAAAAACGCCTACATCGCTGATGTCACCATTCGTAACCCGGCCAACCATGGCGTGATGTTCCTGGAAAGCCAAAATGTGGTGGAAAACGGCGTTATTCATCAGACTTTCAATGCCAACAATGGCGACGGCGTCGAATTTGGCAATAGCCAAAACATTATGGTATTCAACAGCGTGTTTGATACCGGTGACGACAGCATCAATTTCGCCGCCGGTATGGGCCAGTCTGCGCAATACCAGAAGCCGACACAACACGCCTGGCTATTCAACAACTATTTCCGTCATGGGCACGGCGCAGTGGTGTTAGGCAGCCACACCGGTGCAGGCATTATCGATGTCCTGGCGGAAAACAACGTAATTAACCAGAACGACATTGGCTTGCGAGCCAAGAGCGCTCCCGCCATCGGTGGTGGCGCGCATGGCATCGTATTCCGCAATAGCGCCATGAAAAACCTTGCCAGGCAGGCCATTATCGTGACATTAAGTTACGCCGACAACAACGGTACCATCGACTACACTCCCGCCACTGTGCCTGCACGTTTCTATGACTTCACCGTCAAGAACGTTACTGTGCAGGATGGTATCGGCTCAAGCCCGGCCATTGAGATAAGTGGTGACGACGGCAAAAACATCTGGCAAAGCCAGTTCACCTTCAGCAACATCAAGTTCAGCAGTGTGATGCCCACCGCGATAAGCGACCTGACCGACAGTCAGTTCAATAACCTGACGTTCAGCAATCTGTGCAGTGGCACATCGCCGTGGAAATTCGGTAAGGTGAAAAACGTTAGCGTGGACGGCAAAATCGTCACTCCCTGACAGAAGGGTCATCCGCACGCCGGGCTAACCGCCCGGCGTATTTTCTGCCGTCAGTTTTTATCTCTGGCCTTCGCCAGTTGAGCGCGTAAATTGGCCAAATGGTTCTGCCCCTTCTGCATCCGCTCCTGTGGACTGGTGACTTTGCGTTCTGTTTCCCAAATCACATCATCCTGCGGCAGTTCCAGCAGAAAACGGCTCGGCTCCGGGCGTATCAACTCGCCATATTGACGCCGCTCGCGGCACAGGGTGAACGTCAGTTCTTTCTGTGCACGGGTAATGCCCACATAAGCCAGACGCCGTTCCTCATCGACATTCTCCTCATCGATACTGGTCTGATGCGGCAACAACCCTTCTTCCATCCCCACCAGATACACGTACGGGAACTCCAACCCTTTGGAGGCGTGTAGCGTCATCAATTGCACCTGATCCAGTTCTTCTTCGGCTTCGTTGCGCTCCATCATATCGCGCAGGGTAAACCGGGTTACCACCTGAGTCAGCGTCATCGGTTCGTCAAGGTCACTGCCTTCAAGCATTTCCGTCATCCAGGTAAACAGCGTATTGACGTTTTTCATGCGCATTTCCGCCGCCTTCGGGCTGGGCGAGGTTTCGTACAACCAGCTTTCATAATCCAGGCCGTGAAGCAAATCACGCACTGCCTTCACCGGCTCCTGCTCCGCCAGCTGGGCCATGCCGCCCATCCACTGCGTGAAACGTTGCAACGACTCCAGCCCACGCCCGCTCAGGGTCTGGCTTAGCCCCATGTCAAAGCTGGCATTAAACAGGCTGCGATTACGCTGTCTGGCCCACTCGCCGAGTTTTTGCAGTGTCGCAGGACCAATTTCGCGTTTTGGCGTATTGACGATGCGCAGAAACGCACTGTCGTCTTCCGGATTGGTCAGCACACGCAAGTAAGCCAGCAGGTCTTTGATTTCCGGGCGAGAGAAAAACGACGTACCGCCGGAAATGCGATAAGGGATGCGGTTTTGCATCAGCACCTTTTCAAACAACCGGGACTGGTGGTTGCCGCGATAAAGAATGGCGTAGTCGCCATACTGGGTTTTGCGGATAAAGTGGTGGGCAATCAACTCGCCCACTACCCGCTCAGCCTCATGGTCTTCGTTATTGGCGGTGATGATTTTTAGCTCTTCACCATAACCCAGCTCGGAATACAGGCGCTTTTCGAACACGTGCGGGTTGTTGGCGATGAGAATATTAGCGGCTTTGAGAATACGTCCGGATGAGCGGTAATTCTGTTCCAGCTTAATCACCTGCAACTGCGGAAAATCCTGCTGCAACAGTGACAAATTCTGTGGGCGAGCACCGCGCCAGGAGTAAATCGACTGGTCGTCATCGCCGACTACGGTAAAACGCGCCCGGCTGCCCACCAGCAGCTTCACCAGTTCGTACTGGCTGGTGTTGGTGTCCTGATATTCGTCCACCAGCAAATAACGCAGGCGGTTCTGCCAGCGCTCGCGTACCTCTTCATTGCGTTTGAGCAGCAATGTCGGCAGCAGGATCAGGTCATCAAAATCCAGCACATTGCAGGCGCGCAGATGCTCGTCATACAACCGGTAGCAATGAGCGAACAACCGGTCCCGCTCCGAGCGTGCCAACGCCGTCGCCTGTGCCGGATCAATCAGGTCGTTTTTCCAGTTGGACAACGTTGACACGAGCTGTTGCAGCAAATCCTTGTCATTTTGCAGCCACAGCTCGGTCAGTTCTTTTAGTAGCGCCAACTGATCCTGATCGTCAAACAGCGAAAAGTTGGACTTCATGCCCAGCGCGGCGTATTCACGCTTGATGATCTCCAGCCCCAGCGTATGGAAAGTCGCAATCAGCAAGCCACGGGTTTCCTGGCGACCCAGCGTCTGCGCCACACGCTCTTTCATCTCCCGCGCGGCCTTGTTGGTAAAGGTCACCGCAGCGATATGGCGTGCCTGATAACCGCAACTACGGATCAAATGGGCGATCTTCTGAGTAATTACGCGGGTTTTACCCGACCCAGCCCCGGCCAGTACCAGACAGGGACCGGTCACAAACTCAACAGCGTGTTGCTGGCTGGGATTCATGCGCATGGTGTTTCGTGCTCGACAGTCAAACGGAAGGGGATTGTAACAGAACAGGATTGTAGCAAAAGTCCGGGCCGGCGCGAGGATCTGTTACCCGCTTCGGAACGCGCTCCGCATTTCCTTTCGTCACAAGGGGGTGCTAGGCTGTGCCTGGCAACATCGGCTTTCCCTTTGCTCAAGGAGCTTAACTATGGCAAATACCGCGGCAGCATTACACATTCTGGTGGATACCGAACAACAGGCCACCGACATTCTGGCTCAACTGGAGAAGGGAGCGGATTTCCAGCAGTTAGCAAAAAAACACTCGACCTGCCCGTCAAAACGTAATGGCGGCGATTTGGGAGAATTCCGTAAAGGCGACATGGTGCCGGATTTTGACAAAGCGGTGTTTTCCTGCGAACTGCTCAAACCCTTCGGCCCGGTCAAAACCCAGTTCGGCTATCACATCATCAAGGTGCTGTACCGTAATTAACGAGCGTAGAGGCGGCGAATGCCGTTTTTAGGCTGTTAACACCCCCTCTTACATTACAGGTGGGTGCTTTCTGGCATTAAAACTGTGCTGAGGTGGGCGACTTCGCCGGATGAGCCGCATGGACGCGGCGAAAGCCTGTGCCGTGCTGGGAGCACGTCACAGGCGGTCCGAACAGCGAAGGCGAACGCCGAAGGGACCGCGGTAGCGGCGCAGTTTAGCCATTAGCCAGAGGTCAAGGAGAGGCGGCGTTGAGCCTCTCCTTGTCGTGCGTGCGATGATGCTGCAAAAGAATAACCGATGTTATCAAGCACGAAACCTTCCACAGTTCCGACATAAATCACCGATAACAACCTCTGATTTCATTATCCAATCGTCATCAGGCTGGCATTGCCGCCCGCGGCAGCGGTGTTAATACTGAGCGAGCGCTCGATCAACAACCGCTCCAGCACAATGTCGGTTTCCCCGCGGGACAATCCTTGCACGCCGACAATGGCGCCGTCACGCTGTGCTAACTGTTCGCACAGGCGGCGCAACTGATCGGCATCGCCGTGGAAAATCACCGCGTCAAACCGGCTGCCGTCCGTCACTCCGTCACGACAAAACGCCAGCCGCGCCTGCACCGGCTCAGGCAATTGCCGATACAGCGCCTGCCGCGCCGGCGTATCAAGCCACAACGCCCGACTGCCCACCGCCAGCACCGCCGCCAGTTGCACCAGCGCGTCATCGTCGTTATCTGCTACGCACAGCACCTGCTCACGCGGCAGCAGCGTATAGGTATCACGTTCGCCAGTGGGACCCGGCAATACCCGAACGGTACCACTCTGCGTCAGCCCGGCATAACGCTGGCAGCATGAAACCAGTGCGTTACGCTGCGTCTGTCGCGCCCATACTTCCAACGCGCGTAATCCCTCCAGCAGCATCTGATGTGCGGTGAAATCTGCCGGGCGCTCGTTGTCCTGACGGGCCAGCGTCTGTATCGCCGCATCATCCGGGCGGTGCGACAGCAAACGGTGAAGATAGAGCGGCCCACCCGCTTTAGGTCCGGTACCAGACAGCCCCTCGCCGCCAAACGGCTGCACGCCGACCACCGCCCCGACCATATTACGGTTTACATACAGGTTGCCCACTTTCGCCAGACCGGTCACTCGTGTGATGGTTTCATCAATACGGGTATGCAAGCCCAGCGTGAGTCCGTAACCCGCCGCATTAATCTGCTGGATCACTCTATCCAACTGGCTACGGGAATAGCGCACCACATGCAGTACCGGGCCAAATACCTCCTGTTGCAGCTCCTCCACACTCTCCAGTTCGATAAGCGTCGGCGGAATAAAATGTCCACGAGTCCATTCCGCTTCGTCCCGGTTGTTCGGCCAGGCAGCCTGAAACACTGGCCGCCCTTTCGCCCTCAGCGTTTGAATATGGCGCGTAATCCGCTGCTTTGCGTCGGCATCGATCAACGGCCCGATATCGGTGGAAAGCCGCTCTGGATTGCCCATGCGACACTCCGCCATCGCACCACGCAGCATCGTCAGCGTTTTTTCCGCCACTTCCTCCTGCACGCACAACAGCCGCAGGGCAGAGCAACGCTGACCGGCGCTGTCGAATGCCGAGACCAACACATCCGTCACTACCTGCTCAGTCAGCGCCGAAGAATCGATAATCATCGCGTTGATGCCGCCGGTTTCAGCGATGAGCGGCGTGGTGTGCCCTTGCGGATCGAGCCGTCCGGCCAGTACTTGCTGCAACTGTGTAGCAACAGCGATAGAGCCGGTAAACATCACCCCTCGAACCCGCTCGTCGCGTACCAGCGCCGCGCCTACGGTTTCACCGGCTCCCGGCAGCAATTGCAATGCACCCGCAGGCACGCCAGCCTCATGCAGTATCTGTACCGCTTGCGCGGCAATCAGCGGAGTCTGTTCCGCCGGTTTGGCCAGCACGCTGTTGCCCGCCGCCAACGCCGCTGCTATCTGACCGGTGAAAATCGCCAGGGGGAAATTCCACGGACTGATGCATACCACCGGTCCCAGCGGACGGTAGTCATGATTGTTGAACGTTTCGCTCACCTGAGCGGCGTAATAGCGCAGGAAATCCACCGCCTCACGGACTTCTGCAACCGCATTCGCCAGCGTTTTACCCGCTTCGCGCACCAGCAACCCCAGCAACTGCTGTTGCTGGTTTTCCAGCAGATCGGCGGCACGCGACAGAATCGCCGCCCGTTCAGCCGCTGGCGTGGCAAACCAGATATCGCCTGCGCTGGCTGCCTGTTCCAGCGCCAGCGCAATGTCCTGCGGTTGCGCATCGCGCACATACCCCACCACATCACGCGGCTCAGCCGGATTGATCACGGCCCGACTGTCGCCGCCGACATCACCTTCGACAGCGAGCACCGGCTGCGCCTGCCATGATCGGGCAGCGCTGGTCAGCAACGCACTGGAGAGCGACGCCAGCCGGTGCTCGCTGGATAAATCCAATCCGCTGGCATTACGCCGCGCTTTGCCATACAACGCACGCGGCAACGGAATGCGTGGATGCGGCAACCCGACCTGCCCATCCCGCGACGCCAGCAACTCCGCTTCACTGACCGGGTCAGCCACCAGCGTTTCCAGCGCCACCGCCGGGTCCGCAATTCGATTGACAAACGAGGTGTTGGCGCCATTTTCCAGTAAGCGACGCACCAGATAGGCCAGCAGCGTTTCATGGGTACCGACCGGCGCGTAAATCCGGCACGGGCGGTTGAGTTTGCCGTCCGCCACCGCGCCCACCACCTGCTCATACAGCGGTTCCCCCATGCCATGCAGACACTGGAATTCATACTGCCCTGGGTAGTAGTTGTTGCCCGCCAGATGATAGATGGCGCTGAGCGTATGGGCATTATGAGTGGCGAACTGTGGATAAATCAGGTTCGGCACCGCCAGCAGACGCCGGGCGCAGGCCAGATAAGAGACATCGGTATACAGCTTGCGGGTATAGACCGGGTAGCCCTCCAGCCCATCCAGTTGGGCGCGCTTGATTTCACTGTCCCAGTAAGCGCCTTTCACCAGCCGAATCATCAATCGCCGCTGACTGCGACGCGCCAGATCGATAATCGCATCAATCACGAACGGGCAACGTTTCTGGTAAGCCTGAATCACAAAACCGATACCGTTCCACCCCGCCAGTCGGGGTTCAAAACACAAGCGCTCCAGCAAATCGAGCGACAGCTCCAGCCGGTCCGCCTCTTCGGCATCAATGTTAATACCGATGTCGTATTGCTGCGCCAGCAGCGTTAGCGATAACAGGCGTGGATAAAGTTCTTCCATCACCCTTTCGTACTGTGCCCGGCTGTAACGCGGATGCAGCGCCGACAGTTTGATGGAAATACCCGGACCTTCGTAAATGCCGCGCCCGCAGGCGGCCTTACCGATGGCGTGAATCGCCTGTTGGTAGGACGCTAAATACGCCTCGGCGTCATCGGCGGTCAGCGCCGCTTCACCCAGCATATCGTAGGAATAACGGAACCCTCGCGCTTCCAGCTTACGGGCATTCGCCAGTGCCTCGGCGATGGTTTCGCCGGTCACGAACTGTTCGCCCATCAGCCGCATCGCCATATCCACGCCTTTGCGCACCAGCGGCTCGCCACTTTTGCCAATGATGCGATTAAGCGCGCCGGAAAGATGGGATTCATTGTGGGTGGAAACCAGTTTGCCGGTCACCAGCAGCCCCCAGGCAGCAGCGTTGACGAACAACGATGTACTGCGACCCACGTGCGATTGCCAGTTGCCGGTGCTGATTTTGTCACGAATCAGCGCATCCCGCGTCGGCTTATCCGGAATGCGCAGCAGTGCCTCCGCCAGACACATCAATGCCACCCCTTCCTGCGATGACAGCGAAAACTCCTGCAACAAGCTCTGCACCATGCCGGCTCGACCGCCGCTGTTTTTTTGCCCACGCAGCGCCGCCGCCAGACGGGCCGCCAGCGTGCTGGCGGCCCGTGACATCGCCTCCGGCATACGCGCTTGCTCCAGCAGCATCGGCACCATCTCCGTTTCTGGCCGACGGTACGCGGCGGTAATCGCTGAACGCAGTACCGACTGCGGCAACACCTGTTCAGCGAAGTCCAAAAACGGCTGGTGGGTTTCTTCTTGTGGCGATTGCGGCATAATCTCTGCCGCCTCAATCGGGTCCTGCCCGACCAGCAGTTGAGGAATTTCAGGCGTATCGGCACCACGTTCAAGGCGTTCAAGATAGCTGAAAATGGCCTGTTTAATCAGCCAGTGCGGCGTACGATCAATTCGCTGTGCCGCAGCTTTGAGGCGCTCGCGCGTGGCCTCATCAAGCTTGACGCCCATGGTGGTGGTGCCCATATCCGCTCCTGTTATAAGAAAGTTATGTTGGAAAGCACAATCACTATCGGGCATGTTGCAACTTTGTGCAACCTTGTTAACAAACAACGCTTTTCACCATATTTGCCGCCCATTTCTCTGATAGGACAGCCGGCTGTTTCGGCAAATCAGGCCAGATTGGTACTGATGTTGACTCGACCATCAGTTGAAAGGTGCAACCCGTAGCAACTAAATCGCGAATCCGTTCCGGCAAGCCGGACAGTGCCCGGCCCGCCGGAGCGCAGGACTGACGGATAGCATCACAATGGAGACAACAATGACGACCATGAGCACACCCTTGCTGGTCACCTTTCTGGTGTACATATTCGGGATGGTGTTGATCGGCCTGATGGCCTATCGCGCCACCAATAACTTTGGCGACTATATTCTGGGTGGCCGCCGCATGGGGAGCGTGGTCACCGCGTTGTCCGCCGGGGCATCCGACATGAGCGGCTGGCTGCTGATGGGGCTGCCGGGGGCGGTCTTTTTGTCTGGCATATCCGAAAGCTGGATAGCGATTGGCCTGACCATCGGTGCATATCTGAACTGGACCTGGGTGGCCGGACGCCTGCGGGTACACACCGAAGTTAACCATAATGCTCTGACGCTGCCGGATTATTTCAGCCATCGCTTTGAAGATAAAAGCAAACTGCTGCGGGTGATTTCCGCGCTGGTGATTTTGGTGTTCTTCACTATTTATTGCGCTTCCGGCATTGTAGCGGGTGCGCGTCTGTTCGAAAGCACGTTTGGCATGAGCTACGATACCGCGCTGTGGGCCGGTGCCGCCGCCACTATTGCCTATACCTTTATCGGCGGCTATCTGGCCGTCAGTTGGACTGACACCGTACAGGCCAGCCTGATGATTTTCGCGCTGCTCCTGACGCCGGTGATCGTTATCCTGTCTGTCGGTGGTATTACACCATCACTGGCGGTGATCGAAGGTAAAAGCCCGGCGAATCTGGACATGTTCAAAGGGCTGAACGCTATCGCCATTCTGTCGCTGCTGGGTTGGGGACTGGGCTACTTCGGCCAGCCGCATATTCTGGCGCGCTTCATGGCCGCTGACTCACATCACACCATTCGCCACGCACGCCGCATCAGCATGACCTGGATGGTGCTTTGTCTGGCGGGGGCTATCACCGTCGGGTTCTTCGGTATTGCCTACTTCACGGGCAATCCTGATCAGGCAGGCAACGTTACTCAGAACGGTGAACGCGTCTTCATCGAACTGGCGCGTCTGCTGTTTAACCCGTGGATTGCCGGCGTGCTACTGTCCGCGATTCTGGCCGCAGTAATGAGTACGCTCAGTTGCCAGTTACTGGTGTGCTCCAGCGCCATTACTGAAGATTTGTACAAACCGTTTCTGCGCAAAAATGCCAGCCAGAAAGAGCTGGTGTGGGTTGGTCGCGCCATGGTGCTGCTGGTATCGGTGATAGCGATTGCGCTGGCAGTCAACCCCGAAAACCGCGTCCTGGGGCTGGTCAGTTACGCCTGGGCCGGCTTCGGCGCGGCGTTCGGTCCGGTTATTCTGATTTCATTGCTGTGGTCACGCATGACTCGCAATGGCGCGCTGGCGGGTATGCTGGTCGGTGCCGCGACCGTGATCGTCTGGAAGCAGTACGGCTGGCTGAATCTGTATGAAATCATCCCCGGTTTCCTGCTGTCCTGCGTTGCAATTGCGGTGGTAAGCCTGCTGGGGCGTGCCCCCTCTACTGTCGTCACCGAGCGCTTCCATCAGGCTGAGCGGGAGTTTAAATCTGCACCGGCAGACGCCTGATTCACTGCCAGCAATATGTACCAGCAGTACGGCCCGAACCATCGGGCCGTACTAGAACCATCGAACCATGCTATGGGTGAGTCACGGTAATGCGGGTTTTCAATGTTTCATAATCGCCGTGAAGACGAATACGGTTATCCAGTCGATACACATCGCCGGCTACGTTTATCACCAGTACGCCATCCTGCATACGGACTTCCGCATCACGGCTGTTAGTTTTAAGCACCTCTTTCGCTTCCCCACCATTCACGCTGACAGTATACCGATAGACAAACCCTACCCTTGAATCGCCACTTTCAAGCTGAAACAAATTCACCGTAACGTTATCTTCAAGCTGGTATTGCCGTACCAGCGTGTAATCATCATCCGACCAATAGAGAAAGGCCCAAAGCAGCACGAAAGCCCCGGCAACCGTGACCGTTAACCACGACAGTGAGAAGGGAAACGCCTTAACCACCTTGATTTCCTGCATAGCTGACCCATTCCCTATATAGCTGATAAATAGAAAAAAAACGGGGCGCAATCCGCGCCCCGTTCTGATATGCGAGAGTCCTGATGACCTTAGCCAGCTACAGCAATACGTTTCATGTCGGTCATGTAGCCACGCAGTTTCTTACCAACGATTTCAATCGGGTGGTTGCGGATAGCTTCGTTCACGTCACGCAGTTGTGCGTTATCCACGCTGGTCGCCGCGACCGGTTTGCCCAGATCGCCCGGCTGCAGGCTGTCCATGAACGCGCCTTTCAACAGCGGAACCGCAGCATTGGCAAACAGATAGTTACCATACTCCGCGGTGTCAGAGATTACCACGTTCATTTCATACAGACGTTTACGAGCAATGGTGTTGGCAATCAGCGGCAGCTCGTGCAGCGACTCATAGTAGGCAGACTCTTCGATGATGCCAGAGCTGACCATGGTTTCAAACGCCAGTTCTACACCCGCTTTGACCATTGCTATCATCAGCACGCCGTTGTCGAAATATTCCTGCTCGGCAATTTTCCCTTCAAACTGCGGTGCGTTTTCAAACGCGGTTTTGCCGGTTTCTTCACGCCAGGTCAGCAGTTTCACGTCGTCGTTAGCCCAGTCAGCCATCATGCCGCTGGAGAACGCGCCAGAGATAATATCGTCCATGTGTTTCTGGAACAGCGGCGCCATAATGCCTTTCAGCTGTTCAGACAACGCGAAAGCACGCAGTTTAGCCGGGTTGGACAGACGATCCATCATCAGGGTGATACCGCCTTGTTTCAGCGCCTCGGTGATGGTTTCCCAGCCGAACTGAATTAGTTTTTCTGCGTAAGCCGGGTCAACGCCATCAGCAACCAGCTTGTCGAAGCTCAGCAGAGAACCTGCCTGCAACATACCGCACAAAATGGTCTGCTCGCCCATCAGGTCGGATTTTACTTCCGCGACGAAAGACGACTCCAGCACGCCTGCACGATGACCGCCGGTTGCGGCCGCCCAAGCCTTGGCAATCGCCATGCCTTCGCCTTTCGGGTCGTTTTCCGGGTGAACGGCGATAAGCGTCGGTACACCGAAGCCACGTTTGTATTCTTCACGCACTTCGGTACCAGGGCACTTCGGCGCCACCATGACGACAGTGAGATCTTTACGAACCTGCTCGCCCACTTCAACGATGTTGAAGCCGTGGGAATAGCCCAGCGCGGCACCTTGTTTCATCAGCGGCTGTACCGCCTGCACCACAGAAGAGTGCTGTTTGTCCGGCGTCAGGTTAACCACCAGGTCCGCCTGCGGAATCAGCTCTTCATAGGTGCCCACTTTAAAACCGTTTTCAGTCGCTTTGCGCCATGAGGCACGTTTTTCCGCGATGGCTTCGGCACGCAGTGCGTAGGCGATGTCCAGACCGGAATCGCGCATGTTCAGCCCCTGATTCAGACCCTGTGCGCCACATCCCACGATGACCACTTTCTTGCCTTTCAGGTAGCTGGCTTCATCGGCGAATTCATCGCGGTTCATAAAACGGCACTTGCCCAGTTGTGCCAGCTGCTGACGCAGGTTCAGTGTATTGAAGTAATTGGCCATTGAGGCGTGCTCCATCTGATAGGGTGTTTGGATTAGGTTCGGGACGACAGCGCTAAAGCACTAACCGCCACTCAGAATGTCATTATGATATGACAGGAAATGCATTGCTTAAATTGATATATTAACAACGTCATATTGCAAGAATTGCAACACTAAAACGAGATACTGCGCGCATGGACTTACAGGATCTGAAACTGTTTTTGCATCTGGTGGAAAGCCGCCACTTTGGCCGCACCGCTAAAGCGATGCACATCAGCCCCTCCACCCTGTCACGCCAGATTCAGCGTCTGGAAGAGGACATCGGCCAGGCGTTGTTTCTGCGCGACAACCGTACCGTGCGCCTGACCGATGCCGGCGAACACCTGAAAACCTTCGCTCAGCAAACCCTGCTACAGTATCAGCAACTGCGCCTGATTTTACAACAGCAGGGCCAGTCGCTCAGCGGCGAACTACGGCTATTTTGCTCAGTCACCGCCGCTTACAGCCACCTACCGCCGATACTGGACCGTTTCCGAGCGCGCCACCCGCTGGTAGAAATCAAACTGACCACGGGAGATGCCGCCGACGCGCTGGATAAAGTACAGTCCAACGAAGCCGATCTCGGTATCGCCGGCCATCCGGAAACCTTGCCGACCGGCGTGGATTTTATGCCCATCGGCAAGGTTCCGCTGGTGTTGATCATTCCGGCATTGCCTTGTCCGGTGCAAACCCAGGCACTGCGACCCGATCCGGATTGGTCGCAAATTCCATTCATTTTGCCGGAACATGGCCCAGTGCGGAAAAGAATTGACGTCTGGTTCCGACGTCAGCACATTACCAATCCGCCCATTTATGCGACCGTCTCCGGCCATGAAGCGATGGTTTCAATGGTGGCGCTGGGCTGCGGTATCGCCTTAATCCCTGATGTAGTACTTGAAAACAGTCCGGAACCAGTGCGTAATCGGGTGTCAATATTAGAAGCTCAGGCCATGGAACCGTTCGAACTGGGCGTTTGCGTGCAAAAAAAACGCCTGAGCGCTCCGTTAATAGCGGCATTTTGGGAAACTTTACAGGAAAAATGATGAAACGATCGCTCGCTACGCTGCTGCTGCCATTGGCTGTAGGTTGCAGTGCGCTCCCGGCGCTGGCAGCCAGCTTTCCCTGCCAGCAGGCCAGCTCGACGCAGGAGAAGCAGATTTGTCAGACACCGGCGCTCAGCCAACTGGATGACGAGCTGGCGAAAGAGTGGCAGAAGTCGCGCACGTTTCTCACCGGTAATCCCGAACGCGTCGCACAAGACAAGATCCTGACACAGTTCCAGCGTAGCTGGCTCGCCAGCCGCAACACCTGTCGGGATGAAGAGTGCCTGCGCCAGAGCTACCAGCAGCAACTCAGCCGTCTGCGCTACCTGAACGACGTCACCCAACACACCATGCCTGACCCGATCGCCCGTCCACGCCGTAGCAATTGCTTTGACGGCGACTACAGCTACGAATACTACCTGCAGCTATCTGATCAGGAGTACGGCGAACTCAGCGATTACTTCAAAGAAATGTATGACCAGAAAGCGCCATACCATCTGGTCAACCTGACGCTGGATGCCGAAGACGGTGAGATTACCGGTAACGGCTCGGTGGCATTCCGCTATGCCAACAAGCTGGATGACATCACGCTCAGCGCCCGCCAGATGACCGATACCCAGGCCATTGGCCAGACGGAAAGCAGCTTCGGCGGACAGAAAAAACTGCTGTTGACCTGCGTGGATAACCGGCAGTTGCAAATCACCGTGTTTGACGCCGCCGGTGAAAGCTATTTGTTTGATTATTTGATGGTGAAGGGGAAATAGTTCGTACCAATCTATCTATGAGCTAAAGGAATAGCTCATACCAGAAAAATATCAACTCACATTGACCTATCTGAAAACATCAGGATATTGTGTATGCCCTTTAATATATTAGGAAGAAATGTATCAAAAAATTTAGAACCCTCCGGCTCAGAGAAAAAAAATAGCGACATCGACCCATTCGTAAATGAGTATTTTAATTCAAACAAACCATACTTCAATGCATTATTAGGCAGTAGAGTTACACATAAGAAAACCCTATCAAACACTGACATTATTGTACTGAGAGAGGCTTACGATAAGGCTCATACAATAAGAAATATAGAAATAGATTTATACTGGAAAAGAGCAACATATTGTTGGACTCTGATTGCTGCGTTACTCACTATATGCGGATTGCTTTTGTCTGTCTACTTTAAGCCGGAGGTAGATAATAGAGATGAGAAAATACTTTTTGTTATTGGTGCTTTTGCAATATTAGGTGTGTTTGTAACTATAATATGCCAATCTATAGTTAGGAGTGGTGAATACTGGAAAAAAAACTGGGAAACGCATATATCAATGCTGGAGCCGTTATTTTCAGGAAGAATTTATTCCACACATTTAATATCAGACAAATACAGACTATCTATTGCAAAATTGAATCTTATACTCCTCTCAATGATTTATTTATGTTGGTTGACTGTAGTATTTATACTTTTATTAATAATATTCAATAATGATCAGAAGTTATATCTTTTATCAGCAATATCTTTTTTCATTCCATTCATGACAATACTACTATTAATTACAATAACCACTGCATCAAAGAATAAAGATGTCAATGTTTTTATTTCTTGCAATCATGTTCACATTAATAAAAAACCGAGCACACGACACCAAGCATGGGAAATAACCAAACGTACTTTAAAGACAGTATTGATAGCATCAATATTACTAACATCACTGTACACTGGCGCTTGGCTCTTTTTTAAATATGGAATGAACATTAACATTCCAAGTTTAGGTAAATTTATCAACGAAATATTTGATCAATTCACAAAATAAAATGCGCCCGGCGGCGTAACACCGTCGGGCGCATGGCATCAGGCTAACCGGTGTTAACCTTGCAGGAAGAAACGAAACGCCGGGTTCTGCGTTTCATCGTGGCACTCATATCCCAACGCCTGCAGATGTTGTTCGAACGCCGGGTCGTGCTCCGTGCGTTCGAACGCCGCCAGCACCCGGCCAAAGTCAGTGCCGTGGCTGCGATAATGGAACAGCGAGATATTCCAGTACGTACCCAGCGTATTGAGGAACTTCAGCAACGCGCCCGGCGATTCCGGGAACTCGAAGCTGTACAACCGCTCCTTCAAGGGTTTGGATGGTCTGCCACCGACCATATAACGCACATGCAGTTTCGCCATCTCATCGTCGGACAGATCCACCACCTGATACCCGCCCGCCTGCAATTCAGCCAGGATCTCATGACGTTCAACGTTGCCGCGCGTCAGCCGCACGCCGACAAAAATACAGGCATTGTCGGCATTGGCATAACGGTAGTTGAACTCAGTGACGGAACGCCCACCGAGCAACTGGCAGAACTTCAGGAAGCTGCCCTTCTGTTCAGGAATGGTTACCGCCATCAACGCTTCACGTTGCTCACCCAGTTCACAGCGCTCGGAGACATAACGCAACCCATGGAAATTGACGTTGGCGCCGGACAAAATATGCGCCAGCCGTTCTCCCTGGATATTGTGCTGCTGGACGTATTTTTTCATCCCGGCCAGCGCCAGCGCCCCGGACGGCTCGGCAATCGCCCGGACATCCTCGAACAGGTCTTTGACCGCTGCGCAGATAGCGTCGCTATCGACGGTAATCACATCGTCCAGATACTCCCGACACAGGCGGAGGGTTTCGTTACCGATGCGTTTTACCGCCACCCCTTCAGCAAACAGACCGACGCGCGGCAAATCCACCGGCTGCCCGGCATCCAACGCCGCTCGCAGGCAAGCGGAATCTTCCGCTTCAACGCCGATCACCTGGATCTGCGGCATCAGTTGTTTTATCAACACCGCCACGCCCGCCGCCAGGCCGCCGCCGCCCACCGGCACAAATACACGGTCCAGATGCGCATCCTGTTGCAGCAGTTCCATTGCCAGCGTGCCCTGACCGGCAATCACTGCCGGGTGGTCGAACGGCGGCACAAAGGTCATCTGCTGCTGTTGCGACAGTTCAATGGCTTTGGCTTTGGCCTCATCAAAGTTAGCCCCGTGCAGCAGCACCTCTCCGCCAAGACCGCGCACGGCATCCACTTTGATGTCCGCCGTGGCGACCGGCATCACGATCAACGCCCGTATACCGAGGCGACTGGCGGACAACGCCACACCTTGCGCGTGGTTACCAGCTGAAGCCGTTACCACACCGTGCAATTTCTGCTCGTCACTGAGGCTCGCCATCATGGCGTAAGCGCCACGCAGCTTGAAGCTATGCACCGGTTGGCGATCTTCACGCTTCACCAGAATAACGTTGCCAAGCCGCGAGGAGAGTTTATCCATCCGCTCAAGCGGCGTAACTTGCGCCACTTCGTACACCGGCGCACGCAATATCGCGCGCAGATACTCTGCTCCGCCGGGTTCGGCAGGAAGAGGGAGTGATACTGCCATGGCGTTTAGCCCCCCAGCTTGCTCTTGTCCCGCACCGCGCCTTTATCCGCACTGGTCGCCAGGCTGGCGTAAGCGCGCAGCGCAAAGGAAACCTGCCGGTCACGGTTTTTCGGCGTCCAGGCGGCATCGCCACGCGCCAGTTCCTGCTCACGACGGCCCGCAAGCTCGCTGTCACTTACTTCCAGCGCGATGCTGCGTTTGGGAATGTCGATGGCAATCATGTCGCCATCCTGCACCAGACCGATGGTGCCGCCGTTGGCTGCTTCCGGCGACGCATGGCCGATGGACAACCCGGAAGTACCACCGGAGAAGCGGCCATCGGTAATCAGCGCACAGGCTTTTCCCAACCCCATCGATTTCAGGAAGCTGGTCGGATAGAGCATTTCCTGCATACCAGGGCCGCCTTTCGGACCTTCGTAGCGAATCACCACCACGTCGCCAGCCTGCACCCCGCCGCCCAGAATCGCTTCTACCGCATCATCCTGGCTTTCATACACCCTGGCTGGACCACGGAACACCAGGCTGCCTTCGTCTACGCCAGCGGTTTTCACGATACAGCCGTCTTCGGCCAGATTGCCGTACAGCACCGCCAGACCGCCGTCCTGACTGTAAGCGTGTTCACGGGAGCGGATACAGCCAGCCTGACGGTCAGTGTCCAGCGAATCCCACCGGCAATCCTGTGAGAACGCCTGCGTGGTGCGAATACCTGCCGGGCCAGCAGCAAACATCTTTTTCACCGCCTCATCCTGTGTCAGCATCACGTCATAGGCCGACAACGTTTCCGGCAGCGTCAAGCCCAGCACGTTTTTCACGTTCTGATTCAGCAGACCGGCGCGATCCAACTCACCGAGAATACCAATCACGCCGCCAGCACGGTGCACATCTTCCATATGGTATTTTTGGGTGCTTGGCGCCACTTTACACAGGTGTGGCACCTGACGTGACAGACGGTCAATATCCGCCATGGTGAAATCCACTTCACCCTCCTGCGCCGCCGCCAGCAGGTGCAGCACCGTATTGGTAGAACCGCCCATCGCAATATCCAGCGTCATGGCGTTTTCAAACGCCGCTTTGGAGGCAATGTTGCGTGGCAGCACGCTGGCGTCGTCTTGCTCGTAATACTGTTTCGCCAGACCGACGATGCGCTTACCGGCATTGATAAACAACTCTTTGCGATCAGCATGGGTCGCCAGCAGCGAGCCGTTACCCGGCTGCGACAGCCCCAATGCCTCAGTCAGGCAGTTCATGGAGTTGGCAGTGAACATACCGGAGCAGGAACCACAGGTCGGGCAGGCGGAGCGCTCAATCTGGGCGCTATCCTCATCGCTGACCTTCGGATTCGCACCCTGAATCATGGCATCGATCAGATCCAGCTTGATGATTTGGTCAGACAGCTTGGTTTTCCCGGCTTCCATCGGTCCACCGGAAACAAAAATTGCCGGAATGTTAAGACGCAGTGCCGCCATCAGCATTCCTGGGGTGATTTTGTCACAGTTGGAGATACACACCATCGCATCCGCACAATGCGCGTTGACCATGTATTCCACTGAGTCGGCGATCAGCTCGCGGGAAGGCAGCGAGTACAACATACCGCCATGCCCCATGGCGATGCCGTCATCCACCGCGATAGTATTGAATTCTTTAGCAACGCCGCCGGCTGCTTCAATCTGCTCGGCGACCAGTTTGCCGAGATCGCGCAGGTGCACGTGTCCCGGTACGAATTGCGTGAACGAGTTCACTACCGCGATGATAGGCTTGCCGAAATCGGCGTCGGTCATCCCTGTGGCGCGCCACAGGGCTCGCGCTCCAGCCATGTTACGACCATGCGTGGTAGTGGCTGAACGGTACTTAGGCATACTCTGATTACTCCAGTTTAAACAGGTAGCCGGCGGCGTATCGCTACCGGAAAAAAGTTTGTCTTTGCTTGATTACGGGTTTACCGGGTCCAGCCAACCCCACTTGTCTTGCGTCTCACCGGTGAACAGGCCAAAGAACGCCTGCTGTAACTGTTTGGTGACCGGACCACACTTGCCGATGCCGACCTGAATGCCATCCACGCTGCGAACTGGCGTGATTTCCGCTGCCGTACCGGACATAAACACTTCATCCGCCAGATACAGCGATTCACGCGACAATACCTGCTCGCGGACTTCAAACCCTTTGTCCTTCGCCAGCTTGATAATGGCGTCACGGGTAATGCCCGGCAGCGCAGCGGAAGTAAATGGCGGAGTGAAAATCACGCCATCTTTTACTTCAAACAGGTTTTCACCCGCACCTTCAGAGACATAACCATTCACATCCAGCGCGATCCCTTCCTGATAGCCATGACGACGCGCTTCGCTGCCCACCAACAAGGAGGAGAGATAATTACCGCCCGCTTTGGCCGCAGTCGGAATAGTATTGGCCGCCGCGCGATTCCAGGACGACACCATAGCGTCAATTCCCTGATCCAACGCTTCTTCGCCCAGATATGCCCCCCACGGGAACGCCGCGATAATCACATCAGTCTTGTAGCCAGCCGGTGGGTTAACCCCCATGCCCACATCGCCAACAAATACCAGCGGACGGATATAGGCGCTGGTTAGTTTGTTGCGACGCAGCGTTTCACGGCACGCTTCCATTAACTCATCCACAGAATAGGACAGCGGCATCCGATAAATCTTGGCCGAATCATGCAGGCGCTGCATATGTTCACGATGGCGGAACACTACCGGCCCTTTGTGGGAGTTATAGCAACGCACCCCTTCAAACACTGACGTACCGTAGTGTAGCGCATGGGACATAACATGAACTTTGGCGTCCGCCCAGGGAACCATTTCGCCGTTAAACCAGATATAGTCTGCTTTTTTTGTCATTATTAACTTTCCTTAATCGATACCTTCAGGCACGTATTTGTTGTGATGTCAGCGGCTGGATCTCCACACAGGCAATGTCCAGCAGTTTGCTTAATTGGGTTGACAATAAATCTACGGATCGGTGGCTGGCAACGGTCATATCAATCTGTACCTGATCACCGTTTAATTCCTGCGTCACATTCATGGCACAAACCTGAAAACCGCGGTGACGGGTGACGCGCAATACGCGCTCCAGAACTTCCGGTCGATAGCGTGCCTGAATGGAAAGCTGATGATGCGTCATGGGAAAGTCTCCTGCCATTATTCTGTTTTATCCAGCATCGTTTCATTACCGGCACCCGGCGGCACCAGCGGCCAGACATTCTCATTCTCATCGATGGAAACATGCAGCAGATAAGGGCCTTCGCTGTTCAGCAATGCATCCAGGGCAGAGTCAATCTGGTCTTTACGGGTGATATGCTGGCCGGGAATGCCGAACGCACTGGCCAGTATCAGGAAATCAGGGTTATCAGAGAGGTTGGTTTCACTATAACGTTCGTCAAAAAACAGTTGTTGCCATTGTCGAACCATCCCCAATCGCTGATTATCCAGCAAGACTATCTTCAGCGGCAGGCGTTTTCGCTTGATGGTGCCAAGCTCCTGCACATTCATCATGAACGAGCCGTCACCCGAAATACAAATTACGGTATTGTCAGGACGCGCTACCTGCGCGCCGACCGCTGCCGGCACGCCAAACCCCATGGTGCCCAGACCGCTTGAGGTGATGAAATTTTCCGGGCGGGTGAAGTGCATATGCTGAGCGGCCCACATCTGATGCTGACCGACATCAGTGGTGACCACTGTTTCAGCAGGCATACGATCCGCCAGCGTACGCAGCAGCGCCGGCGCATAAATAGCCTCACCGGGATGATCATAGCGCCATTCATATTCCGCTTTCATCATCGCAGCTTGCCGACGCCAGTCGGCAATATTCAAGGGTTGCTGCAATGCCGGCAACAATTGATTCAGATCACCGCACAACGCCACATGCGCCTGCCGCAGTTTGTTCAGTTCAGCCGGGTCGATATCCATGTGGATCACACTGGCGTGTGGCGCAAACGCACTCAACTTGCCCGTTACGCGATCATCAAAGCGCGCGCCAACGGCAACTAATAAATCGCACTCCTGCACCAGCAGGTTCGCAGCACGGGTACCGTGCATACCGATCATGCCAAGATAGTAAGGGTTGTCTTTCTCCACCGCGCCCAACCCTTTGAGAGTCACTACCGCAGGGATGTGAGTCGTCTCGATAAAGGTGCGCAGCGCCGGAACCGCCTGCGCCATGCCCACGCCGCCGCCGACATACAGTACCGGTCTTTTCGCCTGCGCCAGCATCGCCCGCGCCTCTGTGACCTGTTGGGGCGAAAATGGCATAACGTCATCCACCGGCATAAAACAGGGAGAAAAATCCCCTTCCGCCAACTGGATATCCTTGGGAATATCAATCAGCACCGGACCAGGGCGACCGCTACGCGCCACAGCAAAGGCTTCGGCCATGATTTCCGGTAATGACTCGATAGAGTCCACCAAAAAACTGTGCTTAGTGCAGGCCAGCGACAAGCCAAGCACATCGATCTCCTGAAAAGCATCAGTCCCGATCAACGCTGAACCGACCTGGCCGGTAATCGCCACAATAGGCACCGAATCCAGCAGGGCATCTGCCAGCCCGGTAATCAGATTGGTGGCACCAGGGCCGGAGGTCGCAATACAAACTCCGACTTTACCGGTAGAACGGGCATAACCGATGGCGGCCATCGCTGCCCCTTGTTCATGGCGACAGAGCAGGTGTTCCACGCCGCCATCATATAACGCATCATAGACCGGCATAATAGCGCCACCGGGATAACCGAATACCGTTTCCACTCCCTGAGCCCGCAACGCTTGCACCACCCACTGCGCACCATTCATAGTTATTTCCCCAACTCAATCTGAGGAAAACAGCATTTTATGCTACTCAACATGTTCTGCTCCCTTGTTGCGGTTACCGGGCCATAAAAGAAAACCCCCGACCTTTCGGTGCGGGGGTTTTCTTGAATCCGGCCTTGATTTTCAAGCCTTTCTTCGTCGAAGTGCAGCCCCGCACGGTGGAATAATAATCACCACCACGCTAATCACGACTAGGCTAATCACCAGAGTTAAGGCTTTCATTTCAGGTTGTTCATTAATCTACTGTCGAACGAATACCTACAGAGTTATCACAGTAATCCGCACTGTGACAACTCTTTTTTCCATCGTCATGTGGCCAGCAAATTAATCAGCCTCACAAAATAACTTATTATTCATGCACTAACCTGTGAAGCACCCACATCATGTTTTTTTGCCGCCCAACGACTATCAGAAAATGCCGCCAGCACCGCAATCACAATCGCCACTACTCCCGCCACAATCGCCATCGCCAGCGCATAGTTATGGTTGTGCGCTTCAGCAATGCTCGCCTGTAACGTAGCGTTGACCGACGCAATAAGGTTGCCAAGTTGATAGACAAAACCGGGGAGCACCGCACGCGTATTACTCGGTACCAATTCATTCAGGAAGGTCGGAATGACCCCCCAGGCACCTTGCACCATGAACTGAATTAAAAACGCGCCCAGCCCCAACGTCCAGGGACCTTGTGAAAACGCCCACAACGGAATAACCGGCAATGCCAGTAACGCAGCTGCCATAATGGCGTTCTTCCGGCCAATACGTTCCGACAAGGTTCCAAAAAAAATACCACCGATAATCGAAGCAATATTGTAGCTGATAGCGATCATGCTGACGGTTTTCGCGTCAAAACCATGCTGAATTTTTAAAAATGCCGGATACAAGTCCTGCGTACCGTGGCTGAAGAAATTGAACGACGCCATTAACACCACCAGATAAATGCAAAGTTTCCAGTGTGTCTTCAACACCGGCAACAACGCCGTACTTTCCTTGCGCACCCTGGCTGCCCGCCATACCGGCGACTCTTCCACACAGAAATAAATAAACGGCAACAACAAGATAGGAACAGCACCAATGATAAACATGCCACGCCAGCCTACCTGATCAAACAACACCCCATAGACCACTGCCGCCAGCAAATAACCAAACGGGTATCCGGCCTGGAAAATGCCGGACATCAATCCGCGTGAACGGTCTGGAATGGTTTCCATCGCCAGTGAAGACGCAACGCCCCAGATCCCCCCCATCGCCACGCCATAAACCACCCTCAACAGCAGAAATACCGCAATATTCGGTGCCGCAGCGGATAACAGTTCAAACAACGAGAACATCACGATGTTCAACATCAAAATCGGCTTGCGGCCAAACCGCTCCGCCAAACGCCCAAACAACAGTGCCCCGATAGGACGAACAGCCAATGTCAGCAGAATAGCCAGCGTCACCTGTTCCAGGCTTACGGAAAACGCGTGGGCAAGTTCGCTAAGCAGAAAAACCAGAACGAAGAAATCAAATGCATCCAGTGCCCAGCTTAAAAAGCTGGCAATAGCTGCATTACGCTGTAGAGAAGTCCAACCAAACATAATTTTTATCCTGTCCTGATAGTGGAGACATTTACATGCCATTAGCAGGCTGGACGGCAGGCAATGCCGCAGTCTCAGTCAATGAAACGAAATGAAGCGATGTGAAAATCGCAGATAATATTTTAAATATTTGTTAAATACGCTTATCCCGGCTATCGAGCAATGCCGTGAGCGGCACGAATCTGTTGCGAATACGTCCATCTTGTAACTCTTTATTAACAACATTCGGAAGCACGCACACAATTTCATGAATTTCGCCTGAAAGAGCAGATTGTTTTCTGGCAACGTTTCGCAAAACGGCCACCTCTACGATGTGATCAAGCAGCGGGATAGGCATGATGTTCAGGTCACAGGGAGGAGCGAACAATGACACTGGCAGTGACCTATACGCGAGCTACCATCGGTATGCAGGCACCAGAAGTCTCGATTGAAGTGCATATCAGTAACGGCTTACCCGCACTAACGCTGGTTGGCTTACCGGAAACCACGGTCAAGGAAGCACGAGATCGGGTACGCAGTGCGTTGATCAACTGCGGTTTTACCTTTCCGGCCAAGCGGATTACCGTCAATCTGGCTCCGGCGGATCTACCCAAAGAAGGCGGACGGTATGATCTCCCTATCGCACTGGCCATTCTGGCGGCCTCAGAACAGATTGCTGGCGAGAAGCTTACGCAGTATGAATTCCTCGGAGAACTTGGGCTATCAGGTAGCCTGAGAGGTGTTCATGGTGCTATTCCCGCAGCAATGGAAGCACAAAAAGCAGGTCGTGGACTGATTCTGCCGGAAGACAACAAAATGGATATTACGCTGGTTCCTCATGGTGATACCCTTCTGGCTAATCATCTGCTGCAAGTCTGTGCTTTTTTGCAAGGTGAAACAGCCTTACTGCGCGGTAATGACATTATTCCCCAAACATCACCCCATACGCCGACACCAGACCTGAAAGAGATAATCGGTCAGGAACAAGCTAAACGTGCGCTGGAAATCGCAGCCGCAGGTGGACATAACTTGTTATTGCTTGGCCCACCAGGAACCGGCAAAACCATGCTAGCCAGCCGCCTGCCCGGTTTGCTACCAGAGCTTAATGACAACGAAGCACTGGAGAGCGCCGCCATCAATAGCCTGATTGATATTCAGCCCGGTCTGTCGCAATGGCGTAAACGACCATTCCGCTCGCCTCATCACACCGCATCGATTACTGCGCTGGTCGGTGGAGGTGTGCTGCCCAAACCGGGCGAGATCTCGTTGGCGCATAATGGCGTATTATTTCTGGATGAACTACCGGAATTTGAACGACGGGTGTTGGATTCACTGCGGGAACCATTGGAGTCTGGTGAGATAGTCATTTCACGTACCCGTGCCAAGGTCTGTTATCCTGCCCGGTTTCAGTTGGTGGCGGCTATGAATCCCAGTCCATCAGGCCATTATCAGGGCATCCATAACCGTATGCCGGCACAACAAATTCTGCGCTATCTCAACCGGCTTTCAGGCCCCTTTCTGGATCGTTTTGATTTATCTATCGAAGTACCATTGCTACCGCCTGGTATCCTTCGACAGCAAACACGTATCGGTGAAGACAGCGCAACCGTACGGGAGCGGGTATTTGAGGCCAGAAAACGACAATTGGCTCGTATAGGCAGAATCAACGCACAAATGAAATCGGATGATATCGCCAGTCACTGCCGGCTAAAAAATGAAGATGCCGCGTATCTGGAAGAAGTGATGAGTAAATTGGGGCTTTCGGTCAGAGCCTGGCACCGAATACTAAAAGTCTCACGTACCATTGCAGATCTGGGAGGAGAAGATCAAATTCGCCGTGCCCATTTATCAGAAGCACTCAGCTATCGCTGCATGGACCGCCTGTTGATTCAACTGCACAAAAGCCTGGCATGAAACAGAGTTTGCCTTCGATAATCAATACCAGATATGAAAATGGGGCCGGAGCCCCATTCAGATTAATCATCGCTTTCAGTGTACTCTTCCACCGTATCCATTTGCGGCTTACCGCCAGACAGCGTATGGAAGCGTTTAGGACGGCGAATACGGCTGGTATATTTCGCCCAGATTCTTTCCAATTCGGTCTGTGCTGCACGCTCACCACGGCATACAGCGACAAACTGAGTCTCTTCCTCTGTTACAGGATGACGCTTGCCCGAATCAAGTTCGTTAAATGCCTGTCCATAACGCTCCAGCAGTTGAGCTTCTTTAATCGTAAAGTCACCATGCCGGGAAAAACCACGTGGATAGAATTTGTTATCAAAAAAACGACTGGTTGTTGAGAAGCTTTCCGCCATTTTACACGCTCCTAATTCTCATATGGTCGTGCCGTTTATGGCGCGGAGTATTAGATAGGCTTGACTTCCTGTAAAACAAAACATTTAAATCATGACGATAAAAAAATTTTGGAGGAAATATGGATACCGACTTACTAAAAACCTTTCTGGAAGTCAGCCGGACAAGACACTTCGGTCGGGCAGCCGAATCATTGTATCTGACACAATCAGCAGTGAGTTTTCGTATCAGGCAACTGGAAAATCAGCTAGGTGCCAATTTATTCACCAGACACCGTAATAATATTCGCCTGACACCTGCTGGCGAGCGTCTGCTGCCTTATGCAGAAAGTCTCATCGGTACCTGGCAAATTGCTAAAAAAGAGGTCGCACGTTCTCAGCAGCATAGTCAGCTTTCGATTGGTGCCACGGCTTCGCTTTGGGAAGCATTCCTGACACCCTGGTTGAATGAACTCTACCAGCAACGTCCGCTGCTACAGTTGGAAGCAAGAATCGCATTACGGCAAACACTGATTAAGCAGCTCCATGAGCGTCAGCTGGATTTACTGATTACTACTGAATCTCCGAAGATGGATGAACTTTCCTGTCAGTTATTAGGCAATTTTTCCCTATCTTTATTCACCGCCGCCAACAGCATTCTCGCGGAAGAACGACCGTATATCAGACTGGAATGGGGGGCTGATTTCCATCAACATGAGGGGCCTTGGTTACCCGGCGATCAAGTACCTTCACTTACCACATCCTCTGCTCATCTGACACGTCAGTTGATGTCAACCATTGGCGGTTGTGCATTTCTACCCAGTGAGTGGTCACAGCACTATCCCGAATTGCTGTTAATTCCGGAGGTCAATATTGTGGTTCGCCCCTGTTATGCTGTCTGGCTAGAAAACAGCGATCAACAGGAATTGATCAAACAGTTACTGAAAACCCCACTGAACATCGTTTCTTAAACCGTTATACAATTTAAATATGCGATCTGCCTGAAAGTCCAATGGGCTTTCGGAAGATCGACAGATCTCATTCACTAACCATCACTCCCAGCAGATATAACTGTCTGCGAAGAGCTTTTGCACTCTTCAAACCCTATCAAGGCATTACCAGTTATTAAGAACCGCAACGATCCTATACTGCCCTTTTAGAGATAAGCCAGAAGCACTTTTTCGTCGCAAATAACTCGAAAATCATCGTAGATATGTCTGCCAAAAGCAGAGAATATGAAATGAAAACTAATAGACGCAAAAAAAAACCTTCACGTCAACGCGAAGGTTTTTTAGTTTGGCAGGGGCGGAGAGGCTCGAACTCCCAACACCCGGTTTTGGAGACCGGTGCTCTACCAATTGAACTACGCCCCTAAATAGGGTGGCGGTGCGGACGGGACTCGAACCCGCGACCCCCGGCGTGACAGGCCGGTATTCTAACCGACTGAACTACCGCACCACCGATTCTGTATGTTATCGAAGAGGTCATTTCGATAACCGG